>CAYOCI010000023.1:0-11163 GCA_964402415.1 uncultured Clostridia bacterium
AACCTGTGACCCCCTGCTTGTAAGGCAGGTGCTCTCCCGGCTGAGCTATTCGCCCGAGAATGGTGACCCCAGCGGGATTCGAACCCGCGTCGCCAGCGTGAAAGGCTGGTGTGTTAGACCGCTTCACTATGGGGCCATGTGTATCATTGGTGGGCCAAGATGGGATCGAACCATCGACACCCCACTTAAAAGGCGGGTGCTCTACCCCTGAGCTATTGGCCCATACCGTCTCGCTTGACTATCATACATGATGCCTGGCATCTGTGTCAAGAAATGATCATCTGCCAAAAAGGCGTGCTTCTAGCAAGGAGCGCCTTTAGAGGGAAACTGCAAAAGGCTGCCCACTCTTCCCCAACTGATGCGTGGCAAATAGCGGACAACCATCAGTTCCTCCAGACGGTTGATGGATGACGACCGGAATCGCACTAGTTCCCAATGCTGCCTCTTCGGTGGCACCACAAGGGATTAGACCGTCCACTCTGCAACTAGTGGCTACTGCAGGCTGTGGCTGTAGGCATTTTCATATTAGATACAGCACCCCGATCGCTGTTAGGCCCCAGATCGCGATATCCATGAGCAGCGGGATGTCGGTTAGCAGGACGATCTCTGGACTTCCGCCAAGATCGCGCTGGTGGACCAGATACATATAGCGAAAAATCCCATACAAGACAAAAGGAATGGTCAGCATCATATAGTGGTTGCTGCTGGCTGTAAATGTATATAGGGAATAGGCCATGATGGTGGCAGCTGTCACCACGCTGATCATCTGATCGAGCAGCTCCGGCGAGTACTCCTGCAAAATGGCACGGTGCTCGCCTGCAGATCCTGCCAATAGTGTGAGCTCATGCTGCCGCTTGGAGAAGCCGAGGAAGAGGGCCAATAGCACCGTACAGACCAGCAGCCAGGGAGAGATCGGCACATCGATCACCGCGGTTCCAGACCATGCCCGCATGACAAAGCCCATGGAGATGACTAGAACGTCGACGATCACTACGTTTTTCAGGTAGAAGGTGTAGAGGACCATCAGCGCTGCGTAGGCAAAGACCACCGCGAAGAAACGCGGCGAGAGCCAGAGACTGCCGAGTAGGGCGGCCAAGCCCAACACAGCCAAGAGCCCCATGGCCTGACGGATGCTGACCTGCCCTGACGGCAGTGGGCGCTCACACTTCTTCGGGTGGCAACGGTCCTTTTCCAGATCGGCGATATCATTGATGATATAGACGGAGCTGGAGATCAAGCAGAAGAAGGCAAAGGCGAGCAGCACGCGACCCGACAGGTTCCAATTCCCCAAACCGCCTGAGAAGACCAGGCCGGCAAAGACGATCAGGTTTTTGGTCCACTGCTTGAGCCGCATCAGACGGATTAGGCCTCGCAATACAGCGCTAGATGCGGTTGGTGCTGCGGCATGCTCCCGAGTAGAGGTCGTCATGATCTCACCACTTCCCCATGTCATAACCGCCAGATTGATGAGTGGCAGTAGTAGGTAGCATGGGCAGAGTGAGGGGAAACCATGCAAGGAAAAGCCGAAGGCATCAGCCATCAGCCATCCGGGAGGATGTGTTGTTCGCCAGATATGGATGAGCCGCAGGACGTAGGCATAGAAACAGGCGAGGCGCAGTGCGCCTCGCCGCGGGCGGGTTTGAAACCCGCCCCTACAGACATCTGTGCTACTCCATCTACATGTGCTATAGAAGTGCAACTTGTGGGATCGCATAGAAGTTACGAGGTTACGGCGGGCGCGGCATCAGCAGTCGCAGAGACTGCTGGTTCGATCGAGCGCCCCTACAGACACCTCAGCTGTTTCACGTTGGTTAACTGTATCCCACTTGGTGCCATGGTGGCATGGTGCCTTGGTGACTCCCTAGATGCGTTTCAGGATCTCTCTGGCCACGATCACACCTGATGCGGACGCCTGAGCCAGGCCGCGGGTGACACCGGCACCATCGCCAGCAGCGAAGAGGTTGCCGATCGGGGTTTCCAGGTCGGCGGTCAGCTTCAGACGGGAAGAGTAGAACTTCACCTCGACGCCGTAGAGTAGGGTGTGGCGCGAGTTGACGCCGGGAGCGACCTTATCCAGGGCTTCCAGCATCTCGATGATGCTCTGCAGATGGCGATAGGGAAAGACCAAGCTGAGGTCGCCCGGAGTCGCCTCGGGAAGCGTCGGTGGGACGATGCCGCGTTTGAGGCGTTCGGGGGTGGAGCGGCGGCCTTCGAGTAGGTCGCCTAGGCGCTGAACAATCACCCCGCCGCCGATCATATTGGCTAAGGAAGCGATGGACTTGCCGTAAGCTGTCGGTTCCTTGAACGGCTCGGTAAAGGTCTTGCTGACCAAGAGGGCAAAGTTGGTGTTCTCGGTGCGCTTCTCAGCCCAGCTGTGTCCGTTGACGGTCTGGAGACCGCGGTTGTTCTCGACCACCACTTCGCCGTATGGGTTCATGCAGAAGGTGCGCACCCGGTCGTCAAAGGACTTCGAGTAGTAGACCAGCTTCGACTCGTAGATGACATCCGTGAGATGCTCCATGACGACCGCAGGGACTTCGACGCGGACGCCGATATCTACCGGGTTGTTGGCCATGGGCAGACCAAGGCGCTTGGCCTCTTCGCCAAACCACTCATGCCCCTCGCGCCCAGGGACACTGATCACCGCCTTGGCCAGGAGCTCTTCGCCGTCTTTGAGGCGCACACCGCGGACCTGACCATCTTTGACGATGATCTCTTGGGCCATGGTGGTGGTGCGGACCTCGACGCGGGACTCGAGGTAGTCGCGCATGCGGGTGAGGATTTTGTAGTTCTCCTCAGTGCCGAGATGACGAATACGGGCTGGAACCAGGATAAGGTCCGCCGTGGCTGCCTGGCGCCGGATCTCTTTGATCTTCTCCTCATCGCCGCCAAAGACTTTGGTGGTGCCGCCATACTTCAGATAGATGGCATCCACATAGTCGATCCACTTGGCAACGGCCTCTTTGCCGATATATTCATCCAACCAACCACCGTACTCGGTGGTCAGGGTCAGCTTGCCGTCACTAAAGGCCCCCGCCCCACCCCAACCAGAGGTGATGGCACAGTGAGCGCAGTGGCAGCAAGGGATACGCTTCTCGTTCATCGGGCAGCTGCGATTTTGGATATCGCGGCCTTTCTCCAGGATGACAACATTGAGTTCAGGGCGGGCCTCGATCAGCTCCATGGCGGCGAAGATCCCCGCCGGACCGGCACCAATGATGATCACATCGTAGCTCTTACTCACTTGGCTCCCCCTCTTTTCGCATGCCGCCTAATCTTGGGCAGCAGCGCAATATGCGGGCATGTTCCACAGCTAGTATTACCACTTTTGGTAACGCGTTCTTGAAACGCGCACAAAAATGCCCAAACGGAGTTTCACTCCGCTTGGGCATCACTGTCGGTATTAGCCTTAATTAATGATAGCATGCTTCGGGCCTTCGATCAATTGTTTTTTGCAGGCCTTACGATGCCGGTGGTGTGCCGCCGCCAGGTCGATCCATGTTGACGAACTTGTTCCAGTTCTTCAGGAAGTAGAGCTCTACCGTTCCGACCGGGCCGTTACGCTGCTTGGCGATGATGACCTCAGCCGTATTGGGCTTTTCTGTATCGGGGTTGTAGTAGTCGTCGCGATAGAGGAAGGTAACGAGATCAGCGTTGGCCTCGATACCGCCAGACTCGAGCAGGTCGCTGAGCATCGGCCGTTTATCCTGTCGCTGCTCGACCGCACGGCTAAGCTGAGAGCCGGCGATGATGGGTACGTTCAGTTCCTTCGCCATGGCCTTGAGAGCACGGGAGATGGTGGAGACCTCCTGCTGACGGCTCTCAGCCTTGGCGCCGAGGGTCATCAGCTGTAGGTAGTCGATCAGCACCAGACCGATATTGTGCTCCAGCTTCAAGCGGCGGACCTTAGAGCGCAGCTCCATGACCGAGATGGCGGCAGTGTCATCGATATAGACCGGAGCCGCCGATAGTGGACCGATCGCCTTGGTGATCTTCTCCCAATCGTTGGTCTCGAGGAACCCGTTGCGCAGCTTGTACAGGTCAACATTCGCCTCAGCGCAAAGCATACGTTGGGCAATCTGATCCTTGGACATCTCGAGACTGAAGAAGACGCTGGGCACCTGGGCGTGCATGGCGGCATACTGAGCCATATTGAGCATAATGGTGGTCTTGCCGACACCGGGTCGAGCGGCGAGGATGATCAGATCGGACGGCTGGAACCCGGCCGTTAGGCGATCGAGAGCGCTGAAGCCGGTGGGGACACCGCTAACCGAACCCTTATTCTTAAGCAACTGATCGAGCTGCTCATAGGTCTGAAAAAGCACCTCGCCGATATGAGCGTAGCTATTGGTGGAGCGGCGTTGCGAGACCTCGAGGATCATCCTCTCAGCCTGATCCATGATCGTATCGGCAGGCTCGCTGCCTTCATAGCCCATGGCCGCGACCTGAGTGGCCGCCCCGATCAACTGACGAAGCACCGCCTTCTCACGGACCAGGCGCACATAGTAGGCGACGTTGGCAGCCGTCGGCACCAGCTGAGCCAGATCGGTCAGGTAAGCAAGGCCGCCCACCTGCTCCAACTTGGCTCGACTGCGCAGCTCACCGACCAGGGTGATCAGGTCGACAGGTTCACCACGCGTATAGAGCGCGGCGGCTGCTGCAAACGCCTCGCGATGCGCCTCGCGGTAAAAGTCCTCTTCACGCAGCTCCTCCATGACGGTGGCGACCGCTTGGCGATCAATGAGCAGACAGCCGAGCACTGACTGCTCGGCTTCGAGACTGTTGGGGGGGATACGTTCAGTAAAAGAGCTGCTCATCCTTTACCCCACCTTTGCCATGATCGCTGTCTGCAACAAGTATCCCAGTGCCTCCTCGACGGTGGTCACGGGGATGATCTCTAACCCAAGCAGTCCAGCCGGGACGTCCTGAGCATTCTCCTGAGGGATCAGCACGCGCGTCAACCCCGCCTGTTTGGCACCATAGAGCTTGGCATAAAGGCCGCCAACGGCCTTGACCATGCCCTGGATCGAAACCTCTCCGGTCACAGCGGCATGCAGATCCACAGGCTGCTGCCGGATGGCGCTGACCAGCGCTGTCACGATGGCGACACCGGCCGAGGGGCCATCGATCTGGCCGCCGCCGACCACATTGACGTGGATATCGTAGTCCGAGAGGTCGATATCATAGAGCTTACGAATTACCGAGGCTGCATTAAAGAGCGAATCCTTGGTCATACTGCCGGCGGTATCATTGAAACGCATCTGGCCCTTGCCCTCTTCGCGGGCTGGGAAGGCCACCGCCTCGATCTCGAGGACCGAGCCCATGTAGCCTTGGACACCTAGGCCGAGGACCTTGCCGATCTCCGGTGCCGATGCCTTGAGTAGGGCATTGGGCGCCAGACGGCTGATCTGGATAACCTCGAGCACATGGTCTTTGGTGACGCTCAGCTTGCGGCGGCGATCGACCTTGCCGCTCTGCCCGTGCAGCGCCAGGCCGTAGGCATCGGCGAGGATATTGACCGCTTTGCGTCCCTCGATGGTGTAGTCCGCGATCAACTGCTCCACACCGGGCTCCAAGCTCACCTTTAGCCTCTTGGCGGCACTGACCGTGATCGCACGAATATCCTCTGGGCTGAGCGGATCAAAGAAGACCTCAGCGCACCGTGAACGGATGGCTGGGTTAATCTCTTCGGGATCACGGGTGGTGGCACCGATCAAGACGAAATTGGCCGGGGCACCCTCGCTGAAGAGCTTACGAATGTATTGCGGCACATGGGGATCTTCGGAGTCATAGTAGGCAGAGTCGAAGGAGACGCGCTTGTCTTCCAAGACCTTCAACAGCTTTGCCTGCAAGATGGGGTCCATCTCGCCGATCTCATCGATGAAGAGGATCCCCCCATGGGCCTCGGTCACGAGCCCCGGCTTAGGCTCGGGGATAGCGCTCTCAGCAAGATCGCGCCGTGCTCCCTGATAGATGGGGTCATGTACCGATCCGAGTAGAGGGTTGGTCGTCTCACGGGGATCCCAGCGCAGAGTGCTGCCATCGACCTCGATGAAGGGCGCTTCACCGCCAAATGGCGCAAACGGGAGCTTAGCGGCCTCGGATAGCACCAGGCGTGCAGCGGTGGTCTTACCCACTCCGGGTGGTCCATAGAGGATGACATGCTGCGGGAACGGTGTGGCCAGCTTAGCCATCAACGCCTTGACCGCACGTTCCTGTCCCACCACTTCGCCTAAGCGCTGGGGCCGAAGCTGCTCCGAGGCGGCCTTGGGGGCCTTGCGCTTGTTGATCGCCTCTAGCTCTTCGAGCTTGCGCAGGCTGGCCTCAGTCTCTACCCCCGCCTCGTCTTTGAGCAGGGCTAGCTTGACCTCGCGCATGTACTCCGTCTGACGTTCGGCCATCTTCTCTGTAACGAGCTTGTCCAAACGATCTTCGACCGCCTTGCGTGTCAAAAGCTCAGCGATCTCAACCTCGATCTCTGCGATCAGCTCCGGAATCTTCTCCCGTTCAGGGAGCGTCATGGAAGGGTCAGCAAAGAGCAGGCGCTGCAATCCCAGCACCCGTTCTTCTAAGCTTTCTGAACGCATCAGACCCAGCGCCTCAAGCTTACCAGCCCGCAGCACCAGGCGTTCGGAGCCAAAGATCGAGGCCAAGAGGCTATAGAGCGCCGTAACCTGAACCTTCAGCTCTGCTTCATCATCAGAAGATCCCGTAGCGGATGGAGCAATATCAGAGTGCTCTGGGAGCGAGGAACCCCTCACCTGTTCCAAGTATTGTTTGAGCAGTTCCTTCACCAAAGTATCTCCTTTCGCTAGTCCTGGCCCTTGACGACCACCTTGATCGCAACCACAAGCTCGGGATAGATGCGAATGGGTACGTCGTACGTCCCAAGTAGTTTGATTGAATCCTTCAGCTCGATCTTGCGACGATCTAGTTCGATCTTCTGACGGGCGAGACCGTCAGCGATGTCTTTGCTGGTAATCGAACCAAATAGGCGACCGCCTTCACCGGTCTTGGCGGTGATGGTCACAACCACGTCCTTAAGGCTAGCAGCCAAGTTCTTGGCCTTGTCTAACTCGCGATCTTTCCTGCGCGTCTGAGCATCCTGCCGCTCTTTGAGCGATTGCAGGTTGCCTTCGGTGGCCTCCATGGCCAGGTTACGCGGGAAGAGGAAGTTGCGGGCATGGCCCTCGGCCACGTTGAGTAGGTCACCTTTCTTGCCGATACCTTTAACATCTTGTTTGAGAATAACCTTCATTGTGAAAGACCTCCTTTAGGGAGAATTAAGAATTAAGAGTTAAGAATTAGGAGACAGGGGCAACGGGGCGCGAGCTGCTTTGGCCTCTGGCCTTTGCCCTCTGGACTCGTAACGCTTCACGCGTTGCGTGCCGGTCCAATGCGGCGGAAGTCAAAGGTGTAGTCTAAGAGCCCCAGCATGAGCAGCATCGGTGGGAAGATCGGCGTGGTAACGAGCATGAAGATGCCAAAGACTTGCATCACTTTCGGCGTGTTCCATTTGCTCATAAAGAAGACGGCGATGGCTAACCCCTGAATGACAAATAGGATATTCGCCAGGTTGTTGAGGTTCATGAACAAGCTATTGAGCGTGGGCATCCCTCTAGTGAGGGCATATCCCAGAAAGGCCAGCAGGAACGCCCAGATGAAGAACCGCGGAAACTTCCACATACCGAACGGAGGAAGCCCTTCGGTGTTGAACCCCAGCCGCTTGAGCACCAATCTGATTACAGCGAGGCTTACAAAAGCTAACCCCAGGGAGGAAAGCAGCAGGATGCTGGGAAGCAGGGGTCCCATGAATTGTTCGACCATCAGTGGGATCTGCTTGACCCCCTCCAGTGACTGCTCAGGGACATTGAACTTCTGAAAGATGGCCATGGACTCTTCCGCGGCCTCGCGATAGAGGTCGATCATCTGCTGAACGACATTGATCCCCATGACATACCAGGAGACTAGGCCCACCGCGATGGTCCCGACCATCCCAGCGGCGGTACCAGCAAGCAGGGTAACGTAGGGGGTATAACGTCTACGCAAGCCCCACCCCAGTGTTAGCCCCATAAGCTGAAACATTAGCCCAGTGGTTAGCGCCCAGATGGGGTCGACCACCAGAGCCAAGACTACACTTCCCGCAACCGCAGACAGCAGCGCCGAGCGAAGTCCTTGGCGATAAGTCAGGATGGCGGCCGGTGCCGAGAGAGCAAAGGTTGAGATCATACCGATCGGGGTGTAGTAGCTTACCAGACTGAGCAGGACGAAGATGGCAGCCATCATGGCCCCTTCGGTGATCACTCGGGGGTTATACTGTCGGTTCACTGCCTCACCTCATTTTCGCGTCCACGTATTCGGACAGCAACGTTAGGTCCGGACTCTGGCGATCTGGATCTTGACCGTCGTTAGTCAACTCTTTCAGCCTGAAGGTCAGGGTACGATCCAGATTTGCGTGACTGATTCCCAGCCGCTTGCCGAGTAGGTAGCAGTTGATCATCATCCCGGCGAGGGCCTGGGCCACAAGATCCTCGCTGCCACTTAGCAGTGCTTTATAGATCATCGCCAACTGACTGGCCAAGTCTGTCTTCAGCCGTTCGATCAGTCTGACGTTCTTAGCAATGTCGAGTTCTTGATTGGGAAAGGGTTCGTTCATCGGACGTGATTCGCGCATGGGGATGGGGTCCCCCCTTCGAGAGAATTAAGAGTTAAGAGTTGAGACTTGAGAATTAGGGATTCTGAGTAATGGGAAGTTAGCTGATCAGCAGGGCCTCATCGTCATCTGCGCCATTCTGGTTCTTGACTCATTCAACCTGTAACTCCTAGATTTCCACACCTATCAAGACAATCCCTGCAGAAATGTCGACGGTAGAATCTTCTCCAAATAAAAGGAAAAGGAGCGGCTAAGCCGCTCCTATTCGGTCGTGTAAGGCAGTAGAGCCATGATACGAGCGCGCTTGACTGCTAATGTCATGGCACGCTGATGCTTGGCGCAGTTGCCCGAGATACGACGGGGCAGGATTTTGCCGCGCTCAGTAACAAAGCGGCGGAGTTTATCGAGTTCCTTATAGTCAATGGACGTTACCTTATCCACGCAGAAACTGCATACGCGGCGTTTGGGTCGGCGTCCACGTTCACGACGGGGTCCCGGCATTGTATTCCCTCCTTCGTCTCAGGGTTTAGCGATTGATCAAAATGGCACGTCATCGCTATGGGGGTCAACCTCTTGGCCGAAGCTCATAAAGTCATTGCCCGTAGCGCTCTGTTGTTGGTCCTTGCCTCTGTCGAGGAAACGCACCGTGTTGCAGACGACCTCCACATACTGGCGGCGCTGCCCGTCCTGTTGCTCAACCACGTCAATACGCAATGATCCCTCGACTGCGACCAGACGACCCTTTTGTAGATAGTTGGAGACCAGCTCAGCGTTCTTGTTCCATGTGCTGCAGCGAATAAAGTCGGTCTCTTTTTCGCCTTGCTGGTTCTTGCGTCCACGATCTACTGCCAGGCTAAAGCGGGCCACAGGGGTACCACTGGGCGTATATTTCAACTCAGGATCATGAGTCAGACGGCCAATCAGGATCACACGATTGAACATATGTGAGCCTCCTCGCTTCGGTCTTTGGCGCGTTAGTCGTCCTTACGAACGATCATGGAACGCAAGATCCCTTCATTGATCTTTAGTACACGTTCCAGCTCCGCAGCCAAGGTCGGAGCGGCTTGATAGTTCACGACCACGTAATAACCTTCACGTAGATCGTTGATCTCATAGGCCAAACGGCGCTTACCCCATTTCTTGAGGTCGGCGATAACGCCACCGTTGGACTCGATGAGAGCCTTGAACTTCTCAACCATTGCCTCAGTTTGCTCGGCATCGAGAGTCGGAGAGATGATATACATCAACTCATATTTGTGCATTCCTGTTCACCTCCTCCCCCCCGGACTAGCGGCCCCACATCATGTGTGGAGCGGGGGTAATCGACGTTGTATTATAGCATTCTGCGAAAGGAAATGCAAGCAAGCTTCCGTGACGGCACTCTCAGGCCGAAGGCATCAGCCATCAGCCCGAAGGAGTTAACGTAGCAAACGACCAATGCCGATAGTCACCGCACAGCCGTGACTAGAACGTTTCGAAGCGTAGTCAGCTGGGCTCATTTCCCTTCTTTGGCCTGATGGCTGATGCCTTCGGGCTTATACTCCGGCCCCCTCTTTAGAATTGCCTTGACACTTTTCTCGAAACGTACGCGCGGCAGCATGACACTATGCCCGCACTTCAGGCACTTGATCCGAAAGTCCATCCCGATGCGGGTTACTTCCCATTCATCACTGCCGCAGGGGTGTGGTTTACGTGTCTTGACAATGTCGCCAACAAAAAACTGCGCCATGCTGTCAGCTCCTTAAGTGAAATGCCCGCAGCCCACAGCCCACAGCCCGCGGTGGAGACAACTGGAAGCCCTATGTAACTGAAACCGTCGCCTACGTGGGAATCATCACACAGACTACAGATGCCTGCTGATGGCTGGCATGGCTGCTTCCGTACCTTTCTGCGGGCCGCGGGCTGTGGGCGGCGGGCAGATTTGCTGTCACCTTTGTCATCTCCCCTGCATATGGTGAAGCTAGGGGAGGTGGAGATCTGTGAAAGAAGAACGAGTTATCAAAGCTGACGAGATCGTCAGTAAGCAGGACGTTGTGGACGCCAGCTTCGGCAAGATCGTCATGGCGCTGGGCATCGGGGCCCTCTTCAGTGAGAAGCTGCGCAAGGTAGCTAAGTACCTGGTGATCGGCGGAGCACTGATCCAAGTGCCAGTGACACTACGCATCACCCAGAAGGCGGTTAAGTTTGCCAAGCAGGTCAAGCAGATGAAGGAAGAGAAGGCCGCAGAAGCACTGCCGGAGCAACCCGATCAGGATGCTCCAGCCGAAGTCGAGCAGCCGACAGAAGAGACAACCGCGCCCGCAGTCGAGCCGGACCCAGCGCCAGCTGGTGAGCCAGTCGAGAGAACTGCGGATCTGGATCATCTCAATCATCCTCTGGAACCTTCCAGCCACCCACACGAAGATCCAAACTTATAGGTGGATCAACCATCCAGAGGGGAGGCGTTCTACGCCTCCCCTTTGTGTTGTACGATGACGCGCTTGGGATGAGCGAAGCTGACCCCCTCACGG
>CAYOCI010000023.1:11173-38841 GCA_964402415.1 uncultured Clostridia bacterium
TCATCTCAATCATCCTCTGGAACCTTCCAGCCATCCACATGAGGATCCGAACTCATAGCCCGGAGCCATCAGGCATCAGCCATCAGGGGGCTTCATCAGTCCATCGCCCCTGGATGACTCATGACTTATGACTTATGACTCACAGGAGGCGTTCTACGCCTCCTCTTTGTGTTGTACGATGACGCGCTTGGGATGAGCGAAGCTGACCCCCTCACGGTCAAAGGCCTCTTTGACCCGTTTGCGCAGCGCCCGTTCGACTGCCCACTGCTCCATGGGCGCGGTGCGGGCGAGTATACGTATCACAATCTCCGAGGGCCCGAACTCAACGATCCCCAGGACGTCGGGTCCATCTAGGATGACAGTCTGCAGATCATTTTTCACCTGTCCGCAGACCTCGTCCAGCAGCTTCAGAACCTTGTCCAGCTTCTCGTCATCCGCGATGCGAATGTCCACCATGGCACGCATGCGGCCGCGGCTATGGTTGGTGACGCGCTCCACCCCGCCATTGGGGACGATATGCAGCTCACCGCCGAAATCCCGTAGTTTGGTCACCCGCAGGCCTATCTCCTCCACCGTGCCCGCCACCCCGGCCGTGGTGATATAGTCGCCGACGGCGTATTGATCCTCGAACAGGATAAAGAAGCCGGTGAGAACATCACGAACCAGATTTTGCGCCCCAAAGCCAACCGCTAAGCCCACGATCCCAGCACTGGCGATGATGGATGTGGTCGGGACTTCGAAGATCCCCAAGATCGTCAAGCCCGCAATAAAGTAGACGATGTAACGGGCCAGACTCTTGAGCAGGCCGCTCAGAGTCTTGGCTTTCTGCACTTGAACGGCTGTTTGTTTGCCATTGGGCGCGAGGACGCGAGTGATTGCCACGCCGGTCCACCGCAGGAGCAACTTTGCGACCACCAGCGTTCCCACGATCTTCAGCAACCTGCCGAGCAAGGGAATGCCGAGCGCTGTGCCTAGGATAGGCCAGCGGGTAATCGCCATCTGATAGAGCTTGTCCATGTAAACCTCCCACATGGTAGCCCACTGCCCGCGGCCCGCAGCCTGCAGTTGCGAGCCACTGAAACTGACATTTCCGTACACTGAACCAGGACGGTCGTTGGGCGTCGCCTATAGCCTTATCGGTACCGCGCGAGACGCGCCCGCAGTTCTCCCAAGGGGTGGTAGCTACTGTGGGCTGTGGGCGGCTCCTAAAGCCTTTCATACTGATCTTTGCTCAGGCGCCGATAGGCCGCCTCGGACTTGACTTGGTTGTCAGCAAAGAGCTGCATGGCCCTAGGGAGCGCCTCATCTGGCAGTTCCAGCGACAACCCGCAGCTGGCGGTGATCGCACGGGGGGTAGGGATGATATCAAAATCAAGGCCCGCCGCCGCCACGAGCTTCTCAGCTTTGAGGGCGTGGTGGGTACTAACAAAGGTCACGAGCGTGTTGCGCGACATAGAACCTCCTAGATAGATGGGCGGGCCCATCTATCATCCTTGCGTCACAAAGTAAAAAGCCTTGATAAACCAGTTGGACCAAGTGGAGTCGGCCACCGCTGCGGCTAAGCCACGGAAGCCATCAAAGACCAATAGCGGCGCCAGGAGCGCCATCACCACTGCCAAGATGAGACCACTCTGCAGCAGTCCGAAGGCCAGACCACCCAATCGATCCAGGTCACCACCGCCGATACCCAAGCCTTGACTGAGCAGACCGACGATCAGGTCAGCGGCGACCTTGACCGTCAGCACAATCAGGGCAAAGGCAACCGCATTGACCAGCGCCCGGCTGACCAGTTCTGCCACAAACCGGCCGACGTTCACCGCGATGCTCTGGACCGTTAGCCCACTGAGTTGGTTGATCTGATCCACCAGCGTCTTGGTTAGAGCAGGGGGCAACTGCATCTCGCCCAGAGCACGGGTCAGCTGCACCAGTGGGTTGTCCCCCGGCATGGTCGTGGTCGGCAAGTTTACCGAGTTCTCCACCATGGCGGAAACCGTTTTCGACCAGCCCATGGTCTTGTTCAGCCAGTTGGCCAGGGGCTGGTAGTAGAGGATGGCGGCCGTAACGCCAATGATTGGTCCGGCCGCCTTCAGGAAGCTCTTGACCAGTCCACGCGAGTAGCCGCGCACCGCACCGAAGGCTAAGAGCGCGATGATCGTCCAATCAACCCAGTTCATAGTCCCCTCCCATGCAGCTGCCTTGCTCAGAGCAAGGTCCAGCCGCTGTCCTTTGTCGGTAGGGTCAACCGTCATGGTCAACCACCTGGAGGCACGACAGGGTTTCCTGTGTCTGTGATGTTCATCTGGCTCTACGATCAGCAGTTTGGTCGGTGAGGTTTGCCGGCTGAGCTGGCTACGGCTACTTTGCTTCCCAGAGAGTGAGCTTGCCGTTCTGGTCGAGGCCAGACACCAGCTTACCCAAGGGCGAGAGCGCTAGATCGACCAGGCCTCGATGGTTGTTACCCCAGACTACGTCGCCATTGCTGCGCAATCCCAACACACTCTTGGGGGTTCCGACCATGACCATGCTCTCGTCATTGGCAATGGCGAGATCGATGGCTTGATCGTCCAGAGCGTACTGCCACTGCATCTTCCCGCGATGGTCGATCGCCATCAGCGAGGAACGCTTGCTCAAACCGAACCATGAGTTCTTCGTCACAGTCAGAGCGGTGAAGTTGCCGCGGGGGGAGACTGCAAGCTGAAGCAGATCACCTTTGAGCGCTATCTCCCATGTCTTCTTCCCGCTGGCATCAAGGCCGACAACCTTACGCAGACCAGCGATGGCGGCAACGCGCCCATCCTGACTGATCCCTATGCCTTTGGTGACCATGTTGCCTAGATCGGTAACCGAAGCCACCTGCCCTCTGTTGTCGAGAAGATAGGCGATACTCTGCGTGCTGGCGCTGTTGAGGTTGAGTACCCCTAGAGCGACACCCTGACCACGGTTGGCTACCGCCGCCGAGATCACAACTCCATTGCTGACCATATGTTCCCACAGAGGCTTGCCCTCGGGAGAGATCAGGATGACCCGCTGCGTGACCCCCTTGTCACCCTGTGCTACTAAAATATGTCCATCGGGCGACGACCATGCATAATCTGGCGCCACCGTAAGTGGGAGTTCCCAGCGCGGCACGCCGAGGTTGTCATACATCTGCAAGAGCCTGGTGGTTCGGTGCAGATAAGCAAAACCTCCGGACCCAGCCCAGGCCAACTGGCTGCCATGCAGAGCGATGGCAGCTGACTGATGCACTTTGGCGGCACTGTCAACCGAGACCGCCGTCGATGCCTCGCCCTTTAGCAGCAAGCCCAAGGCCGACCGATCATCATTGACCGCTGCGATCTGCACCAAGCCAGTCTGCTCTTTCTGCCAGACGCTGACCATCTCTTTCTGGGCCTTGGGATTCTTGCCCAAGACGAGACTGATCGGGCTTCGCTGGGTGAGAAAGGTGACAATCAGTGCCGCCAGCAAGAGGAAGCAGCCGATCCAGATCATGCCGTGCTTGACCTGGGTAACGACCCTGGGTTCGGTATTGTCCATGGCAGTTGCCTCCTTCGAATAGTGCCCACAGCCCACCTCCCCGCGACCCACAGCAAGTGGGGTAGCAGCGGGGGCATGGGTTGCGCAACATGCGAGCGTGATCGATCCAATGCGGTGTCCCTCTCCCGCAGAGGACGCAGTGAAGGGGACGTCGCTCCATCTCGACTGCGGGCTGTGGGCTGCGGGCTATGGGCTATGGGCTAAGTAAGCATCCACCCCACCAGCACAACGGTGATCAGCCCAATCATGGCGGTGGGTGCCAAGCAGCCCCGCTTCGGCCCGGCTTTCAGCTCGGTACGGACCTGGTCATCGTGCTGACGCCGGGTCAACCGCTGAGCCACCTTCATCTCGTCCACAAACTCTTTGACCTTCTTCTGCTTCTTGAGAACGGCGGCCAGATTATTATGAGGGACAGGGTTGTCCGGGTCAGATGCGATGGCAAGCCGATGGTAACGTTCCGCCTCAGCAAAGTCGCCGGCAAGGAAATGCAGATTGCCCAGGTTGGTCAGAGCCGAGCCGTGGCGCTCGTTGATCTGCAGCGCGCGCTCGAACTGCGCACACGCGGCTGGCCTGTCCCCACGTTCGGCAAGAACTACGCCCAGCTTACTGTGGGCGTCTGCATAGTCAGGATCAATGCTCAAGGCCTGTCGAAAGGCCTCCTCAGCCTCTCTGCCTGCCCCTCGCTGTAAGTGGCGATTGCCTTCTTCATAGAGCTCGCGGGCTCGGTTCTGATCCAAGAGATGACACCACCTTACGAGCCATCAGCCATCAGCCAACAGCCATCAGTAGATTCGGGAGACGGTCGGAGTATCGCGAAGCGCGGTCTCCTAATTCGTAGTTTATTCGCTTCATTGCTTGTGAATCCCTTCACCGATGATCGCTCCGCGGCCCGCGCCTAAGCGCACGACGGAAGGGATACAGGAGCAGGCATACCAGAAAGAGTAGGCAACCGTAGCCATAGGCGGGGTATAGCCACTGGACAAGCTTTGCGAAGCCCAGACGAGTAAGGGCGCTGGCCAAGACCAGGATGCCCACCAGGGCAACCCAACCCCTGGAACCAAACCAGGTGGCGATAATCTGCAGCGTTCCATAGGCGCAAGCAATGGCGGTCGTGATCACTGCCAGCCAGAACCCTACGGCATAGATCACCTTCCACTGCGGGGAGAGGGATGTCGCCAGCGCCAGCATGGGAATCTCAGCGCTTAAGCTATCCGCTAAGCGGTGATAGGTCGCTCCCCAGAGTAGGGAGGCCAGGACCCCTAACCCCCCGCCGCCGGCGACAGCGACCGGAAGATGGGCAGACGTCTCCTGGGCCCCAGCCGCGAGTACAGCTATCGCTAGGCCGATGTTGAGCGAGACATACAGGATGGCCGACCACCACCACGGTCGCGTCGTGGCCGGAAGGGGTATGAAACTCTGGCTGGACCCCGCCAGCATCACCTGTATCGAGATCAGTGCAGTGATCATGATCAGAACCGGAACGAGGAAGTTGTTGACCGTGGAGATCCCCTTTAGGTCGCTCAGGATGATAACAGCCACAGCGATGGCGGTCATAACGACGGACACGATATAGGGGATGTCGAGCATATCGTGAAGAATTGCCCCGCTCCCAGCCAGCATAACCCCAAGGCTACCGAGCAGTGATATGGCCATCACCAGGCTGAAGGCTTGCCCCAGCCAGACCCCACACACGTGAT
This sequence comes from uncultured Clostridia bacterium, assembly GCA_964402415.1. Classification (GTDB taxonomy): domain Bacteria; phylum Bacillota; class JAAYKD01; order JAAYKD01; family CAYOCI01; genus CAYOCI01. Next base: position 16,405 of record CAYOCI010000023.1, read on the forward strand.
TGATTAGCTCGGTCAGGCCGATCGTTCGCTCGCGACGGCTAATGCGCAGGATGAGGTAGGTACTGATGACAAAGAGGATCGCTGCCAGGGCAACGCCGGCAAGTCCAAAATCACCATACCGGGTGAAGAAAGTGACGATCTCCTGACCCGATGCGAAGCCCGCACCGATCACCGCGCCGATGTAAGTCAAGGCCAGACTGAGCCAACCCACGGTTGGACGCTTCGCCATCTCTCCACCCCCGGCAGGTTAGTCCACAGCCCACAGCCCGCAGCCCACAGTAGGTAGCGCCAAGATCACGGAGAATCCGCTACCACGCGGCAGGTGACGGAGTTGGGCTGGTGCATGCCCAGACTATCCTTATGCCCTTAGTTCGTGGTGGAGAACAGGACCTGTACATGGTATGTATATCTGCCGTGGCTCGACCATAGGATAGATCACTGGATCACCATGGGATCAGGTATTAGGGAGCTCCTTTTTGGCGACTCTACTAACAAATGGGTAGGCGGACAAGCGGTTGTTTTGGCCCACTGAGAGGGGGTTATGGAAGTCCATGTCCATACCAATGATTGGTGGATCACGTAAGGACCACCGCTTGGGAGAGTACAAGGTTCACGTAGACGATCGCAACGCCACTGGTTTTATTAGCGAGATACTCAGCCAGCTGATGGAATCACAGTGGTATACGACTCAGGAGCTGGTCATCCTCTGCATAGGCACGGACCGTTCGACCGGAGATGCCTTGGGACCGCTGATCGGCAGCAAGTTGGATGAGATGCTTCCCAAAGGGGTCTTCGTTCACGGGACCCTTGACTACCCCGTTCATGCCACCAATCTGGTAGAGACGGTGGATTACATTCGCCGCGCCTACCAACGCCCACTGGTGGTGGCTGTGGATGCATGTCTTGGTCAGGCTGACAGCGTCGGCATGATCACCATCGGGTCTGGGCCGATGCGCCCCGGGGCCGGAGTGAACAAAGAGCTGCCCCAGGTGGGGGATCTCTATCTGACGGGGATCGTCAACGTCGGTGGCTTTATGGAATACTTCGTATTGCAGAACACACGGCTGAACCTCGTGGTCAAGCTGGCGAACACCATTGCCCAAGGCATTCTCGCTTCCATAGGAAGGCTCGAGCGCAGAGACAGCGGGCTTGCCGAGAGTAGAGATTCGTAGGCAGTCACCTCAGAAACTTGCATGACTTCATTATGGTGAACTTCTGCAGCCCTCGACACCCTGATCCGACATCATGCAAGTTTTGAGAGAACGAGTTATGAAAGACGCTAAACTAGCTGACCTAAGCTTGCCCTGGCCGTAAGAGCAACAAAGAACCTCAGTCCCTGCTTGCGGGACTGAGGTTCTTCTGTCTGCCGTTACTTACGAGCGGTCAAAACGCTTGATCTGGTCTAGGACCTGCTTGGCCGTCATACCGTTGGCATCGATCACGGGGGACTTGGTTAAGGCATCCTGCATCCCCATGAGATTGTCATCACCACCATTGATGACGACACAGTCGGCGTTCTGGAACTGCTCCATGCTCATGACCTCGTAACCCTGTTCCTTGAGTAAGCTCTTGACTTGGGAGAGAGCGGGCTCAACGGCGATTCGTTTCATGGTCTCCTCCTTGTTGCCAGTAGGTGTTGGGACAGCGGTAGCAGATGCTCTCCGATATGGTTATTGTGTCTTGGGTTACCGTGAATATGCAAAAGGAGCCGCATCTGCGGCTCCTCACATATCACGTCAAACGTCGGCCCCAGGCACCCCACTGTGGGCTGATGGCTGCGGGCTGATGGCTGTTAAATCATGTCCTTGGCGACGATCTCCATGGTCTGCTCATAGCAGGCGAGGCTCTCGTCCAAGCGCCCCATCTGCTTATATAAGCCAGCCATCTCTGCCAGCGCTGACGCCCTAAGCTTGGGTAGGTTCTGTTCCTTAAGGCTCTCCAGGGCGGACTGCAGCTGGGTGTGCGCACCGCTCAACTCGCCTTTGGCGCGCAAGATCCTCCCTTGGATGATCTTTAGGCGGGCGACAAGATGTGCTGGCGCGGCGCTGGCTTGGCCATCTGCCTTGCCGACGCTGGCCCAAGCCTCGTCGAGATCGCCACTCTTAAGCTGCAGGCTAGCCATCTGCGTCAGGATCTCGACTATGTCACCGACGCGCTGCGCATCGACTAGACTGAGGCTATCCTGATAATGCCGAAGAGCTTGCTCTGTGTTGCCCAGTTTGGCCTCCGCCTCGGCCAGTTGATAAAGAAGGTCGGCCTTCAGCTGCGAGTTGTCGAGCATCTCATAGATGGTCATCGCTCGCCGCGTATGGTTCATGGCCTCATAGAAGTTGCCAGCACGATAGTGGGCGAGGCCGATGCCCATATGGCTCTTGGCTTGATATTCGAGACTATCGAGCTGCTCCGCCAGTTCCACGCTCCGGTTAAAGGTGGTGATGGCACGGTCAACGAACCCCATTGATCCCAGCAGTTGACCATGTGCCGTCAGCAGACTAACCAGCATCGCCTGCTGGGCGGGATCCTGGGTGTTCTTCAACAGCCTGATCGCGTCCTCATAGGCTTGCGCGGCATCCTGCAGTTCGTGCTGGTCGGCAAAGATATGCCCCAGCTGTATCAAAGCATGGGCAATCTCGCCTGGCTCACCCAGCTGCCCAGCGAGGCGATTAGCATCTTTGGCCAGGTCAACGCCCTGCTCAAAGCGCCCTTCCGCGCGATACGCCTGGCTTAACCCTAGAAGCGCTTTCACCTTTAGGGCCGGGTAACGGAACTCTTCGCTCAGGGCAACGGCCTCCTGGAAAGCAGTCAGAGCGTCAGTGTGTCGTGCTTCGCGGATCAGCGAACAGGCGTAATCAATCAACGCTACAATGCGCTGAAACTCCTGAGTCTCTTCAGCTCCCATGCTCGCCAGAAACGGCTTAGCCAGTACCTCGGCGAAGTGCTGCAGGGCTTTCTTGGATGGTTTGACCTTTCCCTTTTCCACCTGACTGACATAAGCCTTGGTATAGAGATTGCCTGCCAGTTCCTGCTGACTTAGTCGAGCGTCCGTACGCAGCTGACGAATGATCTGGCCGATGTTCTCATACATACGCGCAATTCGCCTCCTTCAGCAAAGGTGTGTGGTGAGTTGTGGGTGACGAAGCAGGGGTGCTGCTGGTCAACCACGCCTGGGTACCTAGCTGAAGGCATGGATCCGACCACGTGCGTTGCGCCCGAAGAATGGGACAGTCCATCAGCTGTACTACTATGCTAGCACTACTCCATCGATCGGTCTATCATAATCTTTTCAATTCGGTATCTTTCCCCCTTGAATGGGAGTATCAGGAGTCGCTGGGTCAGGCGTAACGGGCGCCTCCCCAGGCGGCCTACCCGACGGGGTGGGGGCGGGAGTAACCGCTGGCTCTTGGGGGGTGGTTACTGCGGGAACGGGCTTTGTTCCGGATCGCACCACGCGGGTGGATGGACTGTAGTAATCCTGAGATAGTTTTTCGTTGCGAACTAGTACCCCGTCCTTGTAGACCTTTCGGTACGAGCTGGCTAGATAACCAGTCGATCCGTTCTGCACCACCTCTTCCTGGCCAACGGTTAGGTTCTCGTCAGGAATGAGGCGAACAACGGCCGGATACGTCTCGATCACGTGTGATTCTACCTGGACTAAGGTCGTTCGATCGCGTTGACCGTATAGCCTCACGATCAGCTTATCACCAACGATCTCCGTCTTAATCATGACGTGATGGGGAGCGGTGTTCTCAAAACGGAAGTCATGGACTGGATAGTTGACAGTGGCGTCCAATGCGGGAGGAACATAGGTTACGATCAGAGAGTGATTATGACGCTCGGCAATCTTCAGATCAGCCCTGAGAACAGCTCCGTACAATGTGCTAGATACCTGACAGACGCCACCGCCTACGCCGGTGGTGAACTCTCCGTTGCTGATAATGATAGCATCCTGATAGCCATCTCGAGCATCGGCCGGCCCGACCACATCATTGAAGCTGAAGATCGCTCCGGGTGCAACAATCTGACCGTCCAGAGCCTTAGCTGCTTGTCTGATATTGTGTACTCGTCCAGACAGACCGAGGCTGAACGTCGAGGAGAACTCGGTCACCTTCTCCTTGATCCCCATGGCGGTGAGCTCCTCAGTGCTGGGCGATGCCTTGAGCTCTTGCAGCGGCACCGAGAGCGCGGTCTCCATTCGCCCCAGAGCCTGCGCCAGCGATCGTTCCAGCTCGACGCGCTGCACTCCTCGCCCATTCTGGCCGGGGATAATGCTGACGATATCCCCCCGTACCGAGAAAGCTGCTGCTTTGGTCGGCACCCCGAACAGCTCTGTCAGTCGCTGATGCAGTGATGAGAGGCCATGGTCACTCAGCTTGGGGTAGAGTGGGATCGTCACCGCCGAGTTGCGCAGTTGCCATTGCGTCTGCAGGTCCTTCCACAGTCCCTGCCCTCTACCGACGGCCAGGGCCTCATTGATCGACCTGTCGAGATCAAATCCCATCACCAGCTCGGAACGATTGGTCTGGTGAGCTCCCGCGGTGGTCGAGATCCGAAGGATGGCGGGCAGGTCGGCCAGTTGTGCCTCCAGTAGCGCCTTAGCCTCTGTTGTCTTCATGCGCCCCACCGCCAGCGGACCGATGAATACCCCTCGTACCATCTGGTTGGGCGGCGTCCAGAGGAGCATCAACCCCGCTCCCCCGATCAGCGCGAGCGCAGTCACAACACCAATCAACCATACCCAGCGTTTTTTCGTCATGATGCCACCCCCCACAAGCAGTGCATACAAGCTACCATATGGTGAACTAACCTTATTTCACCATATGCCGCTGCTTGAGGTACATGCCTTAGGATTTACGGTTGTCCAACACGGATGTAGGACTAGAGTGCCAGACAGCAGGAGAAGCTGAAGTGGAGCAAGAACATATGATAGATAGGATATAGCAGCAACGCCTATTAGAGCGTCTGGGGACCCCAGTAATATGACAACTTACTCATGGGCGGGGTCTTTGTGCGCTCGTATTTGAACAATGGAGGATGAAGATACATGGCAGTGATGAGTGTCACCGATCAAACATTTCAGTCCGAGGTTCTCGACTCACAGGTGCCAGTCCTGGTTGACTTCTGGGCCGCCTGGTGCGGGCCATGCAGAATGGTTTCCCCGGTCGTCGATGCCATCGGGGTAGAGTATGCTGGCAAACTGAAGACATGTAAGCTCAATGTTGACGAGAACCCCAACGTATCCTTCCGGTATAATGTGATGAGCATTCCCACACTGATCGTCTTCAAGGGCGGCAAGCCCGCACTGACTCTGGTTGGCTTCCGACCCAAGGAATCGATTACGAACGAGATCGATAGGGTGCTTTAGTGCCCGCGGCCATCAGCCCACAGCCCGCAGTAGTTAAAGGGGCTAGGCTATTGCCTCGGAGATCTCTCGATGGTCTACAGATGACGGTTGACGTCAGACTCCTCGGACTCAAGAAAGCGAAGCAGATTACTGCTTCGCTTGTTTTGTGGCGTCGATGATGGCGACGGGGGCTGTATAACCCTTCTCCGTCTCCAGTTGCAGCCGCAACAGTTTGAGCTCTTCAGTGATTGCCTGACGCCAATTGGGCGTCTCCATACGAGATGCGTAGCGCGTGATCTCCTCCACCAAGGTGGTGATGGCGACCGGTGATAGCGGCTCACCATGAAAGACCATCGGCTGAATCGCGCAGAACCCGATCACCTGGAGGATGCTCACCAGCTCCTCGGAGCTCAGCTCGGCTCCCTGCCCATCACCGGCAAGGCTGGCAACGGCCTTGGCCAGACGATTGCGTCTCTCCCACCAACGCATGTCTGGCGTCTGTCCCGTACGGAGCGCATCCATGCGTACGACCAGGCGCCCTCCTGTTCTCAGAAGTAGATGCACCTTGTGGAACAGTGTCAGCAGCTTCGTGAAGCTGAGGCTCTTGGCGCTAAAGGTCACCACAGCGCAATCAATGCTGCCATGTTCCAGTGAACCAAGCTCAAAAACCGGGTCCTGATCTTTCCGAGTCCCGCCAGCGATGGAGATGACGTGGGCGTTACTCTGGATGACATCAGCATGATGGCATATCCGCGTGGCCAAGCCATGGTCGTCATGCTCCCAGACCAGGAGGGTTGCGTCCCGCAGGTCGATATTGGACCATAGATAAGAATCGGCACGCTCCGCGATGGCCACGTCTCATTCCCCCTACCCTCGAATACCCACGGCAATAGACAGCCTCGGCGAGGCTCCACGCATGCACCAATGCCCTCCGCCCCCACACCGCTCTCACTCGCTTGGCTGTGGGCTCTGGGCTGTGGGCTGCGGGCTGTAATGTGGGCTTGTCCTATACCCATTACTTGGCGATGGACCGGCCGCATCCCTTTAAGGACGGGGTTGAGAGAGGTAAGAATCGTCCGTCAAATATCGGTCTAGGTCGACGCTCCCTGCCAGCGTTCAGCACCCCAACGGTCGATGCGTGACGAAACCCTGACCAGATGTCGATAAAAAGTTTACGCACGCCCCTGGTTGACCGGGTCACGGTCTGGGGGTAGCAAGGGCTGGTCGTTCTCCTCGCGATCACCTCCTAAGGCGTTGATGGCCATATCCACACCCTCGGCTCGCAATGTGTCGCCTTCGGAGCGTAAGCGTTCGGCCAGCTCGGTCAGCTTAAGTATGATCTCCATGCTGGGATCCCTCCTTTGGGTCATTTTACCGCACCGTCGGCGACTTCATTCGCCAGGCTGGGTAGAATAACTGTGAAGCCCGCAGCCCGCAGCCCGCAGTCGTAAGAACACATGGCTCGGGCAAGGATGCTTATCGCGCCCATCATGCGAACATCGAGGTGAACATGGTGTTCCCTAGCCATCATGCAGGTCACCCATATTGTCACTGCTCTACGCCACATGAGATAGAGGAGATCACCAGTGGTCATTCACAAGCAACACACTGCGGGCAGAGCGAGAGCGAAGCGGCCTTTCCCCGTTTCGTGATCCAGGAACATCACGCTCGTCGTCTCCACTGGGACTTTCGTCTGGAGAGGGATGGCGTACTGAAGAGTTGGGCGGTCCCTAAGGGGCTCCCACTCGAGCCTGGTGTCAAGCGTTTGGCCATCGAAGTGGAAGACCATCCCCTCAGCTATATCGACTTTGCCGGGACTATCCCCCCAGGCAACTACGGAGCCGGGACGGTCAGCGTTTGGGATCATGGCCGCTATGCGGTGGCCGAGTGGAAGAACGACAAGATCGTTGTGGTTCTTCTTGGCGAGAAGGCCCAGGGCAGTTATCATGTGGTGAGAACCCATTCGCAGCAATGGCTGATTTTCCGAGGGAAGGAGCTCTAGAGATGCCGCTCAATGCCTTTTCGAGAACGGAGCTGCTGGTAGGCTCCGACGGGGTACGCAAGCTTGCCGAAAGCTCAGTAGCGGTCTTCGGCGTCGGTGGAGTCGGTTCGTACTCCGTAGAGGCGCTAGCCCGTGCAGGTGTTGGTAGGTTGGTCTTGATCGATGATGATTGCGTCTGTCTCACCAACATCAATCGCCAGCTCCCAGCGCTGCGTTCCACCGTGGGCAAGGCCAAGGTAGATATCATGCGTCAGCGCGTGCTCGATATCAACCCGAAGTGTCAGGTGGAGACACACCGCACGTTTGTGACTGTGGAGAACGCCGCGGAATTTGTGACCAAGGACCTGGACTATATCGTTGATGCTATTGACACGGTTTCGGCAAAACTGGCTCTGATCAAACACGCCTATCACCTGGGGATACCGATTATCGCCAGTATGGGGGCGGGGAACAAACTGGACCCCACCCGCTTTGAGGTGGTGGATATTTGTGAGACCCACACCTGTCCGCTGGCCAAGGTCCTGCGCAAGGAGCTGCGCAAAGCTGGGATCGAGCGTGGGGTAAAGGTAGTCTACTCCACGGAGCCGCCGCGCACCCCGCTGGTGCTGGATGATAGCTGCGCCACGGGCTGCATCTGCCCACACAAGGATATGCGTAGCTGCACCGTGCGCCGCCAGATCCCCGGCAGCATCTCCTTTGTCCCCTCAGTGGCAGGGCTGATCGCCGCCAGTGTGGTGGTGAATGACTTGCTGCAGGGGCATATGCCCCTGCAGAGTCCACAGCCCGCAGCCCACAGTAAGGGGAGAGATCAGATATCAGACACTAGAAGTGATCTTACCACCGCACCTAGCCTGTAGCACAAGAACGAAAAAGAGGACGGATTTACGCTCACTGCGTAATCCGTCCTCTCTCTTTTCCTATCGTTGCGGTAGATGCTTCAGCAGGTCGCCAATGCCCTCGAGCGCGTAGTCGGGCTTCAGGCTCAGCAGATCCTCATGGGCGTAGCTGGTCCAGAGCGCCGCGGCTGTCTTGACGCCCGCGCGCTGCCCGCAGAGGATGTCATAGGGACTGTCGCCCACATAGACTGCTTCGGACGGCTCGATGCTCGCCAACTCCAGCGCTCTCAGTACCGGTTCTGGCTCCGGCTTGTGCTTCTCTGTATCCTCTTCAAAGACCAGGATATCCATTAGACCATCCAGCTCGAAGAGCTTGAGCCCCATCACCGCCACGCGGCGAATCTTCGAGGTGACGATGCCGAGACGATAGCCCCGCTTCTTGAGCTCAGCAAGGGTGGCACGCACCAGGGGGAACTCCTTGGTCAGTTCATCGTGGTTGGTGCGGTTGAACTCGCGGTAGGTCTGCAGCAGTTCGTCCACGCGATCGGGAGCGTAGGTCTGCATGGTGTAGTGCAGTGGACGACCGAAGTGCAACAGAAGCTCATCCTCAGGAACGCTCTTCTGCAGCACCTGTTCAAAGGTGTGGGCGAAAGACTTCAGGATGAGGTCACGGGTATCGATCAGCGTGCCATCCAAGTCAAACAGCACGGTGGTGATGCACATAGGGTACTCCTTTCGGGTCCGAGGTTTCTATTCGAGGCCGGAGCGGATCTGACCGGCGACGATCTCCAGCATCTGGCGGTCATTATCGTAGGCAAGGTGCTTGTGGACCTCTTCCACCGATGTGAACCGTCCGGACTGGAAGCCTTCATCCTTGCTCAGCTTGATGGTGGGATCATCCGTCTTCATCAGGTACCAATGAACGGTCTTATCCCGCAGGCCTCCTTCTGCGTAGAACTGGTAGCGCGTCTCGCCGATATGGCGGATGATGGTGGCATGAAGGCCGGTCTCTTCCCAGACCTCTCGGATCGCTGCTTGTTGGGCGGTCTCGCCCGCTTCGAGATGTCCTTTGGGGAAGACCCACTCACCAAAACGGTTCTGAATGGCGAGCACCAAGCCCTGATGGATGATTATTCCACCGGCGCTGACTTCTGTAATCACTTTCTCAGCTCCTTCACAATCAGATCTGCGTTGCGGGTAAGGCAACTGTGATGATAGTGCCGACCTCAGGTTCACTCTTTACTTCAATAGTTCCCTCGTGGTTCTGGACAATGCGCGCTGTCACTGTCAGTCCCAGACCAGTCCCCTGATCCCTTCTGGAGAAGAAAGGATCGAAGATACGCGGAAGATCCGCGGCACTGATCCCGACGCCTGTGTCATGGACCTTCACCGCGAAGCGCCCATCTAGACCCACCGCCCCCACCTCCACTGTCAGCACACCGCCCCCGGGCATGGCTTGGATGGCATTGGTGAAGAGGTTGAGGAAGACCTGCTTGAGCTGTTGGCTGTCAGCCGAACAGATGGGGTGCTGATCAGGATAGGTCGACCGCACCTTCACTCCGCTGCTGAAGGCCATGCTGTCCACCATCTGCAGCGTCTCCTGGATCACTCGGACTATATCGGTGGGGATACGCTGCGGGGCCGTGGGTTTGGCTAAGACCAAGAACTCGGTGGTGATCTCCTTGATCCGTTCCACCTCGTCGAGCGATAGCTGCAACCACTCGCGCTCGGCGCTCTCTGCCTCAAGACGATCGTAAACCATCTTAACGAACCCCTGGATCACCATCAAGGGATTGCGGATCTCATGGGCGGTCCCTGCAGCCAGCTCACCCATCAGCGCCAACTTCTCTGCTTGGCGGATCTGATCGAGTAGGATCTCGTTCGCCTGCTCCAAACGATCGCTTTCCGTGATATCTGCGAATAGACAGACCGCGCCGATGGTCTCTCCCTGTTGATCACGTAGCGGGGTCCCATACATACGCAGAGCAACAGCGTCATAGTCCTTGACCTTGCCGCGGTAGACATAATCGCGGAGCTCTTTGCCCTCGACCAAGACCGTATCCAACATCGGCAGCGCCTCGGGGATATGGTCGAGGATTGGATTGCCGATCACGTCTTCTGCCAATAGCTGTGTGTAGTCCGCTGCTGTCTGGTTGAAGTAGGTGGCGACGCCCCCCCGGTCCAGGACCAACACACCCATGGGGAGCTGCTTCAGCAGCGTCTGCAGCAGCTGCTGGTTGTCTCTGAGCGAACGGGTCAGATCGTTGATCGCGCGTGCGATCTCGCCGAACTCGCCCGAGCTGACCCGGAGACGGTGGTTACGATCGATCGCCATCTGTCGGATGCCGTTGACCAGTTGAACGACGTTCCTGCTCAGTGAAGCTGTCAGAAGAATGGAGAAGAGTAACCCGACCAGAATCGTAGCGGTGCTATTGACCCATACCGTCCTCAGGTGCTCAGCTTCTTCAAGAAGGAGCATATCCACAGGTTCATCCGCAAACACCGCCCCAATGCTCTGACCATCGGCGACGAGCGGGGCGATATAGGTGGTGACTTCGCCGGTCTGCTTAGGCAGCCTCAAGAACTGGTCGCCCAGTTCGGCGGTCACTCGATAACGTGCCATCTCGGCGGCTCCTTCGACGTGATCTCCATACTGCTGTAGTGGAGCGTAGAGGATCACCTGGTCCACAGCTGACAGATAGATGCCCATCATGACCCCAGGATTGGCACTGGTGAGCCTCTCGAGGACCGGACTGACCTGCTGACGCATTAGAGAGACCTGCTCTGCGGATCTGAGAGACTCAGGGTAGACTAGAGTATCCTCAACAAACTCCTGCAGGTAACGGGTCAATCCAGATAGGCGCTGCTCGCGCATAACCATGACATGCTTCTGCGCCAAATGCCAATAGCGCACGCTGCTCACGCAGGTCGTGACCACAATCAGCGACGCAAGCGCGATGAATACCCAGACGCCGTAGCGAAAACGTCTCCAAACCAGCATCGCAACCACCTCCATCCGCAAAGACAGTTGTAGCCAACAAGACCCAATTGTTCGTTACCGACTGGTAAGCGAGCACAATTGGGTCTTCTTAACGGTTGCATGAGACCATGGTTGCCAGACCGTGCCTGTTCCATGGGGTCTATTCGCTTTTTGGGGTACGTTTTCCTTCATTGTCATCCGCACTGGAGCTCTTTGCCGCTTTTTCGATGGCGAGAAGCTCCTCGCGGGAGAGCGGGTAGGTGGAACGCCCGCGGACAACGGGCTTGGCATAGGTGCGCGCCTCGTCCCTGCCATGGATGCAACTGATCACGACACCGTTGTCTTGGTGATCCAGTAGCGCAACCGAGAAGCTCAAGTCACTGCCGGTCTCAGCAAAGGCGTTAAACCTTACCACCCCAACCCGCTGCAGATGGCTCTGCTGGGTTAGTTCTAGATTGCTCAGCCGATCTTGAAAGCTTGCGACCGTCTCCTTGGCGCTGCGAACAGTATCCACCTGGTCGAGCAGAAGTTGCTCCACGCCCTGCTCACCGACGGTGGCAAGCAAGCGATGATACCGTTGAACGGTACGACGCAGGCTCCAGCTCTGGATCAGATAAATCAGGGTGATCACACCGAAGGCGATGAGCGAACCGATCAGGACCGAGATGCTATTGTTGATTAGCCAAGAGGAGAAGCTTGTCACGAGAGCGGCCATGGCGGTTCTTACCCCCAGTAAGTATCTACAGAGTAGTGTAGGTCGGTATGTTCATTGCAGGTCATATTCAACGACGTCCTATATTGTAGCACAAGCAGAACGGCAGTGCTCGCTCTGGGGATGTGGAAAATGGTCACAACTGCGTTTGACGCCAAGGAATAGAGATCCGCGAAAAGTCTTTCGCCAGTGGGTTGCGATTGGCGGGCAAAGGATATGCCTGGCGTCATGTCGAAAGAAGAGCCACAACCCCTGACAGTCTATTTTGACAAGGAGGAGAGACCATGGATCTACTGACACGGGCACAGCAGCTCAAAGAAGAGTTTGTTGCCATCCGCCGCGACTTCCACCGCCATCCGGAGCTGGGGATGCAGGAGGTGCGGACATCCGGCATCGTAGCCGACTACCTGCGTAGGCTGGAAGGCATCGAGGTGACCACGGGTGTCGCCAACACCGGCGTTGTCGGCTTGCTGCGGGGCGCGAAACCTGGCAAGACCATCGCCATTCGTGCCGATATGGATGCACTCCCTATTCTTGAGCAGAACGGAAAGGAATACGCCTCGGAGACTAAAGGCAAGATGCATGCTTGCGGTCATGATGGCCACACCACGATCTTGATGGGCGTTGCCAAGCTGCTCAGCGAGCATCGCGACCAGATCGCAGGCAATGTCAAGTTCCTCTTCCAGCCGGCTGAAGAGGGTCCGGGCGGCGGCCAGCCCATGGTCGAGGCAGGCGTGTTGGAGAACCCTAAAGTCGATGCTGCTCTAGGCCTTCATCTCCATACCGGCGACTATCGTGCCGGGCAGATCGGGCTGCGCGCTGGCGTCAATAGTGCCGGCACCGACAGCATCGAGATCAAGATCACCGGCAAAGGTGGTCACGGCGCCCATCCGCACAAATCCATCGACGCTATCATCGCCACTGGGCATCTGATCGTTGCTCTCCAGACCATCGCCAGCCGTGAGATCGACCCGCTCGGCTCAGTGGTTGTCACCCTCGGCACCGTTAATGGCGGCTATCGCGGCAACGTCATCGCCGATGAGGTGGCCATGACTGGTACCGTCCGCACCCTCGATGCAGTTGTTCGCGCCAGCATGCCAGAACGGATCGAGCGCATCATCAAGGGGATCTGTGATAGCTTCCGCTGCAATTACAGTTTTAGCTATCACAATGGTTACCCATCCGTGGTTAATGATGCTGCCATGACCGATCTACTTGAAGAGGTCGCTCATCGCGTGTTGGGTAACGAGAACGTCTTCCGTATCGCCAACCCATCCATGGGCGGCGAGGATTTCGCTTACTTTGCTGAGAAGGTTCCTGCCACCTTCTTCCGCCTGGGTGCCACCAACCCCGAGAAGGGCTGTGACTTCCCTGGCCATCATCCAAAGTACGACTTCGACGAAGATGCCATCCCCTACGGCATGGCCGTCATGGCGGAGACAGCATTAGAGTTTCTCAGGCGGTAATGCCTGAGAGACTCCAGACCCAAGACACTAGAAGGACTGCCAAGGTCGGTGTCTTCCTGTCCGTAAGCGACCCGAACCGTAAAGCAACAGGCGCAGCATGGCTGCGCGGCTACACTGGGCCATCGTACCCTGTAGCTGCGCAGCCATGCTGCGCTCTTATATCTGAGTTACGCAGAATAACACGGGTGGAAGTTCACTGCTGGTCTGGTAGGCGAAGGAGCGGCACAAGCTACCCCTGATCCTATTCAGATTTCCACCCATCAACCTGGACAGACTTGACCGCGTAACTTCGTCCCTGCTTCTCTAGATAGACAGTGTAGTAGTTCTGATTTGGACCAACATCTCCAAAGACCTTATACCCCGTTATCTTGTCCATAGGGAGTGCGACCCTGTAACTAGGAAGCGGGAGCTCCTCTACTCTTGACATTGGAGTATATCCCCTACCTCGCATGGCAAAGGGTGTCAATGAATCGATGACTTCATTGGGTCTACCGATATAGTCCCAGACGGCTTGATGAGCTAGTTCTAGCACCGTCTTCTCAACCCGAACTTGGTTCAGTTGGGAAAACGCTAAGAGACCGACAACCGCAAGAGCACCGATTGCCAAGAGTCTCAGATCACTTCTCCTAAGCCTCATGCATCATTACCTCCTTGACGCCTTCACTCTGACATTTTATACGGCGTTGGATAATGGAAGTTCCTTCATGTATTGTCTTTTATTTGCAAAAGGGTGACCGTTTTGCCGAGCTATGTTAGGTTTCAAGAACGTACCAGTACTTGTTCCTATACCAGCTGACTACCATAGGAGACAGGTAACTCGCTCAAAGGCCGGGTGGCGCGGGTGCAGTGAACGTTCGAAGCCAAGTCTTTCGAGGAGCGAGGGCGGGCGCAGGAATCAGAACGGCCACGGAGTCGCCCCTAGTGACCATGGATGACGGTGGACAGATGCGGAACAAGCCTTATCTGGCATCCCATAGACACGCAAGCGACATTGGCCGTTCCCGAGCCCGAATAAGCTCATTCCTTATGGCTTCGAGTGAACGCAAGCCGCCCACCAAGGCCCTATTGCAAACCCATCCTTACCCCGTCCATCCTCCCAATTCTTAATTCTGCATTCTTAATTCTTAATTCTTAATTACGAAAAAGAAGACCGGCCTTAGCCAGTCTTCTTTCTCGTATTATCCCGTCTTCTTTTCCATTCTTAACTTCGTTATCCGCCGCCCCTCGATCTCCTCGACGATCAGGCGCACCCCATGCTGGTCATCCTCGACCGCTTCCCCCTCACTGGGTATATAGCCAAACAGCCCGAAGGCGAAGCCACCGATGGTGTCATACTGATGCGTCGGAAGCTCGAGCTCCAGCTCTTCATTCACCGTCACCAAGGAGAGGCGTGCATCCAGGACCGCCCCCTGCCTGGTTCTAACGAACTCAGGTTCCTCAGCCTCATCGTATTCATCTTGGATCTCGCCAATGATCTCCTCAAGCAGATCCTCAACGGTCACTAGACCTGCGGTCCCGCCAAACTCGTCGAGAACCACCGCCATATGCAGCCTTTGATCGCGTAGATTGCGTAGAAGTTCGCTGACCACTTTTCCCTCAGGGACGAAGATCGTGGGATGAAGGAACTCAGCGATAGTAGCGTGACCTTCGGTCGTCAAGGCGGAGAGTAGGTCCTTGCTATGGATAACGCCGATAATATTATCAATAGAGCCTTCGTAGACCGGCAGACGCGAGTACCCGGATTCGAGTACTGCCTCAGTGACAGCGTGCCAGTCCGACTGCGAATCCAGTGCAACGATCTGCACTCGCGGGGTCATAATCGCGTTCACGGTCAGTTCACCGCTGCTGAAGACCGCCTCGATCATATCTTTTTCGGCCTCAGCGACGACGCCCTCCTCCTCACCGATCTCAACCATGGTCATGATCGCCTCATCATCCACGGAAGCTTGATAGGCGGGCCGCTTAAAGACGCTGATAATCAGTCGAGGGAGAGCGTTAAAGGGACGTGCTAAGGGACCGAGAATGTAGGTGGCCACCAGCAGGGGACGGGCTGACCTTAACGCAAACGGGATGGGGTAGCGGGCGGCATAGCCCTTAGGGATCATCTCTGTGGCGATTAGCACGATCACCACCATGGCTGCTGTCACCAATGTCTCGGCCCAATCGCCGATACGAATGGCAATGATTGTGGCCGTGACAGTGGCAACCACCATGCTGAGGTTGGTGCCAAGCAGCGTTACCCCTAGCAGGCGCTCAGGCTTCTCCAACAGCCTCTCAACCAGGGCGGCGCGAGCATCTCCTTGGCGACGCAGGTGGTTGATCTGCATGCGATCGCTGGCGATCACGGCTGTCTCAGCACCAGAGAAAAAGGCTTTCAAAAACAGGGCCATCACCAGGATGGCCACTTGACCCAATATCTTCATGGCTAGCGGTCCTCCCCGGAACCGACAGCCAGTTCCTCACGATCATACTCGTCATCGATCTCACCTACGATCTCCTCAATGAGATCCTCAATGGTAATGAGACCGATGGCCTCTCCACGATCATTCTGC
The DNA here is from genome assembly GCA_964402415.1 of uncultured Clostridia bacterium. Classification (GTDB taxonomy): domain Bacteria; phylum Bacillota; class JAAYKD01; order JAAYKD01; family CAYOCI01; genus CAYOCI01. The sequence goes on from CAYOCI010000023.1 coordinate 32,294, forward strand.
AACATAGACATCTGCAGCCCATCTTGGCGCATGTCATTGAGCAGCTGCCTAATGGAGAGATTAGCCTTAAACAAGGGCAACGGGCGAAGAAGCTGATCGATTCGCGCTTGCCACTGCCCATTTTTCAGGCTGCTCAACAGGTCCTTGGCGTGAAGGATCCCGAGCGGATGGTTGTTTTGGGGGTCGAGAACAGGGTAACGAGTGTAGCCCCATTCGCGGACCATCTGGGCTGCCTCGCGGATCGTCGTTCCTGCACTCATGCTGACGATCTGGGGCATGGGGACCATCGCCTTACTCACCGGCTCATCGCTCATGGCGAAGATGCTGTGGATCATCTGGCTCTGTTGTGGCGCTAGTCCACCTTCTTCTTCGCCCACAGTCAGCGCCGTCTTGATCGACTCCTCGGTAACAGACGGTTCCTCTTCTTGTTCTTCCTGGTGAGTGACAGGGTTAGCAAGGCTAAGGAGTCTCACCACCGGTTTGCTGAGGCGGACCAGGAATGAGACAAGCGGAGCCACGCTCAGTGAGAACGTCTCCGGGTTATGGGCAGCGATCGCTTTCGGAGTGATCTCGCCAAAGGTGAGCAAGAGAACGGTACTAATCGCTGTGGCTAGGATCTCGGCAAGGCGGGTATCACCCCAGATGCTCACGCTGAGACCAGTTACCACGCTGGCCAGTACGATATTGACCATGGTGTTGCCGAGCAGCAAAGTGCCCAGCAGATCCTGTGCTTGCTGCTGTAGTCCGGTAATAAGATCAGCATAGCGGACCTTACGTTCCACTAACTGCCTACTGCGTACCTGACCGAGTGAGAACAGGGCTGTCTCCGAGCCAGAGAACAGCGCCGAGCAACCGAGTAAGAACACCATCAACCCTATTCGGTATAAGTCTCCACCGGGGTCCTCCAAGACCGATCAACCTCCTTGAGTACTTGTTTGATTGGCAGATAATTCTCGACCTCGACAGCCACTTCCTGCTGCAAGCGAAATATCGCGAGCAGAAGCGGCTACTGGGCCTCTCATCCATTATCATATTAGTCCGAACGTCGTGATATTACCATGGGCAAGAGAGGCGCTCATCACCCGGGAAATAACAACCGCTGAGCTTAGCTCAGCGGTACTAGGTCCCGCGTTGTTTTCTGAGTTCTTTTGCCCACGATCACCGCGGAGTAGATCTCAGTTCCCTACCTGTATTCTATGCCGAGTGGTTCATCTGCAACCGAGTTGGCTCAGCAGAGAGACAGTACCGTCACGACATTGCTCGCCATCTCTGTCTGGAGCATGGGGCTGTGGGTATACCGATCGTGCATGGTCTATGCTCCCGCGAGCAGTTTACGCACGGTGGTCATCACCATCTCCCGCCACCGGTCCTGAAAGCCCTGTTCGGCCATGATCTCAGTGCAGATCTGCTCCGCCGACCTGCCTTGGGCGTTTTTGTCCAGAACACCCTCACGGAACAGGATAAGTCTACCCGCGAGGCGATCGATGATCTCTAGGCCGGCGGGTTTCCCGTGCCCGACCACCACGATCTCAGGCGCCAGCGACTTGAGGTGGATGAGGATATCCAGCCATTGATCCAAGTCCCCGTTGGCCATGTAGGGATTGCCGTCCACGACGAGGTCACCGGTGAATAGCACCTTCAACTCCGGGATAAACAGGTAGGTTGAACCGGGTGAATGGCCACCAGTATGAACCAAGCGCAGTTGCCGATCTTGCGAAGCTATGGTGAGCCGATTGTCAAAGGTGACGGAGGGCAAGGGGGATCTGACGATGGCGTCTGTATCGGACGCCTTAGCCTGTACCGCCGACTTGGTCATGAACTGCGCAGTAACCTCACTGGCGATGATTGGAGCAGGAAAGGCAGGAAGCCCTCCGGTATGGTCGAAGTGCTCATGGGTGATGATGACTGCTTTGATCGGCAGCTTGAGCTCATCGGCGGCATAGCGCACGACCCGCTCGGCTTCCGCGGGATTGTGTAGGGTATCCACGACGATTAGACCATCGTCAAAACGAATCAAACCTGCGTTTACGGAACCACTGCTGTCGGTAACAACATAGACGCCATCAGCAACGCGCATCGGCTTATCCCTCCCGTTGAACATCCTGCGAGTGACCAATATTGCGTCAGGATCAAGTCACTCCAAGTTAGTCAGGCTCCCCGTTCATTTTCGCCGAATATCTTCCAATTCCTTCAGTCTTTTTGCGTCCGCGGCTACGCACCCTCACCGGAACTCATCGTGGTGATTCGGACGCATGCATCAGTATTGACTGCACGGATATACTAGACTCAACCAGTGTGGCGCCATCGGTCCTCACTGGGGTGAAGTCTTCTCGCTGTGAGCCCCTCTTCATACCCATTGACCGCCGGTTAACCGGCGGATTTTTTTGTACATTGCTAGACCAGCGTGGCGTCACGCCGTGCTGGTCTGCTGGTCTTGTTAGGGTTGCCCTCCTCACTTTGGGCTTTGGGCTTTGGGCTTGGGACTCCCTATTGTCTTGGCACCACGTCTAGCTCCTGGCGAAGCTTCACCACCGAGTTCGGCGGGTAGTAGCCGCGGGCAGAGACCAGAGAATAGAGCAGTGTCTCCCGCCCGACCAGGGTTCCTGGGGCGGTGACGCAGTTGCAGCCGAGCTGGACGTTGTCCCCTAGGATCGCCCCCACCTTGCGCAGCCCTGTATCGTAGACAGTCCCGTCGATGCTTAGGCGAACTTGGTCACGGGTGATCTTGAGATTGGAGAGCTTGGTCCCGGCTCCTAGGTTGACCTTGTTGCCCAAGATGCTGTCACCAACGTAAGCGAAGTGTGGGGCCTGGCTGTGATCGAGCATGATGGTGCCCTTCAGTTCGCTGGTGTGTCCGACAACACAATGGTCGCCGATCAGGCAGGTCTCACGAATGTAGGCACCTTGACGAATCTGGCAGTACTTGCCGATAATCACAGGTCCCTTGATCATCACGCCCGGCTCGATCACCGTGCCTTCGCCGATCATCACCGGGCCGTCGATGACAACCGAAGGATCAACCTGAGCAGCGTTTCCTGGGACGAGATGTTGTTCAATATAGGAGCTGAGGTCCTTGAGTGCGTCCCACACATAGGTCAGGTCCTCGAAGAGGGACCTGTGTGCGTAGTTGCTGAGGTCAAAGAAGTCGTTGGGAGTTAGCATTGTCATCATCCTTCGTAATGGAATGATAGTGCCTGGCGCGAGTGAGGTCGGTCTAAAGCGAAAAAGAGGTTAGAGGAACGGCTAAGGGGCGTTCGAGCTCACGGCAACACAAAGCTGGCGTGTCGATCGGCAAACTCATCGGCCGTCATACCGAAGACCATCTCGTCATAGTATTCTCCTCTACTGTAGATCATGCGACGCAGTTGGCCCTCGCGCAAAAAACCTAGACCTTCATGCAAACGTAGCGATGGTTCGTTGAAGCTATAGACAGTGGCCGTAGCCTTCTGATAGCGCAACTCCATGAAATAGTAGCGTAGGACAATGAGGACCGCGTCTCTGCCGTAACCCCGCCGCTGATGTTCACGGGCGATGGCAAGCCCGTAACGAAACGTGCCATTCCTTCGACTGCAACCAAAGGTATTGATCGTACCTACTGTCTTCCCCTCGAGGGTCTCAATCATCCAGCGGAACTGATCGTTGATCGCAGTCCGCGCTGATTCTTCCTGTGCCCAGAGCTCGACGGCCTCCTGGGAACGGGGAAAGTGAACGCTGTCGCACCGCCGCTGCACGTCGCTATCCTGATCCCAGCGATAACAGTGCTCCCAGTCCGACGGGACCATGGCCCGGAGCCTCACACGCGCTCCCGCCCAAACATTCGTCATTGCATCCACCCCCAACCGGTGAATAAGCGTCATATTTATGTCGCCTTGCCCGTCTAAGGGGCGTCGGATAGGTTTCAACACATCAACATATGACTCTGGTTTTTGAGCGCCCTCAAATGGCGCTCTACAGCGAGCTATTTGAGCCCTGTTACCAGTTGTTGGGCGTAGATAATGACGATGGGCGCAAAGATCGCCGGCAGCAGATTTCCGACTTTTACTTTGGCCATGCCCAACATGTTGAACCCCAAACCCAGGATTAGAAGTCCACCTGCAGCCGACATCTCAGTGATGATTGCTGGGGTCAGCAGTACCGCTATCCACGACGCCAACAGGGCGATGGATCCTTGATAGAGGAAGACCGGGATGGCAGAGAAGGCGACCCCCAGTCCCATGGTCGAGGCAAAGACGATGGACGATATGCCGTCGAGCATTGACTTGGCGAAGAGGATATCATGTTTCCCCTCCAGCCCCCCCTGCAGCGAGCCCATGATCGCCATGGCCCCCACGCAGTACATGAGACTAGCGGTGACGAAGCCGCGCCCAAACTCCCCCTGTTGCCCACCAAACTTTTTCTCCAACCATGCGCCGACGCGGTTTAGCTGCAGCTCGATATCCAGCAACTCCCCGACGATCGCACCAAGGACTAGACTGCCGATGATGATCATGACATTCTGTGTCTTCAGCGCCATGCTGGTGCCGATCAGGATGACCGCCAGCGCCAGACCCTGCATGACGGTGTTTTTTATCCTCTCCGGGAAGCCCTGCTTGACCAGGTTCCCGATCACGCCACCGACTAAAACGACCAGTGCATTTACGACTGTTCCCAACATGCTATGTTTCTCTCTCCCGTCTATTACGGAGTCCCTCGTCCCTCCTCCCTCGCCCCTCGTGAGAGTGACGGGATAGGAGCGCGGTGAGAGACTTCGCGGTCGTATGCGGCTTGAATATGACCTGTCCTGCGTTGCCCAGTTGCATAGTATTCTCCGCCGTCGACGAGGCCGATGGCCGATCCGTTTGGTGTAGCCCACGAGGGGCGAGGGGCTTATTCCATTTCGACACTCAGCTGTTCCACAGCGGTGATCAGGTGGTCGATCTCGGCCGCTGTGTTGAAATCACCGACGCTAACTCTGACCGTCCCCTGCTCCAGGGTTCCGGCACTCTGGTGGGCCCAAGGCGCACAGTGCAGCCCTGCCCGAACCGCGATTCCGTATCGGCGATCGAGCCGATGCGCAACTGAAGCGGAGTCGACCTTGCCGATATTAAATGAGAGCACTGCCGCCCGCTTGTTTCCCCGCCCTGGGCCGTAGACGGCTACACCCGGGATCTCGAGCAGGCCGGCATGTAGACGCTCGATCAAGGCGTTCTCATGCAGATAAAGCGGCTCGAGACCGCGGGTTTGTAGGTAGTCTAGGCCTGCTCCGAGGCCGGCTATCCCCGGTGTATTTGGGGTACCACTCTCCAGTAGATCCGGCAGCATCTCGGGCTGCTCCAGAGATTCGGAGCGACTGCCGGTGCCGCCAAAGCGCAGCGGACGAATAGTCCGCTGCGAGTTGATACAAAGAACACCGGTCCCCTGGGGACCATACAGCCCCTTGTGCCCGGGAGCCGCAAGATAGTCCACGCCCATGCCGGTCATATCGATGGGCATCACCCCTGCCGTCTGAGCTGCGTCGACCAAGATGGGTACCCCGGCCGCAGTGGCGATGCGGGCTAGTTCATGGATGGGTAGGAGCGTTCCGAAGACATTGGACGCGTGGGTAAACACTAGTAACCTCGTGTTGGGCAGGATCGCTTCCCGTACCTTCTGGGGCTCTAGTCCGTCCCGAGGGTCCGTGGCGACAGCCGTCGCTGTGACCCCGCGCTTGCTGAGTTGGTGCAGGGGGCGTGCGACCGCATTGTGTTCCAAGGAGCTGGTGACCACATGGTCTCCCGGTTCCAGCAACCCGAACAGGATGGTATTGAGGGCCTCGGTGGCATTGGCAGTGAAGACCACCTGCAGGGGATCTGAGAGCCCAAACAGTGCTGCGACCTTTTCGCGTGTGTTATAGATCAAACGCCCCGCTTGTATAGCCAGGTCGTGTCCGCCACGCCCTGGGTTTGCCCCGGCCTCGGCGATGCTGTGATGCATGGCAGCGAGAACGCCTTCGGGTTTGGGCCAGGTGGTGGCGGCGTTATCGAGGTAGATCATCTGGGCTCCTTTCTATGTTCCACGTGGAACATTCATCACTGTTCACTCTCAATTAGGATCTCCAGTATCCGCTCCAGATCGTCTTGAGTGGTGAATTCGACCTCAATCCGCCCCTTCTTACCCGAGTGAGTAATTCTGACCTGGGTGGACAGCCGCTGCTTGAGCTGGTTCTCCCAGCGCCGAAACGGTGCTGGGCTCGTTGGGTTCCGCCGCACAGCCGGAGTACTCTCCATGGCCTCTTGCTGTCTCTTGACCGACTCTTCCACCTGCCGGACACTGAGACCTTCCTTGATCACACGCGCCGCGAGGGCCGTCTGCTGTTCGAGGTTCAAGGAGAGCATCGCCCGAGCGTGGCCCATGGTCAATGTTCCACGTGAAACATATTCCTGAATCTCGGGGCTCAACTGTAGCAGGCGCAGGGTGTTGGTCACTTGTGGTCGACTACGCGCCACTCGCTTCGACACCTCTTCTTGCGTCAGACCGAACTCCGCGATCAGACGCTGAAACGCCCTGGCCTCTTCGATGGGGTTCAGATC
>CAYOCI010000023.1:38941-44855 GCA_964402415.1 uncultured Clostridia bacterium
CGCCGCGGCTGGTAACGGTTCGGCTCGATATCTGCGATCGCCAGCATCTCCACCCGCTCGCCGTCCTGGATCGTCTCCACTGGGATCAGCGACTCGAGGCCTCGTCCAAGTCCCTTCTTACTCATCTCCTGCCACCTCCGCTGCCAGATCCCGATACACTTCCGCCCCCTTACAGCGGGGATCATACTGGATGATCGGCTGCCCATGGCTCGGTGCCTCACTCAGTCGTACATTGCGCGGAATCACCGTGCGGTAGACCTTATCCCGGAAATGCTTCTTCACTTCATCGACTACCTGGATGGACAGGTTCGTGCGCGCATCGAACATCGTCATAACCACCCCTTCGATCACCAACTGGGGGTTGAGATGCTTTTGCACCAACGTAACCGTCCTCAGCAACTGGCTGACCCCTTCCAACGCGTAAAACTCACACTGGATGGGGACCAAGAGGGAATCTGCCGCCGCCAACGCGTTAAGCGTCAGAAGTCCCAACGATGGCGGACAGTCGATGATGATAAAATCGTACTCTGACCTCAGATCAGCAATCGCCGCCTTCAGTCGATGTTCTCGGGAACTGGCCGAGACTAACTCCACCTCAGCCCCCGCCAGTTGCATGGTGGCAGGGACGATCTGCAGCCCCTTGACGCCGCAGGAGCGGATCACCTGCCTGACCGACACGCCGTTGATCAGCACATCATAGGTACACTGCCGAACCTTGTTCTTATCAATACCCAAGCCGCTGGTGGTATTGCCCTGTGGGTCTATGTCCAAGACCAATGTTCTGTGGCCGCGTTCCGCTAAACAAGCACTGAGATTGACCGCTGTGGTTGTCTTACCCACGCCGCCCTTTTGATTGGCTATGGCAATCACCTTACCCAACCACGACACCTCCTTAGGCTCAACTCTTATTCGCTATCAATTCGCCTTGGTCGAAACTCATTCCTGCCGCTGGGCGCCAAGCCATACCGAACTACGCGAATTCTACTCAGTACAACAAAAGAAGCAAGCCTCAGCTTGCTTCTACTCGGTATTCGTTTAGAACCCATGCCCGCCAGTTATCTTCAAACTCCGCCAAAGTGGATCCCGTCACGCGTTCGAGCGCCTGATCCAACGTGTAGCCGGTCCCCAGTTCGCGCAGAACCCGATTGACCTGTTGCTGCCCCTCGCTCTCCAACAGGTACCTCGCCATGGTGTAGCTCTGGTGGTAGGCCAACGGCTGATTGCTCAGCCCATCAAAGTCGCCGCCCATCTGGGCAAGAGCATACAGATTGCCGTCTTTAATCGCGCTCCCCCGCTCCAGCCATAGGTAGCCCGTCAGACGCTGCTCCTCGACCTGTGCCAGACCTTCGGTCAGCCAACGGGGGATATTGCCTGACGTCATCTGATCCACCACCAAGTGTGTATACTCATGGACCACCGGGCCACTCTGTCTATAAACACTTTCGATCTCCTGCTGGCTCTTGCCCGTCAGCCACACAGACGGCGAGAGCAGTTTGATCGATCCTCCCCAGTACACCCCGAGCGCTGACTCACCGCTTGCCCAGCCCATGCTGGCCGCCAGTGAGCGCCGTGATGGGTGAATCACAACCTGGACAGGCTGGCGATTGAGATAACCGTAGTTCTGCTCAACCTGGGCAGCATATTGCTCCAACAAGGCTACCACCAGGTCGGCCGACTGCTCGTCACTCCCGTCGTGGTACACCCTAACCAACCCCGAGCCCGCTGCTAGCATCCCGCGACGCTCCCATCGCACCTTCTGCCAGGCAGCTGCCCGATACAGCTGATACGCGCCGTTGCGAACCGCCAAAGGCGGCATCAAACACAACATCATGGCAAGAATCAGTAAGGCTGGGACCATTGCCTGCAGCCGTCCCTTGTTAAGAGTTGCTCTCCCCATCACGCCACTCACCTCCTTATCTAAATGACATAGGTCATCGTTTATGTGTCGACGTTACATTATGTTAACATACTATCGCCTCTCTGAACAGATCGGCAGGCCAGTGAGGAAACCAAAAAGGACCGTCTCATACCAATCTATGAGACGGTCCGCGCTATATCATCCTTAGCGGTCGGTAGTTTCACTTCTTGATCCGAATGGTGACCTCCCAGCAATCGCCAGCGTCAGCTTGATCCATATTGACATCCAAACCCAGGTCCTGCATCTTCTTCACGACCCCTTTGAACTCGTTAACATAAATACGAACATTTTTGGGAACAAAGACGCGCATCGGTGCCGTCGTCGCTGCTACCTCACTGTCGCTCTGGTCAGCTAGGAGTTCCTCGACCCGCTTCTCCGTCTGCCGGACATTCAGTCCCCTCTGCACGATCTCCCCAACGAGACTCATCTGTATCTCTTCACTGGGAAGCCGCAACAACGCACGCGCATGACGCTCCGTTAGGTCATCGCGGATCAGGTATTCAAGCACCTCGTGCGACAAGCGCAACAGACGTAGCTTGTTGGCGATGGTGGATTGACTCTTGCCAACACGGTTGGCCAGCTCTTCCTGAGTCACATGAAACTCCTGCAGCAGCCGCTCATAGCCCCGGGCCTCATCAACCACATTGAGATCTTCACGCTGCAGGTTCTCGATCAGGCTGATCAAAGCCATCTCTTGATCGTTCAGCTCACGGATGATGGCGGGGATTACCGTCAGGCCAGCGCCCCGTGCAGCTCGGCTTCTCCGTTCCCCCGCGATGATCTCATACCATTCACCGCGCTTACGCACCGTAATCGGCTGCAGCACCCCAAACTCACGCACCGACTGCGTCAGCTCAAGCATCTTGCTCTCATCAAAGACCCTACGAGGTTGAAACGGATTGGGTATTATCTTCTCCAAAGGAATCTGATACACCGATTCATGGCTGGGCGGTCCAGAACGAAATAGCCCCACCGTCTCCACCTCCGGTCAATGCTTGTCCTATCCCATTTCGACGAGCAGGGAGTGATTTCCTGCCCACAGAAGCTAAGAGTCAAGAGTCAACAAAGCCGGGACAGCATAGCCGCGCCGTCCTCCAAGCCTCGCCCTGACTCTTGACTCCCCCGGTCACACCAACGGGGTCTTCTTAGGCAACCCTGCCCTACGGGGATAAGCAGGAGGCGTCGCCCGCACCTTCTTCATCACCACAAGACTGCGCTGCTCCTCGCTGAGGGGGAGTCTCAGCTCCACCACCCTCTCCACCTTGCCGCCCAGTGTCTCGATCGCCCGTTTCCCGGTTCGCAGCTCTTCCCCCACCGCTGGTCCCTTCATGGCGAGAAACTCCCCGCCGACCTTAGCAAAGGGTAGACATAACTCCGCCAGAATACTCAGCTGTGCCACCGCCCGCGAGACCACCAGATCATAGTGCTCGCGCTCTCCTGCCACGCGTGCCGTATCCTCCGCGCGGCCGTGAGTCAAGCGTGCCTTCAGGCCAAGCTTCTGTAGCAGTTGCTCCAAGAAAGTGAGGCGCTTCTGCAGGGAATCCAGCAGTGTCACATGCAGAGTGGGCTTTAAGATCAGCAAGGGAACAGCTGGAAAACCAGCACCAGTCCCCACGTCGATCAAGCGTTCTCCATCCCGTAGCTCGATCGCCTTGACTGCTGTGAGGCAGTCAACAAAGTGCTTCACCGCGACCTCATCCTCGTCGGTGATGGCGGTGAGATTCACCTTCTCGTTGTACTCCAGGAGAAAATCACCGTACTGGCTGAACTGTTCAACCTGACTAGCACTCAGCTCAACCCCCAGCTCAGCCGCACCTTGACGAAGCTTCTCCAGCGCGCTCTCTTTCATTTGCTTCCTCCTTCGCCGTCCATGCTCTCGCCCGCTGCGCGACGCTGCTGCTCTAGAGCCACCATCAGCACCGAGATATCTGCAGGCGAGACCCCCGAGATTCGCGCCGCCTGAGCTAGGTTGATCGGCCGCACCCGATCGAGCTTCTCCCGTGCCTCCATCGATAGCCCCTTGATAGCATGATAGTCAATACTCTCCCTCAGACGCCAGCCTTCCAACTTCGCATAACGCTCCACTAAGCCGAGCTGCTTCTTGATGTAGCCCTCATACTTGATCTCGATCTCCACCTGCTCACTGACGCCGGCAGGCAGATGGCTCAACCCTTTATCGAGATGAGTGATCGTCTCCCACTTGACCTCCGGTCGCCGCAAAAGATTCGCCAAGCTGCTCCCCTGAACCAGTTCAGCGCTCCCCACAGCGCGCAGAACAGCATTGATCTCTACCTGAGGGCTAACAAAGGTCCGCTCGAGATGCTCGATGGTCTCCCCAATCCTGCCCCTTTTCTCCTCCAGAAGTTTGTGTTGCTCAAGACTGATTAGGCCCACCTGGTAGCCCTTATCTGTCAGCCTCAGATCAGCGTTATCCTGGCGCAGAACCAGGCGATACTCTGCCCGTGAGGTCATCATTCGATAGGGTTCATTGGTTCCCTTGGTGACTAGGTCATCGATCAGAACTCCGATATAGGCTTCGCCACGGCTCAGGACCAGTGGTTCCCTACCCGAAATGGCCAGGGCGGCATTGATCCCAGCCATCAGTCCTTGGGCGGCGGCCTCCTCATACCCCGAGGTACCATTGATCTGGCCCGCGGTATACAACCCAGCGACAACCTTAGTCTCCAGGCTCGGCTTCAACTGCAGTGGATCAACACTATCATACTCAATGGCGTACCCAGGCCGCATGATCTCTGCCTGCTCCAGACCCCGAATGGTCCGGAGCATGGCGATCTGGACATCCTCCGGCATACTGGTGGACAGCCCTTGCACATACATCTCCTGGGTATTCAGTCCCATGGGCTCAACGAAGATCTGATGGGACTCCTTATCGGCAAAACGCGTGACCTTGTCCTCAATCGATGGGCAGTAACGCGGCCCTGTACCCTCGATCGCCCCGGAAAAGAGCGGGGCCCGCTCGATATTCTCCCGTATGACGCGGTGAGTCTCTTCACTGGTGTAGGTAAGGTAGCAGGGGACCTGAGGCAAGACAGGCTTATCACCGGTAAAGCTAAACTGCAGTCCAGCCTGATCGCCAGGCTGCAGGGTCATGGCCGCCATGTCCACCGTAGCGGCGCTGACACGGGGAGGAGTGCCGGTTTTGAAGCGGCGCAGGTCAAGACCGAGCTCCCTGAGGTTGTCGCTGAGGGTCAACGACGGCATCTGCCCAGCTGGACCACTCTGAATGGACGCGTCGCCGACGATGATCCTGCCGCGCAGGAAGGTCCCCGAAGCGATCACCACCGCCTTGGCGCGATAGATGCCGCGAAGCTGCGTCTCAACTCCAACCACATGGCCCTCTTCGATGATCAAGCGCTCGATTAGCGCCTGCTTCAGCTGCAGATTAGGCTCGCGCTCCAGCGTCTCTTTCATCACCAGATGATAGCGATCCTTATCCACCTGGGCGCGCAAGGCATGCACTGCCGGACCTTTACCGGTATTCAACATACGAATCTGGATCAGGCAGCGATCCGTGGCGCGACCGATCTCCCCTCCGAGAGCGTCGATCTCCCGGACCAGATGGCCCTTTGCCGGACCTCCCATGGCCGGGTTGCAGGGCATCTGAGCAACATTATCCAGCGAGACCGTGAAGATCAGCGTCCGCATCCCCATACGCGCAGCCGCCAGAGCCGCCTCACAACCGGCATGCCCCGCCCCGACCACGATCACATCGTATTCACCTGCTGCAAAAGACATAGAAACACCTCCCAAAGTGCCCGAAGCCCGAAGCCCGCTGTTGAGTCCATAAAGGACATGCACTTCAGCGCTCAGTCGCCTACCCGAACCCCATCCCGTCTGTGTATGGCGATTTCTTCACGCGTCCGTGTATCTCATCCCTCGTGCGAGACTCGCTGTGGGCCGCGGGCCGTGGGCAGTCACTCACTTCCCAATGCAGAAGTTGCTGAAGATCTCATCCAGCAGATCGCTGCCCACCGT
>CAYOCI010000024.1:0-1074 GCA_964402415.1 uncultured Clostridia bacterium
TGCGGCAAGCAGCCCGGTAGCCCCACCATAATAGAAGGGTGCCGCGGCACCAAAGCGCTCCCAGAGAAGGCCTGCAATCGAAGAGGCGGGCAGCAGGCCTAGGCCTACGATCGCTGCATGCAAGCCGATCACCGTTCCACGCAACTCCGGAGCAGCGAGGTCGACCAAAAAGGCCTTCTCGACCCCATCGGTGAGGGCGATATAGAGCCCATAGATCAGGAAGAGTACCCAGATGCCGATGGTGCTGGTGTTAACGGCGAACCCTAGGTAGACCAACGCTGAGATAGCGTATCCAGCGATCAGCAGCTTAGGTCTTCCGATCTGATCGGAGATCCGACCGATGGGGTAGGAGAGTAGGCTATAGACCGCGTTATAGGCCGTGTAGACGAGGACGATCGTACTGGCGCTCAAACCAAGATCCTTGGCTCGCAGGATGAGGAAGGTGTTGGACGAGTTGCCTATGGCAAAGATGAGCGTAACCATCAGGAACGACTTGAGTCGCCTGTTCAACTGCCCCCAGGCCTTGAGCGGCTGCACTGGCGGTTTGTAATGTGCAGGGGTTGGAGGTTCCTTGACCAGGAAAAGCAGCGCCACACCGATTAGGGTCGGGATCATGGAGATCAGAAAGATGGTACGGAAGTCCCCCGTGAAGAGGGTCAGAAGCAGAAAGGCGATGGCAGAACCGATGACGGCGCCCAGCGAGTCCAGGGCGCGATGGAGCCCAAACGCGCGCCCCCGTGTAGCGTCATCGGTGGAATCAGCGATCAAAGCGTCACGCGGGGCGGTGCGGATCCCCTTGCCAAAACGGTCAACCATTCGCCCAGTCAGGACCCATCCCCAGCTAGTAGCCGCGTAGAGAAACAAGCGGCCGATACTTGACGATCCATATCCGGCGATGGCAAGCCCCTTACGCTTACGGGTCTTATCACCGATATAGCCAAAGAAGACCTTCAGCAGGCTAGCCAAGGATTCCGCAATCCCCTCGATCAGACCCAGAACCGCTGGAGATGCACCCAGCACGCTGGTGATGAAGATCGGCATCAGCGGATAGACCATCTCGCTGCTGATGTCGTT
>CAYOCI010000024.1:1174-44437 GCA_964402415.1 uncultured Clostridia bacterium
CCCAGCTCAGCCTCGTTCTCCTCCACCTCAGCAAAAGTGAACTTAGCGACGCTGGTCTCTTCCTCCAGCTCTGCAATGAGTAGCTCGCATTTCTCGATGATCTCATCGTAGTCCTGAGTGCGCAGGGCGTTAAAGGCATCAACCAGCCTTTGCTCGTCGTCCTCGTTGACAAGCGAGCAGGTGAGGAGTAGGGCCTCACCATCCATGGCATAAACCTCCTGGCGCAGCTGCTCTAGCTGCTGGCGAAGTGCATCGCTGTCTGGCAGCGCCGCGACCCCCTGTTGGAGGTAGACCGCGCCCAGCTCCTTCAGTCTGCGCCAGATGTGGACCCGCTTTCGTGATGGTTCGGTGGGCACTCGGTAACTGAGTGCGATCCAGCGTCTCATGCTTACCTCCAGTTCTGCGCGGCATTGCGAGCAACGTTAATTATGTAACAGCCGTCACAATTGTAACACCGGTCACAATCGCCGTCAACGTGTTCGGACGTTAACGCCCCGCGCCGACGAAGCGATGTCCCTCTGCGAGGGCGTAATGCAGAGGGTCTGCGAAACTGCTGCCCGCGGCAAAGCCATATCCAGAACGAGAGCGGTCACAGACGCCAAAAGGCTATCTGTGACCGCTCTAATATACTTGAATCAGGGCGAGCACCCAATGCCTTAGCGCCCGTGGCCTGATGGTGCCAGACGCCGCATGACCTGTAGGAAGTGGTCCACGTCGTCCTCGTTGTTGTAGAAGTGCGGCGAGACGCGGAAGCCGACCGGGCTGCGGTACTGGCGGATAACGACCCGTTCCTGCTCCCAGAGTGAGGCCAAGGTCTGTGCACCTTCCGGCCAGTCGAGGTGGGCGCAGACGAGACCGGCTGACTCGGCTGGTGACGGTGGGGTGATGAGGTTGACACCGGGGATCTCGCGCAGCCCGTCCTGCAGGCGCTTGCAGAGTTCTTGGATCCTCGCCAGCGTCCAGTCCCGCCCTAAGCTGTCGACCCAGCGGATGGAGTCAGCCAGGGCGGTGTAGTAGACCGGGTTGACCTTGTTCAACTCCAGCAGGCGAGCATCAGTGTGCAGCTCATACTGCCCATCCATCTTGAAGCTGCGGCAGGAGGGGATGCCGATCACCCGCGGTTGCAGCAACTCCTGGCTGGCGAGGTTGATGTATATCCCGCCGACACCCTCAGGACCGAGCAGCCATTTCTGCCCGGGGAAGGTGTAGAAGTCGCAGCCGGACTGCTCGATGTTGAAGGCTGTGGCACCAAGACCCTGTGCCCCGTCCACCAGGACCGGGACGCCATGGCGGTGGGCCACGGCCGTGATCTCAGTGATTGGCTGCAGCGCACCGGTGGCGTAAGCCACATGGCTGACGCAGAGCAACCTGACCCTATCCGATAGATAGGAGGTCAACACCTCTGGATCGACCGGACCCACTGCATTGGGGATCTCAATTAGCTCAATCCCATATAGGCCGGCTAGAAATCGCAACTGAATGGTCAAGGCGAAGTGCTCGCTGGAGAGATAGGCTACCTTGTCACCTCGCTGCCAGCCGATATTGTACAGCACAGCCTTGGTGGCATCGGCGGTGCTCTCGGCGAAGGCGATCCGTTCAGGGCTGGTTCCTAGGGTACGGGCCACAGTCTCCCTGGCCGCCTCAAACTCCTGCCTCATCGCCACGTCGCGCTGATGAACCGGTATCTCCTGGCTATAGTAGCGCGCTAAGCGTTCGCCTGCCGCCCTGGCCACGGAGGCTGGGACCAGCCCGCCGCCCCCGGTATTGAGGTAGGTGCCCTGGCGTAGGGCGGGAAATTCAGCACGAAGAGCCTGCCATTCCATAGTCCCTCTCCCCCTTCTGTTCCTTGCTACTCTGTTAGCCAACTCGGTCGCTTTCTCCTCCCCGGAAACTAGCGAGCGGTCGGTAGTTTACGACCTACCACCATCAGATGCGCGGATATGCCGAGCAGCGTCGGTTCAGACTCCAGATCACGCAGGGTCTTCATCAGCAGCTCACGGTATGCTTGATCCCTGAGTTTCTCGCTGACCTGAGGGATCTGACTGGCGAAGCCATCAAGAGCGTACATCTGCTCGACAGTGAACTCTGCTGCCTCCACCTCAGAGCGAAGTTCATCCGGGTGGTGAAAGTAGGCGGCGGTGAAGTAATCCAGCCGGTCGGTTGGGTTACGATGCTGTCCTGTCTGTAGGTCTTGTTCCATGATCGAGACAAAGGCCGGGTCAGAGACTAAGCCCCCGTAGAACCCGTCAAAGAGCGATGCATACCGAGTAATCCCTACGGCAATAACGAGCCCTCCGGGCTTGAGCACTCGATACGTTTCTGATAGTGCAGCCCTGCGGTCACCTGCCTCGGTCAAGTGATATAGAGGGCCCAGCATCAGCACTAGGTCGAAGGTGTCGGCGGGCCAATCTAGCTGGCTGGCATCGCCAAGGGAGATCGATCCTAGCGTGATATTCGCTGTGGCGGCGTTTTTCTCCGCCTGCTCGATATGCAGAGGTACCGGATCGACCAAGTGGACCTCGTGGCCAAGCTCATGCAACCATAGGGAATAGATGCCGGTGGCACCACCTAGGTCCAGTATGGTCAGCTCCGGTCGCCTCAGATAGCGCCTGATGAGCTCTTGCGTCCGTAGGCGTTCAAGACTGAAGTCGCTCTTTAGCCTCATGTCTTCATAACCACGCTCGTAAAACCGCTGTACCTCGCTGGACAGTCCGGTCGTCACTTCATCACCCCGTCTCCCTTGTTTCAGAAGCACTATGGCACTGTTTCTTCGGCGCCTACGCTACGACCTTCTCCATCCTGTCACTAAAGATAGATCTCCCGTCTTCACCCACGACGGCTTCGATGCGAGAAACTTCTCCAAAGTCGTGATCTAGATCACTTCTTAATCCCGACTAATCTTATATACTTTAATTAGATCCACAACATGGATGCATTGCACTCCTGTTCCAACGACCTGCATCCTGAGTGGACATGGGAAAGGAGTGTCAAATATGAAGGCCACTGTCGACAAGGAACTCTGTATCGGATGCGGGATCTGCGAGTCGATCTGTCCGAAGGTATTTGTCATGGATGGGGATGGGAAAGCTAGCGTCAAGGCCCAGTTACTGACTCCGGAGCTCAAGGAATGCGCCGAGGATGCTCAAGAGCAATGCCCCGTAAGCGCCATCAGTGTATCCAAGGCCAATCCTCAGGAGGGATGAGAGATGACTACAACGCACGCCACCTTTAGCCACGTAGACAAACTCGGGGATATCGTAGCCCGCTTCCCCAAAGCCAGCGAGATCCTGCGCAGACATCAGGTCGACTTCTGCTGCGGCGGCCATCGCCCCATCAGCGAGGCGGCCAAGGCTCACGGGGCCGATGCCGAGCAACTCTTAGCTGAACTCAACCAAGCCTACGAAGAAAGCCTGGCCACCCGTGACGCTAACGTCGACTGGACTAAGGAGCCCCTCTCCAGGCTGGCCGACCATATCGTCAACACCCATCACGCCTATCTGCAGACCGCCCTACCTGAACTGAGCCGCCTGACCACCATGGTCCTGCGCGCCCATGGTGCCAACCATGGCGAGCTGAGCAAGGTGCACAAGCTCTTCCACACCCTGAAGATGGACCTGGAGCAGCACCTGATCAACGAGGAAGAGACGGTCTTCCCTCTGATCAAGGAGTACGAGGCTAGCAGCAACGCCGAGACCTTGGCTAAACTGCGCAAGGAGATCGAACAGATCGAGTCCGAGCACACCGGAGCGGGCGATATCCTCAAAGAACTGCGCGCCATCACCGCTGACTACAAGGTACCGGCCGACGCCTGCGGCACCTATGCTAAGGCCTATGAGCAGATGCAGGAACTGGAGGCCGACCTCTTCGAGCATATCCACCTGGAGAACAACATCCTGCACCCACGCGTGCTGAAGAAATAGGCCAGAGCCCCGAGTGAGGACGGGGACTGAGCCCCGGACCGTATTGGAGGAGAGCAGCATGATCGAAACCGTCTATCAGTTTTCCCGTTCGTCGTCTGAGCGCCTGATGGAGAAGGTCATTGACCACCCGGACGTTGCCATCAACCATATGATCCTGCCCATGGGGACCGCTTTACCGCCGCATCCGGCCAACTCCCACGTCCATATGATCATCGTCAGCGGGACCATGACCATCACGCTGGGCGATCAGGATGCGCAGGAGTACGCCGCTGGCCAGATCGTCAACGTCCCCTTCCTCACCCAGATGGACGTGCGCAACCAGCACGACGAGGTGCTCGAGTTCTTCGTCGTCAAAGCCCCCAACCCCCGCGATATGATGAAGAACATGTAACCAAAACAAGTGAACAGATGAAGCCTGATCCCAGGGTCAGGCTTCATCTGTTCACTTGCTTAATACAAGGAGTATTACCGCAAGGCGTGGAATTTATTGTTAAAACCAGAGATAGATAGGGGGAGTCTTGGATGGCAAACTATATCGCTGAACCCTTCAAGATCAAGATGGTGGAGCCGCTTAAGATGACCACTAGAGAAGAACGCGAGCACTACCTAAAGCAGGCAGAGTACAATGTGTTCTCACTGCGGAGCGATCACGTCTATATCGACATGCTCACCGACAGCGGTACCGGTGCCATGAGTGACAACCAATGGGCCGGCATCCTAAAAGGTGATGAGAGCTACGCAGGCGCCCGCAGTTATTATCGTCTGATGGACGCAGTCACGGATATCTTCGGTTACCGCTTCGGTCAACCAGTTCATCAGGGACGGGCCGCGGAGAAGGTACTGCTCCCCTGCTTGCTCAAACCGGGCCAGTACTCCGTTGCCAACATGCACTTCGATACCACTCGTGGTCATGTGGGTCTGTGCCAGGCTGTGCCGATTGACGTCGTGGTCAGTGAGGCACGCGATACCAGCCGCTACGCCCCCTTCAAGGGCAATATGGACATCCCGGCCCTGCGAGCCTTCATCGAAAAGGTCGGCGTCGAGAAGGTTGGCGTTATCATCATGACCATCACCAACAACACCGCCGGCGGGCAGCCTGTTTCCATGGCTAATATCCGTGAGACATCCCAGGTCGCGCGAGAATATGGGATCCCCATGATTATCGATGCGGCGCGCTTTGCCGAGAATGCGTACTTCATCAAGACACGGGAGCCCGGCTACGCAGATAGGTCGATCATCGAGATCACCCGCGAGGCCTTTGGCTATGCGTGTGCGTTTACTATGTCGGCCAAGAAAGACGCCATCGTCAATATGGGCGGGCTGATTGGCGTTAAGGAAGACGAGGAGCTATTCCAGAAGGTGAAAGGTCTCACTGTCCCTTACGAGGGCTTTGTCACCTATGGCGGATTAGCCGGTCGCGATCTGGAAGCCTTGGCCATCGGCCTTTACGAAGGCACTGATGCTGACTTCCTGCGTTACCGCATTGGACAGGTCGAATATCTCGGCGAACTGCTGCGCGAGGCCGGTGTACCGATCCAGTACCCGGTGGGTGGGCACGCAGTCTTCATCGACGCCAAGAGAATGCTGCCGCATATCCCCTATTATCAGTTCCCGGCGCAGGCGCTGGCGCTAGAGCTCTATCTCGAAGCAGGAATCCGGGGCTGTGATATCGGCTCTTACATGCTGGATCCCGATCCGCTGACGGGCGAACAGCCTGAGAGCGAGATGGAGTTCACCCGTCTCTGCCTGCCGCGCCGAGTCTACACCCAGGCGCATCTCGACGTGGTCGCAGAAGCGCTGATCAATATCCAGAAGCGTGCTGATCAGATTAGGGGTTACGAGATCATCTGGCAGCCGAAGGTCCTCAGGCATTTCACGGCCAAGCTGAGACCTCTTGGGGTCTAGGCGTTAAGCTTCTTAAGTCTAGTTAGCGAACATGAGAGGGATGCTCTTGAGCATCCCTCTCATGATTCAGAACCCCAACACGGCATCAGAGAACAGTCGCTAGGCCCTTCGGGCCGGGAAGAAGATCACGAAGGTCGTACCTTTCCCCACCTTAGAGTGAACCTCGATGGTGCCACCGTGGCTATGGACAAGGCCCTGGACGATGGAGAGCCCGAGACCCGTGCCCCCTGAAGCACGAGCACGGCTGGCGTCGCCGCGCCAAAAACGGTCGAAGAGATGCGGAATCTCCTCATCGCGAATACCAACACCCTGATCGATCACGCTGAGCTGAGTGCCGTCGCCTTGGGCCCGACAGTCGACGACCACCGGGCACCCGGTGGAACTATAGCGCCGTGCATTGTCGACCAGGTTCCAAACCACCTGCTTAAGGGCATCGGGGTTGCCCAGCATGGGCGCGTCCCCTTCGATCTGCAGATGAACCGGCTTGCTCTGGTCGGCGGCCTGAAGTGTGGGTACCATCTCCTGCAGCAGGTTCCCCAGATCAAGCGGCTTCAGCGTCAGGGACTGGTTGGTATCCATGCGCGCGATCTGCAGCAGATTGGCGACCAACCTCGTCATCCGTTGGCTCTCATCATGCATCGCCGTCAGGGCTCGTTCCTGATTGGCCGGGCTACTGACGGCCCCGGAACGCATTAGTTCGATGAAACCGTTGAGGGCCGTTAGCGGTGTGCGCAGTTCGTGGGCCGCATCCGCGATAAAATGCTGCATGCGCTCGTGTTGCTGCCTTTCCGTCCTAAATGCCTCATCCAAACGATCAACCATGCGGTTGAAGGCATAGGCCGCTTGGTCTACTTCTTGGCCGCCGCAGGAGATCACCCTCTGGCTCCAATCCCCCTCGGCAATGGCAACCGCCGCACCGGCCAACTGCCCGATGGGCTGGAGCGAGCGACCGAGTAGGTGGCCTAAGACGAGCATCACGATCAGGAGGCCGGTCAAGCTGGCCAAGACCGTCATCAGGGCCATGAAGTTTAGATAGGCGGCGATGTCTTCGGTGGAACGAACTACTGCCGCCGTGAGGATAGAGCCAGATGGCCCGGCGGGAATACGGTCGATCACCAGCAGAACGCTCTCGCCATCCACTCGAGAAGTCATTGACTGTGCGCGCGCTGGGGTGCGCTGCGGGGGTACGGATCCGGTGCCATCACTGGCGGATGAAAGGGCAGCAACCTGCTGCTGCATCCATTCGGCGTGCGGACCCAGGGTAGCCAGGCGATCGCCGTGAGCGTCCAGGATCAGGACCGATAGTCCGGGCCCCCCCATGGAGAGGGCGGCCTGCTGGACGCTGCTCCCGCCTGGGGAGGGTTTGAACGCGGAGCGAATCTGCTGTCCGATCATATCCGCGGCTTTGTTAACCATGTACCGACTCAAGAGAGCGTACTGCGCGACTCCCAGAACCGTTAGCAGTGCAATCAGCACCACAGTGACACGGGTAATCACCTGGCCGCGCAGGGTCTGAGTGAACTTTGCCATCTATGCCTCCAGCCGGTAGCCCACACCCCGCACGGTCTTAATCAGACTGGGATCGCCCAGCTTGTCGCGCAGGTAGCGGACGTAGACCTCAACAATATTGTCGTCGCCGTAATAGTCCCAGCCCCACACCTGATTGAGCAGCTGCTGTTTGCTCAACACCTGCCCGGGCGACAGCAGGAACGCACGGAGTAGGTCGAACTCGCGCGGCGAGAGGGCAATGGAGCTGCCTCGATACCGGACTTCGTGGGTCCCGCTATCGAGCTCCAGAGCCCCCACCTGCAGCAGACCGTCGGAGATCAACCCCTGTTTGCGAAGCCTCAGACGGATACGTGCCACCAGCTCCTGGAAGCTGAAGGGCTTGACCATATAGTCGTCGGCTCCGAGCTCCAAGCCCTTTACCCGATCAGAGACATCATCGCGGGCGGTTAAGAAGATCACGATCAAGCGCGGGTTGGAGCGCAGGTCTTGATAGATCGACCAGCCATCTTGGCCGGGAAGCATCACGTCCAGGATGACAACATGGGGGGCGAACTCACGCACCTGCCGAAAGGTCGTGGGGCCATCACCAGCCATGGCCACGGCAAAGCCCTCATACTCCAAGCCCAAACGTAAGAAATCGCGGATATTGGGTTCATCGTCGACAATTAGTATCCTGATTGGTTCAGTGCTCCTAGCCATAAGGGGCGACACCTCCTCTACCATCACACCAAGAGATCGCTAGGTAGGCAGCAAGAGCGCCGCAACCAGTCGATGCCTGACGGTAGCTCTTGCACTTCATTATAGGCCTCAACCCTGAACTAACGTTGAGTGATTGCTGAGAGATTGCTGAGAAGTGCCGTTGGATGGACTCTCAGCGATTTCTCAGCCAACTCACCACCAGGACTCAGTCAGTGTGACTAAACTGAAGTTGCACAGTCGAAGGGCTAGACGCTTGCGTATTGAGCGGACCCCTAGGCGATCAACTACAGGCAAAGGGGGTAGACAGATGTCAGGACTTCAGTACCGTAGTGAGCTGAAGTTCACCATTAACACTCACCAGTATAGCATTCTTCGCCAGCGCTTGAGGCTACTGCTCACAACAGATCAGCATGCTGATCAGAACGGTCAATATCGGATTAGCAGCCTCTATTTCGACAATCTGCATGATTCTGCTCTGCACGATAAGCTTGCTGGGGTACAGGAGCGCCATAAGTTCCGCGTTCGTACCTACAATGGTGATGATCGGTTGATCGTTCTGGAGAAGAAGATGAAGCGCAACTCCTATACGGCCAAGCTTCGTCAAGCCATTAGTAAAGACCAATACCTTGCACTGGCCTCAGGAGATCGCTTCGCTTACTGGAATGGTGACGTTACCGGGTTGCTGATGGAGACCTGCTGGCGAATGGGCCACGAGCTTCTGCGGCCTAAGGTGATCGTGGAGTATGACCGTGAAGCCTATGTTTCCCCCCTTGGTAATGTTCGGGTCACCTTTGATCGCTGGCTGCGTTCGGGCCTGGGCAACACAGACCTGTTCCGCAGCGACGCCTCCTTCGCTCCGGTGATGGGTGACGGGCAGATGATCATGGAGGTCAAGTTTGACTCCTTCCTGCCTGGAACCATCCAGGATATCCTGCAGATGGAGGGACTGACCCAGCAAGCTGCCTCCAAATATGCCATGTGCCGCAAGTACTTCAAATCTAATACGTGGGAGGATCAGTAGCGATGGGTACTCAGTGGAGTTTCAACGACATGTTCAAAAAGGGCTTTCTTACCAACGCAACGATGGATATTACCCTGACGCAGATGCTGATGACCCTCGGTGTCAGCCTACTGGTAGGGTTGTTTATCTATATCATCTACAAACGCACCTATCGGGGCGTATTGTACTCCAAGACATTCAATGTATCCCTGATTGCCATTGCTCTGATCACCACCTTGGTGATCATGACGATCACGTCCAATGTCGTGCTCTCTCTCGGTATGGTCGGTGCGCTCAGCATCGTACGTTTTCGCACGGCCATCAAAGACCCCTTTGATATCGTTTTCATGTTCTGGTCGATCGGCATTGGCATTATCACGGGCGCAGGGTTCTACTTCGTCGCGGCCCTCGGTTCGCTGATCATCGGCCTCGCAATCATCATTCTCACCCGGACCAACAGTGCTGCAGATCCCTTCCTGCTCGTCGTTCAGTGTGACGGAGATAGTGCTGAGCAGGAGGTCATGGACTTGCTGAAGAGCAAGAAGCACAGGTTCTCCCTGCGATCGAAGACTGTGGCGGTAGGCCGCACAGAGGTAACCTACGAGCTGCGCCTTAGGGATAAGGAATCGACCTTTGTCAACGAGATCAGCCGCATCGGTGGTGTTGGCAACGCGGTCTTGATCAGCTATAACGGTGACTATGTCTCGTAAACGCCCGGGCTTTGCGATCTACTCGAGGAAGAGATCATGGGGGGTGATGAAGTGGCGAGAACCATCTCGAAGTGGCTCGCGGCGTTCCTGGTGATCCTGCTAATGGCGGCACCACTGGCGGGATCCACTGTGCGGGCATCCGATGAAGCTAGCCAGTCACCCCGAAATCCGCAACTCTACCCTCGCGATCAGATCATCGATGTTAGGATTGAGATGGAGCCTAGTGACTGGCAGGCACTGATCAAGAACGCTCGCGAGGAAGAGGACTACCTATGCAATATCAGCTACAACGGATATCAGGTCAAGAGTGTAGCGGTCAGGGCTAAGGGCAATTCCTCTCTCAACTCCGTGGCTGGCTCCAACTCAACCCGCTTCAGCCTTAAGCTCGACTTGGATGAGTTCGTCAAGGGTCAGAACCTGTTCGGGGCGACCGTCATCAATCTCAACAATGGCTTCAGTGACCCCACCTACATGCGTGAACTGCTTGGCTATGAAGCGTTTCGCTCTCTCGGTGTTCCTACCCCGGATGCAACCTTTGCCAATCTCTATATCAATGGTCAGTTTCATGGCCTCTACCTGGCGGTGGAGCAGGTGGAACTGAACTTCCTTGCCAAGCGCTTCGCCTATCCCCGAGGCGACCTTTATAAGCCCGACGGCCAGGGCAGTGATCTGAAGTGGTACGGCGATGACTTCAGCGCCTATTCAGGGATGGTCTATAAGAGCAAGGACAAGACCACCAGCCACCAGGCGCTGCTCCATATGCTGGACGTGCTCAACCATGGTGGTGAATACGAGGATGTGTTGGACGTTTCCGAGGTTCTGAAATACCTGGCGGTCAGCACCGTCCTGTCCAATTTCGACAGCTACCAGGGGCAGTTGAAGCACAACTATTATCTCTATGAACAGAATGGTACGTTCTCGGTTATCCCCTGGGACCTGAATATGGCTTTCGCTGGGTTCAACATGGGGGCAAACACTCAAGGGATGACCTCCGTACCGCTGGATGAACCCGTGACCGGAGAGCTTGCCGAGCGACCGCTGATCGAGAAACTGCTGGCCGTCCCTGAGTATAAGAAGCTGTATCACTCCTACGTCGAGCAGCTGGTGTCTGGGTATCTGGATCCCACTCGCTTTGCGCAACGCGTCGCCGAGGTGGAGAGACTGATCGGTGCTCAGGTTCAGGCCGACCCCACCAAGTTCTACTCCTATGAGGACCATGTCACGTCGCTGACGACTGATCTGGCCCCCAGTGCGTCCAGTCAAGCGGGCGGCGGGGGCGGAGCGCCGCGAGGTGGAGGCATGGGTTCGCCCCCCGGACTGGTCACATTTGTGCAGCAGAGGGTGGACAACGTCGTGAAACAGCTGGCCGGCGAACTGCCGACGGTCGGTAGGTGGGCAGGATCATCCGGCGCGCCAGGGGCTGGAGGCGACCGTCCCGTGGGCATGAACCCCCCGCAAGGTTTTGATCCCCCTGCTGGGATGAACCGTCCGGCTGGGGATGATCCCCAAGGGCAACCGCCTGGTAATGACCGCCGTCAAGGCCAACAGCGTCCCGCCGATGGCGAACAGCGAGCTCCATTCGGGCAGGCTGCCCCACCCGGTCAGGGGGGCCCAGATCTCAATCGTCCCGGTGCCGCCTCAGCTAGCGCTGCCAACATTACCCTGACCACTGCCGTCTCGTCGGCTCTCCTGCTCTTGGTGACTATATGGGCATGGCGCCTACGCCGTGTCTAGGGGATCAAGAGCTGTGACGGAGTGGTGGTTGGCCATGCCGTTCACCTCATTTGTCCTCGCGCTCTAGCTGTGATGGTACAGACAAAACCCACGGATCTCCGTGGGTTTTGTTGTCTTCCGAACCAGGGTTGACTCCGCTCTCAATCTTGCCGTGGCAGGCACCGCCGGGTGACTAGGGGGGCTACAGCGGCCGGCTATCACAGCGCCATGGCTAAGAAGGAGATATCATCACTGAGGGTCTGACCGGCGATTAGCTCCTTGAGGCGTCGAGTGAGCTGGTCGCCGCTCGCGCTCTGGTCGATCAGGACTTGGAGCGCCTGCTCACTGATCAGATCCAGCAGTCCGTCGCTATACAGAAAAGCCCAGCCCCCAGGGGCCACGGAGAGTATCTGGTCGCTATAGCGCTGATCGGGCAACACTCCCAGAGGGATGGATCGGCTCTCCAGAGTGTGAACCCCCTCGGAGTGGAGATAGACCGGCGGATGCCCAGCCCCTGAGAAGAGCAACTGGTCCCCGCGGTGGCAGAGGCAGGCAGCGGTCAGATGGTAGGGGGTCTCGCCCGGCAGCAACTGGAGCAGACGGGAGTTCAGCCTGGCTAGCAGCTCTGCCGGAGTGCTGCTGCGTCGATCGATGAGAGCTTTGGCTGCGGTGGCAATGAGCGCGGCCGATGGCCCATGCCCGGAGGCGTCGGCGATCAGCGCCCACCGCGCACCATCCTGCTCCCAGAGCTCGATCAGGTCGCCGCCCACGCGGCGGCAGGGTTCGTAGACGAGCCGATCATTATCCTGCAGCTGGATATCGGCCAGAAACAGGTTCTGTTGAACCTGTTGGGCAAACAGCAATTCATCAAACAGGCTTTTGTGCAGGGCCCTAATCTTGAGCATATTGCGCACCTTGACCACCAGTTCCAGGCGATCGACCGGCTTCGTGAGAAAGTCGTCGGCACCACAGGCCAGACCATGAACCCGGCTCTGTTTGTCGGCTAGGGCTGTAACCAGGATGACGGGCAGATGCGTCTCAAGCGTGTTCTTCTTCAGCTCCGCACACAGAGTGAAACCGTCCTCCGCGGGCATGATGACGTCCAGCAACACCAGGTCGGGGTCATGTTTGGCAATGGCGGTCCGAGCGGCCGCGGCACAATCTGCCTCCAGTAGGTGATACCCCTGGCCCTCGAGGTAACCGAGCAGCAGTTCACGATTCAGGGCTTCATCATCGACGATCAGTATTTTGGGGTTCACACCACGGCCCCCTTCCGGACCCAGACCCTACCCCGCCCCAGACGACACCGGTCGGAGAGGGCCCTGACCAGTTCCAGTCCGCGGCCGCGTTCGCTGTCTTCGCCACCCGGGGCGGGATCATGGATAAGCTGTGATCCTTGGTCACAGACCAGGATCAGCAGCATCTGCTTGGCGACTGAGAAACGGATCTGGAGACGCACCTCAGCTGCCGGCTCCCACCGGTTACCGTGTTCGGCAGCATTGCAGAGCAGTTCACACAGGATCACCTGCAGATCAAAGAGCGCGTCCTGGTCGATCGCCTGCCATGACTGTACCGCCGCGACGGCATGGTCGCGCAGATCGGTCAGGGCGATGGTAAGGCTTGGGCTAGCACCACGCCATTTCATGACATCAGTGCCTCGTCCAGTGTAGCGTAGATGGGTACGATCAGGTCAATTCTCGTGATGGCAAAGACGCGCCGCACCCGCGGCTGCAGTCCAACCAGAATCACGCCCTGGCCGTTCATCCGTTTGAGCAGTGAGACGACCACGCCGACCCCCGAGCTATCAATCAGCTGCAGATGACTGGCCTCCAGGATGAAACACTGCACATCGGGCTCCATCAGGCTCTTAATCTCTTCTTTGGTAGCAGTGGAATTGGCAAAGGTCAGCTCACCTTCCAGATGGACGATTAGGGCACCATCTCGACGTTCAACGTTGAGCATAGGTCACCTCCGGTCGTGATTCAGGGATTGGACATCGGGACCGCTTAGCTGAGCTTGAACTTGCTGACTGCAGCCTGCAGCTGGGCGGTGATGCTGGACAGATGGTCTGCAGCCGCCGCCACTTCCTGCGTGGAGGCGTTCTGCTGCTCCGCTGCCGCCGCCACCTCTTCGGCGCTGGCTGCATTGCCGCCCAGCGCCTCGGCCAGCGCATGAATGATCCTGGCTAGCTGCTCCTTATTGGCCTGCAGCAAGCGGCTGACCTCCATGACCTTCTCGGAAGAACGGCGACTCTCTTGCGCTGATGCAACGATGGTATTGAGTGTCTCGCCGGCGGTACTGATCATCCCCAACTGGCGGGCGACCTCTTCAGAATTGACCTCCATGGAGTTGACGGTCACCATGGTCTCCGACTGGATATCCTCGATCAAGCTGGTAATCTTGCGGGCAGCAACCGCCGATTCTTCCGCTAACTTGCGTACCTCTTCGGCCACGACAGCAAAGCCGCGCCCTGCTTCCCCGGCTCTGGCGGCCTCGATGGCCGCATTGAGCGCCAGAAGGTTGGTCTGGGAAGAGATGGTGTCGATGATCCGCACGATGCTGCCCACCTCACCGGAGCGCTTGGCTAGTTTTTGGATGGCACCGGTGGCGAAATTCACTGTTTCTGTGACCACCTGCAGTTGTTGGGTAGCCTGATTAACCGCCTGGCTGCCTCTAGTCGCCAAGCTCTCCGTATCACGGATCAGGCTCAAGCTGGCGGCCGCGTTCTCTTGCAGGGTTATGGCGGCGTCATTGAGCTGATCTCCCTGCTGACGCAACTTGTCGGCCTCATCGGTTAGATGCTCCCCGCGACCGGCTACCTCAGAGATGGATGTGGCGATCTGCTCGGCGGCGCGACCAGCCTCATTGGCGTTCTGTGCCAGCATCTCGCTGGAGCCGCTGGCATCATGGGACCTATCCAGTACCTCTTGAATGAGCGCTCTAAGGTTCTCGGTCATGACACCGAAATAGTGCACCAGATCCTTGATCTCACCCTTGGCACGTACCCCCGCCAGGCTGACGGTGAGATCCCCTTGGGCTGCCGCCTGCGCTCCCCTGGTCAGCGCCACCACCGGAGCAGCGATCGCCTGGGCGGTGACCAGTGCGATCAGCACAGCGAGAACTAAGGCTACAGCAGCTACCGCCACGATCAACTGGTTCATCCTCTGTGCCAGGGCCTCACTATTATCCACCGTCGCGGCCATCTGGCGGGCATTCTCTTGCTGCATCTTCCCTAAGTGGGAGCGCAGTTCATCCACCGCCGGAGCGACCGTACTGTTGAGAAGCTGCTTGGCCTCCGCGAAGTTGCCACTTGAGGCCAGCTGCCAAACCTGTTTGCCACCCTCATGTACCGTCTGGTGAGGCTTGTTCATGGCTTGGAAAATGGACGCGACATCCGCGTCAGGAGTAAAGCGATCATACCATTTGCCAAAGCTGCAGTCGTGGGGTCCCACCGGTTCCGCGATCAGCTTCTCCGTCAAGAACATCTGATGGAAGCGTTGCATGAACTCCAGATGGGCCGTCTCCGCCTTCAGCGTCTCGGTATTGACGGCTGCTACTGCCGCTAAGTCCTCAGCCACATGATGCAGTGAGTTGAGACCCGAATAGCCGACCCCACCGACGATTAACATGAACACCAAAACGAGACTAAACCCGCCCAACAGCCTCTGCCGTAACCACCCTGATCTCATCGGCAAATCTCCTCCCTGTCGCTACTTCCGCCAATATCCGAGTAATATCTAGGTCGATCTTGTTGGCGTTGGCATCCCGAAACATCACCTGCAGCGCCTCCATGGGAACCATGGCTCGGCGATAGGGCCGTTGGCTGGTCAGTGCATCGTAGATGTCGGCCACAGTCAAAATTCTCGTCAGCAGGCTAATCTCATCCCCTTTTAGGCCATCGGGGTAGCCACTCCCATCCAGCTTCTCGTGATGGTTACGTACCAGTGGCACGATAGTCTGTGCCCGACTCATGGGAGCGAGGATCTCCGCACCGACCGTGGGATGCTGCGCAACAGCGCGGAACTCTAGGGCAGTCAACGCTCCCGGTTTGTTGAGAATATGACTATCCACAGCCACCTTGCCCAAGTCGTGCAGAACACCTGCACGGCGAAGCAGGGCCAGGTCCTCTCCCGGCAACCCCATCTCTCTAGCTAGGCACGTGGCAATGGCAGCCACACGTTCGGAATGGCCCGCTGTATAACGGTCACGACTTTCGACGGTCTTCACCAAGGATGTGAGGACATTATCCATGGCCTCAAACTCATCATGCAGCTCTTTTAAGCGTAGCAACGAACCCACTTTGAGGTAGAACTCCGGCCAGTTCACCGGTTTGACCACATAATCATCAGCCCCGGCGGCATAGCCGACTTGTTTGTGCTCCAGAGTATCCAACGCGGTCAGCAGGATAACTGGTACCAGCCTGGTCACCGAGTCGGCTTTGAGCCGCCGACAGATCTCAAACCCGTTGATCCCACCGAGCATGACATCGAGAATAATCAGATCAAACCCTCTTTGCTGTACTGCCGCCCACAAGTCTTGACCATTGCTGTAGATCGTGACAGCGTAACCCTTGACGCGCAGGAAAGCTTCGATGAGCTCCGCATTGACCGAATTGTCTTCCACCACAGCGATGGACCATATCCTACTGCCCAGTGCCGCCGCCTCCCTGCCAACGAAGTAAACGAACCAGTTCGCTGATCTGTACTGGTTTGGGTAGGTAGTAATCGAAGCCCACTTCTCTGATCTTCTCGGCATCTCCGGGCATGACATGAGCGGTAACAGCGACCAAGGGAGTGCGAGCAAACTGCGCACGGCTACGAATGCGATTGGCCAGGGTCATCCCATCGATCCCCGGCAGCTGGATATCAAGGAAGATGATGTCCGGGTGCTCGCTAGCTAAGACGAGCTCTGCTTCCTCAGCGGTGGACGCCTTGGTAATATCGCAGCCCTGCGAGGTAAGAATGGCCTCCATCAGTTCCATGTTCAATGGATTGTCCTCAACAACCAAAGCCCTCATGCCGTCCCCCCTTCTTTTAGCAGCCTTAACACCTTGATATTGAAGTCTTCTTTACCGAACTCGCTCTTACGAGCCACCACCAACGCACGCGACTCGAGGAAGCGGCGCTCATCAGCGGTCAAGGTCTTCGAGCTGACCACGACCACAGGGATTGCAGAGATCGATTGGGACGCCTCCTTGCGTTGGAGGAACTCGAACCCATTGACCTCGGGGAGCATGAGGTCCAAGAAGATAACGTCTGGCTGCAGCGCATGGGCCTTTTGCAGCCCTTCCTCCACGGTCATCGCCATATGGGCCTGCATATGCAGCAGCTCAAGATGGGTGGATATCAGTTCACGAGCTTGAGGGTCATCATCGATCACCAGAGCGTGATAGCCCTGGCCACGCATCCGCAAGATCCGCTGAACACACTCGGAGAGCTGCGCCTTGTCGATGGGCTTAATCAAGTAGTCCCAAGCACCAACGGCCAACCCTTTCCTGGCCTCGTCCAGAATGGAAGTGATTAGGACAGGCACATGGCTGAGGAATGGCGAGAGTCGGATCTGCGCCAGAACATCCCATCCACTCATCCCTGGCAGAAGCAGATCCAAGACAATCAGGTCTGGAACCTGTTTGGTCAACTCGGCCAGTCCGTCTTCGCCCGAGGCAGCGATGGTTGTCTCCAGGCCGAGCCCGCGGAGGTAGGTCTCGACAAGCTCCGCAGTCGGGCGATCATCCTCGATCACCAGGCAGCGCCGACTGGGTAGCTGGGTTGGCAATGAGACAGAGACGGTCGGCGTCACCCTCTCCGGCTCAACACTCGCTGTGGGCATGGCTGGCCCCTGTGGAAGTCGTAGGCGGAAGACAGTACTCTTCCCATCCTGTACCTCGACCCAGATGTCGCCGCCGGGAAGACTGACCATCTTCTTTACCAAGGCCAGTCCTAGACCGGAGCCTTGATGCTTGCGAGTCAGATAGTTGTCCACTTGGTAGAAGGGCTCAAAGATCGTCTGCCACTTGTCCTTGGGAATACCGATCCCGGTATCCCACACGCCCAGATCGAGCACCCCTTCACGGATCGCGGCATCAACCCCCACCTGCCCTCCACTGGGAGTGAACTTCACCGCATTGGACAGCAGATTATAGAGGATCTGTTTGATCTTTCGCTCGTCCCCAATGAAGCGGTCCACCGTATCGTCTACATTGATGACCATCTTGAGGCCGTTGCTGGCAGCCTTTTCACGTAGAAGATTGACTGCGCCAGCGATCAGCTGGCGGATGTCGACCATCTCCCTCTCCCATTCCATCCGGCCTGCCTCAATACGCGAGAGATCCAAAATATCGTTGATCAGGGTTAGGAGATCCTTGCCAGCTGTCATGATATTACTAACATAGCGTTTCTGCCGCTCATTGAGCTCACCAAAGCTTTGCGCATCCAAGAGCTCGGCAAATCCCAACACAGAATTCAGCGGTGTGCGCAACTCATGGGACATCGTCGCTAGGAACTCACTCTTGCTGCGGCTGGCTTGCTCAAGCGCCGTCAGGTTGTTCTTGATCTCGGTCATATCTTTGAAGATCTGCAAGACCTCGATGACCTTGCCGTTCTCGTCTTTGATGGGACTGACGCTCAGAAGAATAGGAACACGGCTACCGTTCTTGTGTGTGAGATAGAGCTCCTTGCCAGTGGCAGGCTCTCCGGTCAAGGTGGCCTGACAGAGGGCGCAGAGCGATGTATCGCATAGATCCTCATAGTCTTGTGAGGAGTGCTTGAGGATGTCGCAACAGGGTTGCCCCAGAACCTCTGTGGTGGTGTATCCGGTGATAGCCTCAGCGCCACGGCTAAAGGAGGTGATCACTCCTTCGGGCGTCAAGATCGTGATCCCGTCGGCAGAGCTATTGAGAATCGAGATGCTATGCTTTAGTTCCTTATTCAGCTCCTTGGTTCTGTCCCTCAGATCATTGGAAACCTTCTTCAGTTGGTCGTATTGCTGTATGCGATCGAGCACAACCCCTGTCTGATTGGCATACATCTGCATGATCTTAACATGATCTGGGGTCGTGCGACTGGGGAAAGCGAGGACGAAAACCCCGTGCAAGCGGTGTCCGTAGACCGGAAAGCACCCCAGAAGACCTGGTCTGATCTGTCCTAGTCCCACCGGAATGCTCATATCGGGATCCTCGAGAGTCACCGTACGATTTTGTGCGGCTGCCTCACCCGCAGGACCAGAACCATACTTCAGGACGGTTTTCCCGTTCTCAGGGAAAGCGTACGAGGCGGTCAGACGCAGCTCGTCGGTGAAGCTATCGTAGTGGTAATAAGCCCCGCTAAGGATATGCCCTGCCTCACCGAAGAGCGCCAGCGACCCGTTGATCGCCTCCTCGTCGTTATTAACTGAGTTCCAGAGGGCATAGACCTTCTGACGAATTCGATCAACACTAACGATGCGATCCACTTGCATGACCGAAGATAGGATCGCCTGAGCCTCGTCGTCCTCGGGCCGTGCAATCACCCCTGACTTGACCAACACGGCTAGAGCTTGGTTGATCGGGGCGATCACGTTGGCGTCAATCGTCTTTTGGGCTCGCACACAGGTCCAGAGTAGGAGTACCGATACGACGAGGCTGCCATACAGAGGCCAGCGCAGCGCTCCGTTGATCACACCGCCCCGATCACTCATGAGCAACAACAGCCCCATGACCAGCGTCAATTGCAGGGCGATCCCAAGGACAAACTGGTGTGATAGCCGCTGGAACTGTCGGTTCAAACCATCTCAACTCCTATCGCAGTAATGAGATTCAATTGTTAGCAATAGTGATTATTAATTACTGCCTTGACCCGGTTTTTCCTTCCTCTTTTTTTGCGATAATCTGATCTTTTTCGACTTAATTTTCACTCGCAACTGCGAGGATGTACCGTAGCAGGTGCGGGACTTATTTGCCCATTGGGTTAGCCACCAATGGTCGCCTGTGCCACTTAGCTAGGCGGACGCCAAGCAGGAGCGAGTCTGCCGCCAAGCGAATACATCCCCAAAGTTCGAGACAACACTGGGCTGGCAAGGGGGATGTAAGATGGCGCTCAAGTATACGCTTGCGTTTGTTTTTCATGGCGATCAAGTCCTGATGCTGCGCCGCAACAAGGCTCCCAACGCGCATCTGCTGAACGGCGTGGGTGGTAAGCTGGAGCTGGATGAGACGCCTAGCCAGTGCATCATCCGTGAGATCCGTGAAGAGGTCGGCATCCGGATCAGCCACGTGCGGTTTGTTGGGATGGTGACGTGGGGCGGGGTGGCGGAGACTGGTGACGCTGGCATGTATGTCTACTTCGCCGATTGGCCTAAAGAGCTCTCACTCGAAATCGCGAGCGGCCAGCAAAGCGACGAAGGTCTGCTTGACTGGTTCTCCATCGAGTATGTCTGCACCAACCTCGATCAGGCGGTAGTGGACAATATCCCTTACTTCCTGCCGCAGATGTTGAGCATGAGGAGCGGTGAAGGCGCTCCGCTGAGACACCATTGTCACTACCGCGGCCGGGTGCTCGAGATGGTTAGCCAGTTGGCGCTACCAGTGGAAGTGCTGGCTGAAGCGACGCGAGACTAGCAGTCTTGTGCATCCTTCACAACTAGCTGCATACCTGACTAGGGCCAAGGACCGGGAGAAGAGCGCGCTGACTACCCTGCTATCTGCAAACACCTAGGCGCAGCCTATCGCAGTTCTCGAAGAGAGTGCGATAGGCTGCGCCTTTATGATCCGGTTAGCTCTGATTGCCCAGACTTTCCCCCTTCCCCGGCAGAGGTCAAACATAGTGCCGTGGCGTAACTATAGGGTACCAGATCAGCCTTGGGAGGAATGCCAGTGCACTATCGCTTTGCCATCTGCGACGACGTGTCCGCTGACCAAAAGTTCATCGCTGCGCTCGTTACCAGGTGGGCAGATATGGTTGGCCACACCGTCGCGATCGCTACCTTCCCATCGGCTGAGGCATTTCTGCTGCGCTATGCCGAAGACAAGGCCTATGATGTCTTGCTGCTGGATATCGAGATGGGTCAGATGAGCGGCGTTGCGCTAGCGCGAGCCGTACGGGCGGAGAACAAAGAGGTACAGATCGTCTTCACCACCGGCTACATGGAGTATATCGCCGACGGCTACGAGGTGGACGCGCTGCACTACCTGGTAAAGCCGGTCAACGCAGAGAAGCTCTTTGTCGTGTTGAACCGGGCGACGGAGAAGCTGCAGCGCAACGAGCGTGCCTTGCTACTGGATGTTCGCGATGAGGCGGTCCGCATCCCGCTGTACGAGATCCAGTACCTCGAAGTCCGGCAGAACTATGTCACCATCCATGCTCGCGAGGAACATACCGTCAAGAGGCCGCTTAACGAGATGGAGAAGGAGCTGGATGAGAGCTTCTTCCGCGTCGGCCGCTCATTCATTGTCAATCTGCGCTATATCCGTAAAGTGACCAGAACGGATGTGCACCTCAAGAGCGGTGCTGTTGTCCCCTTGTCGCGTGGGATGTATGAGCCGTTGAACCGGGCAATGATTGAGTATTTCTAGCCCCTCGTCCCTCGCCCCTCGCCCCTAGCCCCTCGTAAGGTTTTCGAAATGAGCCTAAGCGCAGTCTATCGCGATTTGTCCAAATCGCTGTCGATGGGACATGGCTGGGCAACTACATACGAGGCGCTGGGTTCATGTGTAGTCGCGCAGCCATGCTGCGCATTGGTTTGTCAGCAGACTCTCTGTCGCCCTACGCTCACGAGGGGCGAGGGGCGTGGAGCGAGGGACTCGTTTATAACGGAGGTACAACCATGTGGCTGTTCTCAAAGCTGATCGACAAGCGGATCGCTGCCTACCAGAGCGAGCTGATCCAGACCCACTATGCTGAGGTCGAGAATATGTACAATGAGATGCGTGGCTGGCGGCACGATTACCGTAATCATATCCAAGCCATGAAGAGCTACGCCGCCTCAGGCGACCTAGCGGCCATTAAGCGTTATCTGGACGAGCTGGACACGGACCTGGCAGCGGTGGAGACAGGCATCAGGACAGGCAACAGGATGACCGACGCGATCTTAAACAGCAAGATCTCTCTCGCCCGGTCAAAGCTGATCCCCGTGCGAGCCGATGCCCATGTCCCTGTGGCACTGACGACCGCCGAACTCGACCTGTGCGTGATCATCGGCAACCTCTTCGACAACGCCATCGAGGCCAGCCTGGCCCTGCCCGTGGACCAGCGCCTGATCCGTGTCTACATGGAGATGAAGAGCACCCAACTGTATATGTCCTTTACCAACCTGACCGCGTCCAAGAAGCAGCGCAAGGAGAACGGGCGCTTCCTTACCTCCAAAGGCGAAGGACACGGCTTCGGACTTTTGCATATCGACCATATTGTCGAGCGCTATGGCGGCTATATTAGCCGCAACAGCGAGGACGGCGCCTTTACCACCGAGATCCTGCTGCCGCAATAGTAAGCCACCAAGGCACCAGTCACCAAGACAGCCACCGGGGCTAGTGTCGGTTCTCGCACTTTGGCCCTTGGGGAACGTTGAAAAACGCGGGCGCAGCATGGCGGCGCCCCTACAACTAGGTGACCTTTTAAACACACCCTTGGGGCTTGGGACTTCACGCAGCGCGCGGCGGTCGCATTTCATCCCCCGCGGCGCGCATCTCATCCCCGAAATCATCACAACAAAGAGTCCAATGGTAGACTTACACTCAGGATGGTGATGCAAATGGATGCTGCAAATAAGGAGAAGCAGGCCAAACCGAAGTACGGCATATGGAGCAATGCCGTCTACATGATAAGACTCGCCTGGCGGACCGAGAAGAGTGTTCTCTGGATCTGCCTAATCCAAGCTGCGCTGGCGGTGGCCACCAGCCTGCTCGGCCTGTTCATTGTGCCGACCGTGCTGGCAACCGTTGAGGCCGCAGCGCCGCTGGCCAAGTTGCTCGGCACCATCTCCACCTTCGCTCTGGCCCTGATGCTGGT
This sequence comes from uncultured Clostridia bacterium, assembly GCA_964402415.1. Lineage (GTDB taxonomy): Bacteria > Bacillota > JAAYKD01 > JAAYKD01 > CAYOCI01 > CAYOCI01. Next base: position 23,610 of record CAYOCI010000024.1, read on the forward strand.
CGGTGCGGCGAGCGCTTATATCGGTGCCAACACGCTCTTCGGTCGTGTGGCGGTGCGTGGCGCTCTGGTCTCCCAGATCCATGACAAGTTCTCGCAAACCTCTTATCCCCATACCGGAGATCCGAGTTTTCTGAAGCAACTCGAGAAAGCACGGATGGCGGTGAACAATAACAGCGAGGCAACCGAGGCCATCTGGCAGACGCTGACCGACCTTACGCAAAATGGCGCCGGGTTTGTCATCTATCTGGCGCTGCTGGCGTCGCTGGACCCGTTGGTCGTTTTCATCACCCTGGCGACGACGGTGACCGGCTATTTTATCACTAAAGAGATCAACAACTGGGGCTACCGCCACCGTGAAGAAGCGGCGGGATACTCGCACCGGATGAGCTATGCCAGCAGCAAGGCCGGGGATCATACCTTCGCCAAAGATATCCGCATCTTCGGCATGCAGAACTGGCTGGAGAGTGTCTACAGCAGCACCCTCAACCTATATCAGGCATTCTGTGTCCGCCGTGAGAAGGTCTATATCTGGGCCAACGTGATTGATACTGGGCTATCGCTCCTACGCAACGGCATCTCATATGCGTATCTGATCTCCTTGACACTGCGCGAGGGCTTAGGCGCAGCACAGTTCCTACTGCACTTCACGGCGGTCGGCGGCTTTACGACGTGGGTCAGCGGCATCCTCTCTAGCCTAACCACTCTGCATAAGCAGAGCCTCGACCTCTCCACAGTGCGCGAGTTTCTTGAAGCCGACGAGTGCTTCCGCTTTGAGGACGGCAAGCCGCTGGAACCGGACCCCACCAAGGCATACGAGATCGAGCTGAGGAACGTGGCGTTTCGTTACCCTGGTGCCGACCATGATACGCTGCGTGGAATCAACCTCACGATCAAGGCGGGTGAGAAGCTGGCGATCGTCGGCCTAAACGGCGCCGGCAAGACGACGCTGATCAAGCTGATCTGCGGCTTCCTCGACCCCACAGATGGCGAAGTACGGCTCAACGGCCAAGATGTCAGAGCCTGCAACCGCCGCGATTACTACCGCCACTTCTCTGCAGTCTTTCAGCAATTCTCGCTGTTGGCGACGACCATCGCCGGCAATGTTGCCCAGGCTAGCGTTGGGATCGATATGGCTAAGGTGCGATCATCCATCGAGAAGGCAGGGCTTAGACGGAAGGTGGAAAGCCTGGCCAATGGCTACGAGACGCGTCTCGGCAAACAGGTCTTTGAAGATGCGCCTGAGCTCTCCGGCGGTGAGCTGCAGCGTCTGATGCTGGCCCGCGCACTCTACAAGGATGCGCCGATCATCGTCCTCGACGAGCCCACTGCAGCCCTCGACCCGATCGCGGAGAGCGATATCTACCAGCGCTATAGCGATCTCACTGCCGGGCGTACCTCGATCTACATCTCCCACCGTCTAGCATCCACACGCTTCTGCGATCGTATCCTGTTCGTTGAGGACGGTGTGATCTTGGAGGAAGGCACCCACGCTGCGCTGCTGGGCCAAGGGGGAAGGTACGCGGAGCTGTTTGCGATCCAGAGCCGCTACTATCGAGAGGGAAGTGCGGAAAATGACGAACAAAAACGCTGCGGATAAGGCACCAATGCGCGAGGCTTTGAAGCTCAATGCCAAAGCGTTTGAGATCTGGTGGCAGCAGTATCCGCTGATCTTCATCTCCTCGGCGGTCTACGCCGTGGTTAACGCGCTGACACCTTACCTCGGCATCTACCTGTCCGCCCAGATCATCAATGAGCTGGCGGGGGCACGCAACCTCGATCGCCTCACTCGGCTGGTGGTGGCCGCGCTGGCCTCGACGGCTCTATTGACACTGCTGAAAGCTGCCTCAGAGCGCTGGAAAAACAGCGCCCACGCCGGGCGTTATTACCGACAGGAGAAGATCTTCGCTGATAAGCTTTTGGCCATGGATTTCTGTTCGGTGGATGACCCCCGCACCCATGACCTGCGCTCACAGATACGCCAAAACAGCAGCTGGGGTGGTTGGGGGCTTGGCAAACTCATGGAATACACGGAGGGGCTGCTGACCGCACTGATGAGGATCATCGGGGCTGCTGCGCTGAGCATCTCGCTATTCACACTACGTGTTCCAGCCAGCGCCGGGGCTCTAAGCCGGCTTAATCACCCCATCTTCATCGTGCTGATCATTGCCATCATGTTCGCGGTGACCTTTTTAGCTCCCGTCCTATCCAACCATGCCAACAGCTATTGGGCCAGAGCGGCCGATGGAGCCAGGGAGGCGAACCGTCGTTTCGGCTTCTACGGTTTCATGGCCTATGACCATGACCGTGCGCTCGATATCCGCATGTATCGGCAGGATATCCTTTGTCGTCAGAACTTCCATCAGGAACATGTCTTTGGCCCCAAAGGCCAGGTGGCTCAATATGCACGCGGTCCCATGGGCGCGCTTAACGCCTTGTCCGCTGCTGTAGCGCATCTCTTTACTGGCATCGTCTACACCTTTGTATGCCTGAAAGCCTGGGGAGGCGCCTTCGGGGTGGGGTCGGTTACGCAGTATATCAGCGCGATCACGTCGTTTTCCGCGGGGGTCTCCTCACTGATCTCCACGCTGGGCGATATGCAGAACAATGCGCCCTATCTACGCGAGATCTTCGAGTTCTTGGATATCCCCAATGAGATGTACCAAGGCTCACTGACCGTCGAGAAGCGCTCCGACCGTAACTACGAGATCGAGTTCCGCGATGTATCGTTCAAGTATCCGACCTCTGATACCTACGCCCTGCGCCACGTCTCGATGAAGTTCAAGATCGGCTCACGGTTGGCTGTCGTCGGCGAAAACGGCAGCGGCAAGACCACCTTCATCAAGCTGCTCTGCCGCCTCTACGACCCAACCGAAGGTGAGATCCTGCTCAACGGGATCAACATCAAGAAGTATGACTATCATGAGTATCTGTCGGTCTTTTCTGTGGTCTTTCAGGACTTCAAACTGTTTGCTTACCCGCTGGGCCAAAACGTGGCGACCACCATGAACTACGACCAGGCACGAGTGGAAGAGTGTTTGCAGGAAGCCGGCTTCGGTGATCGGCTAAAGGAGATGCCCGCGGGAACCGCCACCTGCCTGTATAAGGACTTTGATGACAAGGGAGTAGAACTCTCCGGCGGTGAAGCGCAGAAGATCGCCATCGCCCGTGCGCTCTACAAAGACGCCCCCTTTATCGTGCTCGACGAGCCGACCGCCGCGCTCGACCCCGTGGCTGAGTTTGAGATCTATGCCAAGTTCAATCAGATTGTCAGCGACAAGACAGCCATCTACATCAGTCACCGCCTCTCCTCTTGCCGCTTCTGCGACGAGATCCTCGTCTTCGACCAGGGCCGTGTGGTGCAGCAAGGCAGTCATGATCAGTTGGTGATCGCCGAGAGTGGCAAGTACTATGAGCTATGGCACGCGCAGGCGCAGTATTATGTGGATAACCAGCTAGAAACAGGGGCGCTGCGTGAGCCCAGTCGGAGCGCCGGGTAAGTCGTTGGAGAGATTTTGGTTCTCAGGGTAGATCGTGCCATTGACCGGTTGAACATCCGCCTCCAGGCCATATTGGACAAGAGGACGGTTCTCTCGTCCGACCGAAAGGCGGGGTCATTTCAAGGGATAGATCGGCTCCTCATCTATCCTCACCAAAGATCAATTGTGGGCGGTGTTCCGGCCAATTCATCAGAAAAACTGATTGTTCCAAGGAGGAAGAGGGATGAGCAGAAAAGTTTTGATTATCTCCACCAGTCTTCGTAAAGGTGGGAACTCCGCAGCCTTAGCGAGGGAATTTGCCAAAGGTGCCAAAGAAGCAGGACACAGCGTAGAAACGGTCTGCCTGCATGGCAAAACCATCGGTTTCTGTACGGGCTGTATTGGCTGCGGGAAAACAAAGCGCTGTGTCATCCATGACGATGCCGATACCATCACACAGAAAATGCTGACCGCCGAAGTCGTCGCTTTTGCTACGCCGATCTATTATTACGGAATGAGTGGGCAGATGAAAACCGTGCTTGACCGCTGCAATCCGCTGGTCTTTGCTGACTACGCTTTCCGTGATATCTACCTACTGGCAACGGCGGCAATGCGTAAAGAAAGTGCGATGGACGGTGCCATCATGGGGCTGCAAGGCTGGATGGCTTGCTTTGACAAAGCAAGTCTCAAAGGTGTCGTACGCAGCATAGGTGTAATCGACGCGGGAGATATTGATGAGAGCCCAGCCCTTCGGGAAGCTTATGAGTTAGGAATGGCACTTTAAGCCGGAGAAGAGCGGATGAATAGGTTGAAACATAATATCCATCCTTCTTTCCTTAATATCCCTGGACGAGACCATGATATACGAAGCACCCGTTCGGTTACCTTGGCTGACTGCTCTGGTAATCTTCCCTCAATCTCACAGAACTCTGTGCATCCAGCAAGTAGCGCCGAATCCTCCCCCGCTCCGAAAGAAGCCAGCGCAAAGGATGAATCAACGCGATCGGATGCTTCGGTCCGTAATTGCTTCCACCCTCCTCGGAGGCTGAATCGAGCGCACAGGGAGAAGCATCTAAGCCGGGGCAACAGTACCTCTCTTAATACCCTCCCAACAGCGTCTGTTTCCACTAACAAGTGGGACGGGCGCTGTTCATTTGGACATGTTCCAGGCTCTTAGTGGGGAAGAGAAAGCGGGTTTGTACTTTTGCGACAGACCTTCATGAGTTAGCGGTGAAGCCGCGATGGCCAATCGGCAGGCTGAGTAGCTCCGACACAAAGCTACTATCATCACGACGAGGCAGTGGTCTACCCAGGTCAAGCTTGGCGAACTGCCGGATGCGGATCCGTATGTCCAATGGTGTGAGAGGGGAGTAAATCCGGTATCTGCAGAAGCCCTAGGAATTGTAGATAGGTATATTGAATGGAACAGCAGCCCGCAATTTTGCTATTTGCTCGCGGAGCGGGTCTGCTTTAGATGGACGTGACGATCCTGTACGGTCTGTAACGATGACTTGCGGTTCTAGGCGACGAGGAGGACAATCAATGACCCAACAGCAGATCATCTCATACTGCCTCGCCAAGCCCGGTGCGTTCCTGGATTATCCGTTTGGCCCGGATGTTGCCGTCGTCAAGATCAAAGCTCCCAGCAGCGCCGCACGGATTTTCGCGCAGGTCTTCATGTTAAAGGGCGAGCCGTGCGCGACCTTCAATTGCGAGATGATGACCGGCGAGATGTATCGGATCATTTACCCTGGTGTGGTCACGCGCGGTTATCACTGCCCGCCGGTTCAGCAGCCGTACTTCAATACGGTCAGGCTGGATGGATGGGTGCCGAACGAGGAGATGATCGGCATGATCGAGCATTCGTATGAGACGGTGGTGGCCAAGCTTCCCAAGTACGCGCAAAGAGAGCTTGCGGAGCTCGAATAACGCCCTTACGGCCGTACCAGGGGCAGTAAAGGGCATGGGCAGAGGTGAAGGCACTGAGGGCAACGAATAGTCAGCAGTCCGCAATCGGTTTGATCGGGCAGATCGGGCTGGAGATACGCAGAAGAGGCAGAGGTCTCCATCATGGGGATGAAAGAGAAGGCGGTATTAACCAAAGTTCAGATAAGAAAGCGAGGATTTACTATGACTGCTGTCTTTAGAACATACATCCCCGAGCCGCTATTTGGCGATGATTATCACAAGCTCCGCGCTTTTCTCATTCGGCTTGACAGTCACAACTACCATTTTGGCCGTTGGGATTGGATGATCACGCACAGTTATCTTGATAAGAGCGGCCTAGCCAAGATAGGGCTTTGGGAAGAAAACGGCGAGATCGTTGCGGCTGCCACCTATGACTGTGGTCTCGGCAAAGCGTATCTTCTGACCGACGAGCAGCACCGGAACTTGGGCGAGGAGATGCTTTTATATGCGAAGGACACGTTTGCGAAGGACGGCAGGTTCCGTATTCTCATTCTGGATGGCGATATGCTCTTGCAGGGCATCGCGGCGCGTCACGGCTTCTTCCCTACCCAGGACAGAGAGTGTGATGCGGTCTATCCGATCGACCTGGATAGGATCTCGTACTCGCTGCCGGACGGCTTCAGCATCACCAGTATGAAGGACAGATTTGACCTGTATCAGTATGGACAGGTGCTATGGAAAGGCTTTAACCATGAGGCCAACGGTGAGGGCCCCTTTTTGTTCAAGGAAGAAGAGTTGCCGGAATGGGAGATCGGCTTTCAGCGCCCCAACGTGAACCTGGACCTGAAGGTCGCCGTGGTGGCGCCAAACGGGGATTTTGTCTCCTACTGCGGCATGTGGCTGGATGATGCCTCCGACAGCGCGCTGGTCGAGCCAGTTGCCACCGACCCCGCCTATCGCAAAATGGGACTCGGGCGAGCGGCGGTCTTGGAGGCGATCCGACGCTGCGGAGAGCTTGGAGCGAAGCGGGCGTTTGTCGGCTCGTCGCAGCAGTTCTATTACAACATCGGTTTTAGGCCGTATGCCACTTCCACTTGGTGGGAGCAAAAATGAGGGTTCACTGAGTAATAGCCAAGACAGAACTCATACGGGCAGGAGATCATCTGACCAAAGGATAGCCGCGATATTGACGATGGGCAGGGCGTGTGTAAGACGCCCTGCCCATCGTTATGATGACCTACTTGGGAGAGGAACAGCATGGTCTAGGAACCGCCCAGGACAACCGTCCCGGCGATCATTCTGCGGTGTTGGATCACCTCTTTGAACCGCTTCAGCTCTGAGGGCGAACAATAGACAAAATGCTCCGGCTCTACCTCCACCATGGTCGGCTTCTCGGTTGAGTAATCGTGGTCTCGCTTGGGATCGTAGTCCGCGCGCTTCCTTGTTCTCTCAGTAAACGGATTGGGCTCAGGTATCGCCGACAGTAGAGCGCGGGTGTACGGGTGCAACGGCTTGTCGTATAAGTCATCGCCCCTAGCAACTTCGACCAGACGCCCATAATACATGACTCCGATTCGGTCAGAGAAGTATTTGACCACGGACAAGTTATGGGCGATGAATAAGATGGTCAAGCCAAGCTCTTCTTTCAGATCGTTCAGCAGGTTAATCACCTGGGCTTGAATGGAGACATCAAGGGCTGAGACCGGCTCGTCGGCGATGATCATCTTGGGCCTCACGATCAGAGCACGCGCTATGCCGATGCGCTGACGCTGGCCGCCGGAGAATTCATGCGGATAGCGAGTGGCATGATCCTCGTTGAGCCCAACCTTCTTCAGCATCTCGACGACACGTCTCCGGATCTCACCGACATCCTTGACTCCTCTGACCTTGAGCCCTTCGCCAACGATCTCCTCAATGGTCATGCGCGGGTTGAGCGACTCCACTGGGTCCTGAAAGATCATGGCGATATTGTCGGTCAGGTAGCGCCTGAGCTCGCCGGTCATTCTGCCAGAGATCTCGCGACCGTTAAAGGTGACTTTCCCCGATGTGGGGTCATACAGCCTGATGATGGTGCGGCCGGTGGTGGTCTTGCCACAGCCCGACTCCCCAACTAGGCCGAAGGTCTCCGCAGGCCTCACACCAAAGCTGACATCGTCAACAGCTTTGACCACCAGTCTGTTTCTGCCCCTACCCGATGCAAAGTGCTGCGATAGCCTTTTGACTTCCAGTAGGTAACCTGCATCAGCCATTTATCCCGCCACTCCTTTTTAATCGCTCGATTCGTGCTCGTAGCACCTCCGGAAGCTCAACAGGCTTCGCCTTCGGATGCAGTAGCCACGTGGCTGCATAATGCGTTTCCGAAAGCTGGAAGTAGGGCGGTTCCATCTCAAAGTCGATCTTCATGGCATACCTGTTCCTAACCGAGAACGCATCGCCCTTGGGCGGATGGATCATGTTGGGCGGAGTACCAGGAATCGCCAGTAATCGTTCCTTGGTCATCAGATCCGGCATGGAGCTGAGTAGGGCCCACGTATAGGGGTGCGCGGGACTGACGAAGATCTCCTCACTGGTACCCATCTCGACGATCTTACCAGCATACATGACATTGACCCGATCAGCCATGTTTGCCACCACACCCAGGTCGTGAGTAATGAAGATAACAGACAGATTTCTGTCTTTCTTGATCTGATTGATCAGCTCCAAGATCTTTGACTGGACTGTAACGTCCAGCGCCGTCGTCGGCTCGTCGCAGATTAGTACTTCGGGGTCGCCAGCCAGGGCAATGGCAATGACGATCCTTTGCCTCATGCCGCCAGAGAACTGGAATGGGTACTGGTTAAAGCGGCGCTCGGCATCGGGGATGCCGACCGCGTTCATCAGTTCCAACGCCTTCTCATTAGCATCCTTTTGACTCATCTTCTTGGCGAGCCTCAAGGCCTCGGTAATCTGCTTGCCAACCTTCATGATCGGGTTAAGCGCCGATAGGGGGTCCTGAAAGATCAGGCCGATTCTCTTGCCACGGATCTCGTGGAAATCATCCTCGCTGACCTTGGTCAGATCCTTGCCATCATAGAGGATTTCGCCGGACTCGATGATGGCATTGGCGGTTAGGATCCCCATGATCGCTTTGATGCTGACGGATTTACCAGAGCCCGACTCGCCCACAATGGCGACCGTCTCACCACGTTTTAGGTTGAAGCTGACGCCTCGCACGGCTTGAACCATACCGCCATACGACCTAAACGAGATCTTCAGATTATTGACCTGTAAGATGATGTCGTCTTTAGTTACTGCTGTCATACGCCTACTCCTCTCCGCGTTGTGTCGGGTCAAGCGCATCTCGCAGCCCATTGGCAAATAGGTTAAACGAGATCATCAGGACAGAGATGAGCAGGGCGGGGAAGAGGGTTTGATACGGATACTGTAGCAAGACCTTCTGCCCATCCGAGAGCATGACGCCGATGGATGGATTGGGCGCCTGCAAGCCTAGTCCGATGAAGGCTAGGAAGGACTCTGAGAAGATGGCACCTGGAATGGCGACCATGGTACGGGTAATGATGGGGCCCATGGAGTTGGGGAGTATATGCCTGAAGATCAATGCTCGGTCGGGCACACCGAGAGTCTGAGCGGCGAGGACGTACTCGCGGCCCTTAAAGCGATAGAACTGAGCCCTGATTAACCGGGCAGTACCTATCCAGCCAGTGACCGTCAGAGCGAAAATGATCGAGAACATCCCGGTGCCAAACAGCAGGATAAACATCGTGACCACGACCAGGTACGGTATCCCCGACAATATTTCCGCGAAACGCATCAGCAGCATATCGACCGTCCCGCCATAATAACCAGCAATGGCGCCATAGACGATCCCAATGATGACATTGGTGATGACGGCGAAGAAGGCAATCAGCAACGATATTCGCGAGCCCCAGAAGAGGCGGGTGAAGAGGTCCCGGCCGAGGTAGTCAGAGCCGAACCAGTAATAGGTATCCTTGGCACCCTTGTAGGCGTAGAAATCGACCAGCACGTCGACGACCGCCACGCCATTCACGTCTCGTTCATTGCGCATCTCCAAGATCGACTCCGGTTTGTAGATAGCAGGGTCCATGACGCTGGCTTTGCGTCGATTGGTGAGCAGCCTGGTACCGTCGGCGATTCCATATTTCTCTAATACAGGGATCCGCGGGGGCATGTCGCGCAGCTCCACGTTCTGCTGAACATAGGTGTATGGGGTAAAGTAAGGGGCGATGATCGACAAGAGAATGATGACCACTATGCACCAAGACGATAGCACTGATACCCGGTTCTTAGTAAACCTAATGAAGGCGTCCTTAAGGAAGCCAATTGGCTTGGTTTCAAAGGTCTCGTCGCCGATCTGCGATGGCGGCACCGGTTCAAAAAGGTTGTCCGGAAGGTTGAGGACCTCATCAGGCATCTTATTTCTTACAATGCTCATCGTCTGCCTCCCATCCGGATCCGAGGATCTAGCAGGCCGTAAGAGATATCCATCACCAGCATGGTCAGCAAGGAGACGATGGAGTAGAAGATCAGGATGGCGATGGTCAGCGGATGATCACCGGCATTGATCGAGCTGATCATCATACCGCCCATACCGGGTATGGAGAAGATGCTCTCGATGACCAGCGATCCGCCCATGATCCCGGTGAACATCGGGATGACGATATTGACCAGAGGGACACACGAATTGCGGAACGCGTGCCGGACGATCGCCTGGGCTTTGGTTAGCCCTTTCGTTCTGGCCAGAAGCAAGTATTCAGAGCTCATGGTTTCGATCAGTTCACCTCTTAGGTATCTGGCGACCGTGGCGATAGGACTAAGAGACAGCGCAACGACCGGTAGGAATAGGGACATGGCCAGCTGCTTTAAGGTCGTGGCAGCTGGGTTGTACAGGGTTGGGAAGACCGGGTACACGAACGTTAGGCCGTATTGCATCAGCGAGGCAAAAACGAACGACGGTATGGAGATGCAGATCACAACCAAGAACGAGATGAGGTGATCTGGTAGTTTGTTCTTGCGCAACGCCGCCATTGTTCCAGCGATGATACCCAGTGGCAGGGAGATAAACAACGAAACAACGTTGATCAGCATGGTGATGGGCAATCGTGCACCGATGACATCGAAGACAGGCATACTGGGCCTGATCTTGACCGATGTGCCAAAGTCCCCTTCCAGCACGATACCTTTGATGAAATAGTAATACTGGACATAGATAGGCTTATCGAGATGCATCTTTTTCTCTAGGATCTCAACCACGTACGGGGGGAGATCTGGGTTATCAAAGATATTCTGGGGCATGAGCCGAATAACGAAGAACGAGAGAGTCACGATGATGAACAGCGTGATGACCATGGCAACGATACGGCCCGTTATGTATTTTAGCATTGCGACATCCCACCTTCCCATAAAGGGTTATTGCCGCTAGTAAAGCGGCAATAACCCAACAGCACCGTTGCTCGATGTACTATTGCAGCCTACCCTATTTGATCGTAGAGAACATCGTTCCGTAACCAAAGCCGGGGATGTAGTTCTTGCAGGGAGGAACCATTCGCGCACTATACATGGTATAGGAGACAGCCTCATACAGGGGTACGTTGACCACGTCGCGGAGGTAGATGCTCTCAAGCTCGGCGGTCATCTGCACCATCTTGTCCGGGTTCAGCCTGACCTCCTCCGCTTGACAAGCTGCGAACTGTTTATCGAAGTCCGCACTGATGTAGGAGTTCGGCCTGCTGTTGTAAGCATCGACGAAATACTGCAGTGAGGCGTACGGATAGACACGGGAGAGGCTCGCGGCCCAGCCACCGAATGCCAGCTCAAAACTGTTTGGATCCTGTTTGAAGTTCTTCGTCGCTGAATACGAAGCGCTGGGAACCGAGCGCAGGGTCAGGGTGAACTTGTCGGCGCCGAAGATCTTAGGCAGCTCCTGCTGCAGGTACTCCCCGATCAGCTTCAGACCGGAACTGGTATCACTGTACATGAGCTCTAGGGAGGCCTTGGTCACCCCCGCCTCTTTCAAAGCGGACTCGTAGTAGGCTTTCGCCTTGGCCGTGTCATAGCCGTTATTGGCCGGAACGACCTTTTTGGCCGCCTCGGTCATGCGGTAGGTGATCCCCTTCTCGGGGTAAGCACCCGCCTGGGAGTTGATGTAGTAGGGGGCGGGGATAGAGCCGACCAGCTTGGCGATGGCTTGACGATCCATGGCCCAGTACAGAGCCCGTCTGATATCCATGGTCTTGAGGATTGGGTTCTTGGTATTAAGGGAGTTGATATCGATATGCTGGGTGGTTATGCCAGTGTACATCCTGGTACGTGGGTCGTCACGGTATTTCTCCAGGGTAACACTGTCAAGGCCCATGACATCGATCTCGCCGTTCTCCCACATCTGAACGCGGGCATTTCGGTCGGGGGTGACGCGCACTTCGACCCGGTCAAACTTGAAGTAGCTGGCAAGCCAGTGGTCGGGATTCTTGACATAGACGCGGTTGGCATCTTGATTCCAGCTCTCGAACTTGTAGGGACCAGAGCCCATCCAGGTGCTGAGCGAAGAGCCATAGGTGGTCTGAGTCTTTGATGCGTTCATGCCACCATCATACAGCTTCTGATAGACGGGGAAGAGGGATCGGTCGGTGAAGTGACGCTTGACGTCCTCAGCACGGTACTTCTGGGTGGTGGTGAGCTCGAGGGTATAGTCGTCAACCTTTTTGATCCCGACGTCTTCCCAGGCGACCTTGGCCTTACCGGGCTGGTTCTGAGTGTAGTATTCGAACCCGTTCTTGATCTTGATCTCGCGATCGTAGAAGAAGTTGGCCATGGCGTTGCCGAGGTTCGGGTCGATCAACATCTTGAAGGAGTACATCATGGTGTCGGCGTTGATCGGTTCGCCGTTATGCCACTTGGCATTTTTACGGATCTTGATCTGCCAACGGTAGCCATCGGTACCCACAGGCGTCGGGTCGCCGTCGGCTAGATCGCCGATGTAGATGGCTGCTGAACCATCAGCGGTGGGGACCATGCGATACAAAGAGGAATGGACGTAGAGCATGATGTCCTGCAGGAGAGTATCTGTATCATTGTGAGTGTTAAGGGACTTGGCATCGTAGGTGTCAGAGAACCTAAACACCTTGGGGGTCGCTGTTGGCGTCGGCGCTGGGGCTGGCGTAGTGGATGGAGTGGTGTTGCAGGCGGTTAACAGGGTCACAAGGAGCGCTGCTAGCAGCAGAATCGATACACTTTTCTTCATTATGTTCCTCCCTTTCTAACTCTTAGCTGGGATCCCTTGTTGGCAGGTACCTCACCTCCTGGATCGGCGCTAGGCGAGTGCTGTCTCAAGTCGAGAATCCTACGCCTATCTGACGATATCTAACAGAAATTTCACATTGGATGCAATTGCCTGTTTCACCATCTGAAGTTCTATTCCCTCTTTTCTTGCTATTAATAATTTTTATTTCATGGTTAGCTAGAGCTCTAGACTGCCCAGGACCGGAAATTGGCTTTACCTACCTCTCCGGATGAGATGTACGACAACGCCGGGTGCTATCGATGCCGACATGAATCACCTACTAGGAGGAGAAGCTCTCCAATTGGCGGAAACAGCTGGAGAGTATCTATGCGAGGTGGTATCCGATGACAACCCGTAGGTTCACGACATGCTCCACCGACCGCAGCAGGCGCCGTCTGGCCCTCTTCGGTATCGCCATGGCTCTGGCTGCGGCCGCCTTCTACGGGTTGCCTGCCAAGGTCTCCTATCATATCACCGAGCACTACTTGTTCGCAGGCGGCTCCCACAGGATCAGACGGTCGCTCTAGCGGTGATCCGGCCCAAGTCCGGCCCCACGCAGGCGATCAGGAACCCCTATGCGGCATACTCGGGAGGTAACTATTGGGAGCCCGAGGTGGGCTTCGTTAGCGAGACCGTGGATGTCGTTAGGCATGTCGGACGGGTCAAGGCCCAAGGGCAGATACAGATCGAGCATCACTATACCGCCGTCCTGCGGCAGGGGTCACAGTCTTGGCAGCAGCCTGTCGCTCCACGCTTCACCGCGGCCCAGACCAATATCGAGTCTGATCACCCAGCCATCGTCGCTGCGGCCGAGAGCGTAGCCCAAGGCCCCAGCTTCGACAACGCCTATTCCCTTTTTCGCACAGTGGCCTCCACCCTTTCTTGGCCGCAAGGGAACCGGATCAACACCGTCCCTTCGGCACTACAGGCCCTCACCAGTGAGGTCGGAGGCTGTGCGGAGTTCGCCAACCTCGCCACGGCGTTTTATCGCGCTACGAAGATACCGGCGTACACGGTCGATGGCCTGGCCATGCCCGCGATGCTGCCGCTGTCCAAAAAGTCGTCCACCTGGAACCACCCCGCAGGCGCTCACGCCTGGGTCCACTTCGCCACCGACGGGCATTGGGCGATGGCCGATCCTAGCTGGGCTGGGCGCCTGCTGCCGCGCTCTACTTCACCCGCGACGATGCCCGCCACCTGGTCTTCGGCGAGGAGGCGGCTGTCAGCGCCGCCTATCAGGAGTCGCTCGCCTGGGGGCAGAGCAAGGGGACTGTGATCGGGGCCGTGTCGGCGCCACTGAAATTCGTGGCGGTGGCCGAGGATCCCGCGACGAAGATCACGCCCACCGTTACGATAGCCAAACGCTGGTACAGGCGCTGGTTCAACGCCATCGTGGTCGGCAGTCTGCCCTTTGTCGCCCTGTGGCTATACCAGCAGCGAGGTTGACGCTGGAGCAACTCAGGGCTAGACCTGAGATGTTTTCAGATCGCCCTGGTCGAAGACGGCTATGCTCTGCTGGCCGATGATGCCCCACCGCTATCTCCGGTCATCGTTGCCTTTGACAAGGATGGTCGCCTGATCGCCGACTCGCTCTATGGAGCACGTTGGCTGATCGCGGAGGGCGGCGAGTAACGCCCATCACTATAATCGGTTAGCCTGAGTAAGTGAAGAAAGTGAAGCCTGACCCCGGGGTCAGGCTTCACTTTCTTCACTTACTTCCCTTATTACGCTTGCGCCGGTAGGTGGATGGCGAAGCGGCAGCGCAGGTCGCCCTTGAGGGCGGACTCGAGCACGTCGGCCTTGAGAGACTGGCCAAAGATGATCTCCCACTCTCGCTTGGCAAAGCCAGCGCTACAGTGGCAGATATTCGCGGGGACCGTCTGACCGGTGAGAATCGATTCCCGCGCCCAAGCGCAGTGGCAACAGTAGTACCGCTTGAGCAGTGGGTCGTTGGTGGCTAGGTATTCCTTGGCCATGTAGGGGATCTTGGTGATGTAGAGGGTATCCCCCTCCAGCACCCCGGAGGCGATCTCTGGCTGGCTGCGCACGAGATCGATCACCTCGTCGGTGATCACCTGGTTGAAGAACAGCCCGCCGACCTCTTTGATCCGCTCCAGCTCGGCGATGAACTCGCGGGCATCATCGGCAAGGCGGGCGCGCAGGTCGTGCAGCTGCGCAAACTCCTTCTTGCCCTGGTCATACCAGTGATCGGGCAGGTCACGTAGCGAACTGGACAGAAACCGGTTCAGGTTATCCTCGCCGACGGCGGTGCGGAGGCGCTCCAACAACGTCTTCATGATCCGAGCTTTCTCGGGACTGCCCACCCCTAGTGAGGGCATCTGGATCCCTGCGAAGACATAGTCACAGATCTCCTTGGGCGCCATCCGGATAAGCCTCTGATGCAGGTTCTCCAGCACCTCTCGGCCGTCTAGGAGTCCGAGGATCTCCACAAACAGCTCTGTGTTGCCCGAGAACCTACCGTAGCGTGACAGTGCCAGCAGGTGATCATACGAGTCGTCGCGTTCTGCGACCAGAAGGTCAACGAATGCGCGGGCTGTCGCTCTTGCATCCAGGTCGGGGTTCTCAAGGCAGAAGCGCTCATACCGTTCGATGAGTGCGATACTGCGAGCGACCTCACTCTCAGAGCAGTTGCGCTTCCTCATGTAATCGCTAAAAGTCGCTGGTGCCATAGGGTTGGCCCTCCTCCCTTGCCTCCACGCTAAGCCTGTTTAGAACATTGTAGCACCTGGTATGTGTCATATTATGTCACATATCAGGTGCTACCCCGCAACGACCCGAAAAACCGGGACCTGACCCATGAAGTCTCGGTCTCGCTCTCGCCACAATTACCCAAGAAAGCCAGGTGCCAAGCACAGGCAACCAATCGGAATGATCTCGGGCCGTTCTCCAAGCCCATTCCCAGGCGTCGAGCCCTATTGGGCAGAAGCCAGATCACCGGTAAGCATCGTATACCCGACGACTCGGTTTCTCCCTGAGTTCTTAGCAGCATACATCGCCTTGTCTGCTCTACGCAAGAGTTGCTCAGCTGTGATCTCATGTCCGCATGCTACCCCGATGGAGACAGTCAGGTGAATGCTTTTTGCAGCCAGGCCTCGACAGAAGGGCTCCTCGTCAATAGCGATGCGAATCCGGTCTGCGATGGAAAGCGCCCGACCGAAATCACACTGTGGAATACAGATCGTGAACTCTTCCCCGCCGTAGCGCGCTACTTTGTCTAACGGACGAATTGATGATGACAGTCGCGCAGAAAGCTCCCGAAGAACGTGGTCGCCCATCTCGTGACCGTGGATGTCATTGACTTTCTTGAAATGGTCAAGGTCGATGAAGAGCACCGACACGGGTTGCTGGGATGGATCTGCGAGAGTCCTGGACAGGAATTCGTCGAAGTCCTGGGAGTTGGCTAGGCTGGTCTTGGCATCACGTCGAGCCCTATCGATCAACTCCACCTGACGCTGGTACGTCTTGATATCGTCCTGAAGCAGATAGGTCAGGACTAGCACTGCCATTGGCTGAAAGACAAGATTCAGCGGCAGCAGCATCCCAAGCATAGACGAAAACATCTCGGCAGGCAGGGTAGCGTATATCACTAGGACAATGAGGGGAGTAGCGATGAACGAAGGGATAATCGAGCGCCAGATCGGGAAGGTCCCCAGCTCTCCTTTGGTGGTCATCCGGGACATCCCACCCGCACATAATCCACTCAGGAAGACACCGCAGAACCCCTGAAACGCGGTGGGCCCTCCCAGCCAGAGACGGTAGAGGCCGCCTAAGAAGCCAGTGGCAACGCCCAAGACTGGACCCCCAAAGACGCCCAGCACGATGGCCGGTAGATTACGCAGCGAGTATTGTGCCCCATCTGGTGTCACCAGCGGGAACTCTGAGACGAGACAGGTAAGAAAGGTCCCGACGGCGATGTAGTAGACCGTCCCTGCCCACCTTGATGGCCAATTGGTGCTGCGCCCTATGCGTGCAAACAGAAGTGCGCAGAATCCTAAGACTGTGATGTTCTGTATGATCGTAAGCAGAAGAGTCTTCATCGTATCTCTCCCTTAGCAGCACTAAGCATACTCGATCATACATTAAATGCCTCCGCTTTTCCATCACCTTTTGTGCACGAGCCCACAGACGGGGTGTTGCCCTGCACCAACCATCGCTCACTATCGGGAGTAACTTGTCAGCCTCTGGGTATCATCTCGCAAAGGCATAGCATGAGCACTCCTTCGGCACTCATCACGCGCCAGCTATTGGTACCGCTGCCACTGATCATCATCCCTATCAGAGGGAAGATGGCGAAGGATGATCAACGTTTATTGTGTTGCAGGAATTGCCATTTTGGTCGACGAACAGAGAACATGTAAAGGAGGCTGATCATATGAAAGTTTTCATCTCTGTCGATATGGAAGGGATCACGGGCGTCACCAAGTGGAACGAGACCAATATCGGGGAACATGACTACGAATACTTCCGTAAGGTAATGACCGAGGAGACCAACGCCGCCATCGAAGGCGCTCTGGCTGCGGGTGCCACCGAGATCGTCGTCCGCGACTCCCATGGCAGCGCCTGCAACCTGCTCCCGGAGCTACTCCACCAAGAGGCCAAGCTCTTGCGCAACTGGTCGGGGAGCATCTTTGGGATGATGGAAGGGATCAATGAAAGCTTCGACGCAGCGATGTTTGTCGGCTATCATGCCAAGGCCAATACGCCGAACGCGACGCTGAAGCATACCATGAACGGCAAGATCGAAGACCTGCGCCTAAACGGCGTCTCCCTGGCCGAGGCCGGGCTCAATGCCCTGATCGCCGGGCACTACGGTGTCCCCATGGCCTTTGTCGCCGGCGACAAGGCGATCGGCGACTACTGCCGTGGGCTGTTTGGCGATATCGAGTCCGTCGCCGTCAAGGAAGCGATCGGCACCGCCACCTTGAACCTGCATCCCGCCAAGTCACGCGCGCTGATCAGAGCGGGCGTCACCAAGGCGCTGCAGGGACTGAACCGCTTCCAACCCTATCGCCTGACCCCTGAGTACTTCATGGAGATCCAGTTCAAGGATGAGCACAACGCCAACCGCGGGCAGTGGTATCCCGGCGCTGAGCGCGTCAATGCAACGACGGTAGGCTTTAGGTCCAAGGACTTCATCGAGTGCCTCAGGTTCTTTGACTTTGTTGGCTAGGGAGAGGAAACGCAGAAGCAGCGGGCCCGATGGCCCGCTGCTTCTGGTCATTGGATAGTAAGGTTCGCTCCACCCGGCGCAGGATGAAGGCAAGGATGTAGGAAAGGAGCATCATCGTCATGGCCGAGCCAGATCTACCGCTCTTCACGTCTCTCGACTATCTTCAGACAGGCACCCCACGCCAGCAGGCGGCGTATCAAGCGATCACGGGCAGTGGGGTTATGAGCCTGCTCGCCGCCTTTACCCCGGTGTTGGCGGGGACGATTCCGCTGGATATCGATATCGAGACCAGCGACCTAGATATCATCTGCGAGGTGCGCGACGCGCAGCACTTCGTCACCACCTTGACGGCGGGGCTGTCGTCCCATGTAGGCTTCACCCTGCATGGAGAGATCGTCAAAGGCCTACCCGCGGTCATCTGCCGTTTCAGCTACATGGGATTCCCGTTCGAGATCTTTGGCCAGCCAGTCCCTGTTCTCGAGCAGAACGCCTACCTACATATGGTGGCTGAGTATCGCCTGCTGCAGATGGCTGGCCCAGACGCCAAGGAAGCAATCCGCTCGCTCAAGCGCCAAGGGCTGAAGACCGAGCCCGCGTTCGCCAGCTATTTCGGGATACCGGGAGACCCGTATGAGGTGCTGCTGAAGCTAGGGAAGGGCGAGTGATATGATCGCGGGAGACATGCGTGGTGCTCTAGCTTGGGGCCAAAGCCGGCCCCATCATGGAGAAGAGTAATGCCACTAGCGTCACGGGGGCATCTGGCACTCTTATGATGGCGGAGAAGCAGGGGGTAAGGTGAATGGCTCACGAGATTCCGATCAGATGCCGAGGTATAGCGGCGGTACTGCTTAAGAGGTTTGGCGACGAATACCGCGTGCTCCTGATGAGGCGTGCAACACCGACGATGAAGGATATGTGGTGCTATATTGGCGGAGGGATCGAGCAGGGCGAGAGAGTGACCGAGGCCGCCGTAAGGGAGATACGAGAAGAGACTGGGCTCACGAGGATTACCCTTTACGCCAGCAATAAGTTTGAGCAGTTCTACTCTCCACTCAAGGAAGAGGTCTATGTGGCACCCGTCTTTGTTGGCTATGTTGACGATAAGGAGGATGTCACGTTGAACTATGAGCACTCAGAATTTGCCTGGCTGCCCTTTAGTAAGGCCAGGGAGAGAGTCACCTTGCCAGGCAATGAGGAGATTCTTGAGCATGTCGAAAAGTATTTCGGGAGGCGACAACCCCTGAAAGAGCTATGTGTCTCTGAGTAGACGGCCTATACCTGGATGTCCCAGATGATGAACCCACCTCAGTCAACGCTGCCCACGGTGAGCAGATCTCACACAGGGTTAGCTAGGAAGGTGTAAACAGCCGCAGCGGGCCCTTAGGGGACCGCTGCGGCTGTTCTATCCGATGTGGTTCATTCGCTTCGCTCCAGGATGTAGGCGAAGATCCGCTCCCATTTGCGCTGGCTACGATGGGTCTGGATGCGGTCACTCAGGACCTGCTCGATTGCGAGACCAGCATCGGTGATAAAGCGCTCCAGCCGCCTAACGGCCTTCGGCCCTGAGTGGTCGGCGTAGCCGACGATGACGCGGCCGCTGGGCCGCAGATGCTGGTGCGCCTCAGCTAGGAAGCGCCGCATCGTCTCCTGGCGACCATCGTTGATCGCCGTCTCAGCCAGGGTCTTAGCAGGTGCGACCACCCATGGTGCGTTGAAGATGATCAGTTCGAAGCGCTGATCGGATACCGGAGCATACAGGTCGCCACCCGCGGTGACCGTCATCACGTCTGCAGGGATGATCTGCTGCTTGACCAGCCGCTCTGTGTTGAGCCGAGTGGTGGCGATGGCGTAAGGCGAGTGGTCGGTGGCGGTGATGTGGGGTTCCATGGCAGCCAACACCTTGGCCGCCACAAAGCCGCAGCAGCCGGTCCCACAGCCCATGTCCAGGACCCGGGGCGCAGTAGGAAGCCTCGCTGCGATCGTCTCGACGGCCGCCTTGATCAGGTTGATGGTCGGTTGCGAGCGCGGGGCGAGCACCTCGGGGTGGGCAAGAACCGCCGCGCCGAGCGCCTCGAGGTAATGCTCATCCTGCAAGGCCTTCTCCGCCCGCAGCGAGGCTGCCACGGAGAGCGGTACCAGACTAGTTAGCGAATCTGGGTCGGTGTGAGCAGCAAACTGATCGCGCCACGGCTCCGCCAGCACGCGGCTATGCAGTTCCCGACGGCACCTTTCCCAGTCGAGCGCTTTCGGATGGGCACCAACCGGGCGCTGCACCAGTTCCTCGCTACGCCTTTCCACTAAGTGGTGGAAGGCCAGGACGGCCTCGGGCGATCCATCGAGCATTACGGTACCGCCACGCTTGAGGTGGCGCAGGGCCTGACGGACCTCAGTAGGGTCCCCTGGGTCAAAGCACTTGGCCGTCTCGGGCCGCGCAACTAGCGTCAGGGTATCTCGTTCGTTCAACATGCAATCTCTCCTCTGCGTTGTTGGTGGGGTTCAACAAGCAGAGGTAAGGGGGAGCACGTATCTGGCCGACAAACGCCAATAACCGTCGGACTTCTCGTCCCACGGCTGAGGTGATAGATTCAATAAAGCTTAAAGATTAACGTCAGTTAGGCGGGTGCGTCATGAAGGCATCCCCTCTCTAGGATGCCTTCATCATAACAGGCGGAACTCACATAGGCAATATCTGGACACAAAACCGAGGCCAGGGTTTATCTCCTTCGCATTTTCAAGGTTGGGGTAAAAAATATTAAGGCAACAGCGCAAATTATCTTGACAGCATCCAACCACTACCACATAATAGCCTTAGCTTAATAATATTAAGGGGTGGCTTAATATGTCGATGGGTATTGTTGAGATCGAGAACCTGCGCAAGGAGTTTCCTGCTCGCAAGGGCAAGGCCCAAGACGGTGGCTCGGTCTTTGTGGCGGTGGATAACGTCTCCTGTCAGATC
>CAYOCI010000025.1:0-44136 GCA_964402415.1 uncultured Clostridia bacterium
TTGATTTGCCGCCTGATTCATCGCTTGGCTGGAGCCAATGTCGGGGCTTGGCTCAGGGACAGGATCGATGGTGACAGTGATTGGCTCATCGATGGTTACCGTCAGGCTGGCTTCCTGAGTAGCCGCATCCGACGACGGCTCAGGCTGCATAGATCGCTCATCGGTCGCCTGCTCGCACTCGGCGAGGCTAGGCAGTTGACCGTTCAGCAGCGCGTCGATGGTCACGCCAAAGAGCCGGGCAAGGGATGGCAGTAGTGTGATATCAGGTGCTGACTGCCCCTTCTCCCACTTTGATACCGCCTGGGGTGAGACCCCTAGCGTCCGGCCCAGATCGTCCTGAGTAAGCTGCTTACTCTGCCGCAGTTGTCGGATGGTATCGCCGAGTTCACCTAGATCGAGCCCACGATTGCTCTCGCATGGCATCCGTATCGCTCCTCTCCTTGTCGGGGTCACGCCCGACCCCAGCTTCCTGGTTCGATTATTCCACCGACTGGGGCCGACGTCAATCAAGGCATGGTTGAAAAGATGAATGTCAACTTAAAACAATGCACTCAACCAGTGGTTGAGTGCTAGAGTTAGACCTTTAGTTGTTCAGTTCTGTACAGGGACCTTTATAACCCCCACGCATGGCAGCGGTGGGTATCAGTGTGGCGACACCTGAAAATCCAAGGGCCGACCCACAGAGAATGAAGGATTGAGTGCCTGGCACCGGACTAGCGCACCCTCCGCGCATACTCATAGGTCTCGATCAGCTCAAAGCCGATGGACTCGTAGAGGCGTTTGACGTGGGAGTTGGTCTCGACCACATGCAGTTGCACAGGGTCAACCCCCTTATCCAGTAAGTAGTTGGTACAGTAGTACATGATCTGGCGACCGTAGCCTTGGCGCTGGTGCTCGGGAGCCACGGCGATGGTATCAATCTCAGCGCCATCCAGCTCAGCCCAGCCAACTAGCTGCCCGTGATCAAAGAAGAACCAGGAGTTCTCGCGGTGCTGCTCGCCAGTCTTCTTTCGCAACACCTGATCCTGCGTGGCGCCATCAGCAAAGATGCGGTATGGCTTGATATCGTTCTGCTCACGCATCGGTGCGAAGCCTTCGTTGATCAGACGGATGTACTCCCCAAATAGCGCATCATCGTAAGGACGGACCTCAAGATGGGTTTCGGGCAGTCTCTGTCCTCGATAGAACATGAGGTGAGAGCCAAACCAGCGACTAAAGCCGCGTGGGTAAAAGAACTCCCTAGAGTGGCCGCGATCACCGCGGTAGAAGGTGATCACCATGGTCACATCGGGCGCCTCAACCAGCGGTTGAATGGCATCCCACAACCTCCTACCGATCCCCTGCCCGCGACAGGATGGATCGACCAGGACACGCACGGTGACCTGTCCTGGTCTCCCTGCCTGGGCAACGATGGCGCACCCCTTGATCACCCCATCATCGTAGACCACGCGCGTCCCCTTGCTCAGCTCATATGCCACCATATCCATTCCCAGCGCGTTGTCGCCGCGGACCAGCGCCTTGATGACATCTAGGTCGCTCTCTTGGTAGTCTCTAATCGACATACTGCAGGCTCCCTTCGCTGTTGTGTCTACTCATCAAGGCATATACGACAACGATAATCCACAGTTCCTGCCGAAAGGAAATATCTGCTGATGAAATATCCCCAGTGTGGTAAACTAAGGAGCAATCCCCTGACCTTCTGGGCAGAGGTACCGCTGAGATAGTGACAAAGCCAGTATGCACACAGAACCTGACCTGACAGATCGATACTTTAGTCTGCGATAAGGATGGATGAGAGCATGGACATGAGATCCAACAACCGCCCGCCGCGCAAGTTTGCAGGCAAGCCCGGCGGCAGGCCAGCGGGAAGACCCGCAAACCGAGGAACCGGCGAGTTCGGTGATCGACCTGCGAGCAGGCCTGGAGGCAAGCCCGCTTGGCGAGCCGAGAGCGGAAAAACTGAGGGTGGCAGACCCGAAGGAAGATCAGACTGGAACTCTGACAGTCGGCCAGCACCCAGACCTGACGGCAAACCGGCCTGGAAGCGGGACGGAGACTTCGGGGGCAAGCCGGGCGGGCGCCCAGAGGGGAAGCCTAGTTGGAAGCCGGGTGGCAAGTCAAGCTGGGGTCGCGATGAGCGGCTTGCGCAGCAGCGAGACGATCGACCGTCCTTCGAGAGGACCGAAGGCAGGCCGGAAGGCAAGCCGAACTGGAGCCCCAAGGGCCGCCCATCGGGACGGCCATCCGGCAAGTTTGAAGGCAAGCCAAGTTGGGATCGCGATGAGCGACCAGCGCAGCAGCGGAACGATCGACCATCCTTCGATAGGGCTGAAGGCAGGTCGGACGGCAAGCCGAAGTGGAGCCCCAAGGGTCGCCCACCGGGACGACCATCCGGCAAGTCTGAAGGTAGATCGAGTTGGGATCCGGATAGCCAGCCTGGCCGCAAACCAGGGGCTAGGCCCATGAGCAGGTCTGACGGAAGACAGGACCGGAGCTTTGATGGTACCCCCGAGCGGAACCGCGAAGAGCAACCACGCCGGTTCGAAGGCGGGCCAACCAGCAGATTTGGTGATAAGGCGAAGTGGTTGCCCAATGGGAAGCCGTCGGCTGCCAGCCAGGAGAAACCACAACGCACACCAGCAGAGGAACCTCTAGATAGGCCGAAGGCAGCTGGTAACGCCCCACAGCCTGAGGAACGACCCACCCATTGGGGCAATGTTGCCGAGTGGTATGACGAACTCGTCGGTGATGAGGGCAGCGAATATCACCAAGAGGTCATCATTCCCGGTATCGTCAGAATGCTCAATATCGCTCAGGGTGGTCAGCCGCTGCCACGGGTGTTGGATCTGGCATGTGGGCAAGGCGTTCTTTGCCGCCGCCTAGCCGAATACGGCTGCCCCACCACTGGGGTTGATGCTGCCGAAGAACTGATCGACGCAGCTCGCAAGCGTAATGAGGAAGACGAGCTTGACATTCGCTATCTCGTCGCTGATGTCACGCAGTTGCTGGATGACGACGACCAGTTGCTCCCGGTCATTGAGCGCGAGAGCTATGACGTTGTCACCATCGTGCTCTCGATCCAGAATATCACGCCACTGACCCCGGTTTGGCTAGCCTGCCGTGAGGCGCTGAAGCCGGGTGGTCATCTGATCATCGTGATGATGCACCCCTGCTTCCGTGTCCCGCGCAAGTCCGATTGGTTCTGGAACAGCGCCAATTCCACGCAGTCCCGTCTCGTCAGTACGTACCTGTCCAGTGACCAGATAGAGATCCAGACCCATCCCGGCCTCGCGGCCCACGGTAAAGATCAAAGCTCAACCTCCCACTTCCATCGACCCCTGCAGGCGTACGTCAATACCCTTGGCAGCTCAGGACTACTGATCGATCATATTGAGGAGTGGACCAGCCACAAGACCGAGCAGCCCGGTCCGAAGAAGGTGGCCATTGACCGCGCGCGCAAGGAGATCCCGATGTTCTTGGCGATAAGGGCGAGGAAAGTGTGACTTGCGAGTCCGAAGTCCCTAGTCCCTAGTCCCTCGTGAGTGGCGATGAGCGAAAGCGGGCTCGGTATAGCAGCGGGATGTCAGATGTGTAGAGAACAAAAGGTACGAGGAGCGGTTGACAGAATATTTGTCGACCGCTATACTCATACTAACTCAACTGGTTCTACATGGGTGAGAATTCAGATGAGAAACTAGAGCCGACCATCGAACCAACGCCTGCTTCTGCTGGCTGTGGGCCGATGGCTGCGGGCTCGTAGATGGCGATGACAGGAAGAGTAGCTTCTGGCACAGCTTAAGCGAGTCGGGGATGGTGTAAGCCCGGCGCCATGGCCTGGAGTGAAGAACGCCCTGGAGCCTCCGACCGAAAGCGCAGGCGCGCCGTAGGCTCGGACGGGTAAGCCCGTTACAGCGCATGAGTTGGCCTGGCAACAGGCAATTTGGGTGGTACCGCGAACACGGCCCTTCGTCCCAATGTATTTGGGATGAAGGGCCTTTTCATGTTTCGACCGCCGCCGCTACCTGAGGTCGTACAGAGAGCGAGGTCGCCCGTCGCCAGATGGCTGACGATTGGTGCCGCATTCTACTGTGGGCTGCGGGCTGTGGGCTGCGGGCCAACTAGGATTAGTGCAAAGGAGGACAACAAGATGAGTATCACCGAGATCAAGTCGCTCTACCGCCAGACCGGCACCTACCTCAATCAGACCGTCTCAGTCCAGGGTTGGGTCCGCACGCTGCGCGCGTCCAACGCCATCGGCTTTATCGAGCTCAACGACGGCAGCTTCTTCAAGAACGTCCAGGTGGTCTTCGAAGGCAAGCTAGCCAACTTCGCTGAGATCGCCAAACTCCCCATCGCCACAGCCCTAACCGTAACCGGGACAGTGGTCGAGACCCCGCAGGCCAAGCAGCCATTTGAGATCCACGCCACCGAGGTAGTGGTGGAAGCCCCCTCGGACTCCGACTACCCGCTGCAAAAGAAACGTCACAGCCCAGAATACCTGCGCGAGATCGCACATCTACGCCCCCGCTCCAACCTCTTCTCCGCCGTCTTCCGCGTCCGGTCCGTGGCGGCCTTTGCTCTGCATCGCTTCTTCCAGGAGCGTGGCTATGTCTATGTCCACACCCCGATCATCACTGGCAGTGACGCCGAGGGCGCCGGACAGATGTTCCGAGTGACGACCCTCGACCTGCTCAATGTCCCCCGTACCACCGACGGCCACGTCGACACCAGCCAGGACTTCTTTGGCAGAGAGACCAACCTCACCGTCAGCGGACAGCTCGAGGCTGAGGTCTTTGCTCTGGCGTTCAAGAACGTCTACACCTTTGGACCGACATTCCGCGCCGAGAACTCCAACACCGCTCGCCATGCGGCTGAGTTTTGGATGCTCGAACCCGAGATCGCCTTTGCCGACCTGCAGGACAACATGGAGATCATCGAAGACATGGTCCGGTATGTCCTCCGTTATGTGGTCGAGCAATGCCCCGAAGAGATGGCCTTCTTCAACGAGTTCGTTGACAAGGATCTGATGACCCGCTTGCAGAGCGTCATCGACTCCGACTTCGGGCGCGTCTCGTATACCGAGGCGGTGGATCTGCTCAAGAAGTGCGGTCAGCAGTTCGAGTACCCGGTTGAATGGGGGATCGACCTGCAGACCGAGCATGAGCGCTATCTGACCGAGAAGATCTTCAACAAGCCCGTCTTTGTCTACAACTACCCGAAGGAGATCAAGTCCTTCTACATGCGCCAGAACGAGGATGGAAAGACGGTGGCCGCCTGCGACCTCCTCGTCCCGGGCGTGGGCGAACTAGTCGGCGGCAGTCAGCGCGAAGAGCGCTACGATGTGCTCACCGCCCGCATGAACGAGCTAAAGATGGAGATGGAGCCTTACTGGTGGTATCTTGAACTGCGCAAATACGGCGGCGTCAAACACTCCGGTTACGGTTTGGGCTTCGAGCGCCTGATCATGTATCTGACCGGTGTCGCCAACATCCGTGACGTCAGCGCCTTCCCGAGAACCGTGGGGAACTGCGAGTTCTAATCGTGACCTCAGAGGCCAGACGCCAGGCACCAGAAGAGAGCATCGCCGATTACCTGGTAGGGGTCGCCTGCTGGCGCCCCGGCCGCCTCTCGCGATCTCGCGATTGCTACCGATGCGACGTGGCAACGCTCCCCTACACACCGTGAGAACGAACCACAGTCCGTAGGGGTGCTGCCATATCACTGACAGCGACTTGAACAGATTGCGACATGCTACGCCTTCATACCACAAGACCGGGACCGCGCTTCAACGCAGTCCCGGTCCTTTTTCTTCATCTCACCGGTATTGGTAGGAGTTGTCGATCCGGATGTAGCCATTCACATTTCTGATCGGGTCTCTCCTAAAGATCCCCGAGCGGTTCTCGACGTTGCCCTCGGCCGTGGTTAACACGCCACCGCGGTAGTCTAGGACGATACCGATATGGTCATGGGGATGCTCGGAAACAAGACCATCGTAGACGACGATATCGCCACGCTGCGGCCTGAACCCACTCTCCCCTACTGCGTGATAGAACCCGTTCTCAGGCAGCTGCGCCCAGACCTGCCAAGCGGGCACACCAGCAAAGCGGCAGGGGACCGGGTCCGGATGCTTGATCGGCAGCACAAACCCAGCCTGCAGACAGCAGTGATAGACAAACGCCCCACACCAGTCAAAACCGTTCTCGGGCGTTGCGCCAGGAAAATAGCGGATGATTGGGAAGACGTCCGGTCCGCTCTTGTTCTCGTTGCCCACCAGGGGCTTGGGAGCGAGGGTCTGGGCGATATCGGCCAGCATGGACCGCTTGTCGATATCGATCAACTGCGGCGTCGGAGCCGACTCACTGGGAGTGATGATGGCATCCAAAGGCAGTCCTAGCTCGGCGTGGACCGCCTTAAGGCGTGCTGACTCATGCCCCTTAACTGGCAGGGCGATGTTGTAGAGATAGTGTTGGAAGACGTCAGCGTCTTTGATCAGCTCATCGTAGGGCTGATGGACCTTGGCCTTGTCACTATGGTGAAAGATGGCGGAGCGGATCAGGCGCTGCTCCTCCTTGCTAAAGAGACCAAGGTCCCTGAGGATAACTCTGGCATCTTCTTCGCTGTTATGGGCGTGATTGGCGGTCAGGTGTGTCCGGTAGGAGTAGATATCGTGCAGCATCGCCGCCGCGCAGGCGATCTCCTCACCCAGCCCCCGCTTCTTCGCCAAGAGCGCTGCCAGGGCGGAGACCCCATACAGGTGTACATAGCCACAGCGCCGCTCTTCGATATCTTCCTGGCTCATTAAGATCTCGTCGACCACTTGGCGCAACCTCTCTAGTCTATTCATCGCCCGTCTCTCCTCTCATTTTGTTGGCGCATACCCCCGTTTACACTATACCCCACTGATGCCTTCGGGCTGGTCTACAGATGCATAAACGGCTCGCGCCTCAGATATCGCTCACAGTATTCCTTGGCTACGATCGGTAGGCGCCGGCTGATCCACTCGTGTCTGGATATGTTGCTGATATGGAAACCATAGGCACCAAAGATACTGAGCAGAAAGCAACTCTCGACCACACGCATGTCAGTATCGCTGAGCGGATGGGCCAGCGCGTAGGCTTCCAGGTAGATCTGGCGTAGGTGGGGCTTCAACGCAGCCACCGTTCCTCCCAGATCGAAGAGGTAGTATCCGTAACCGGAAAAAGAGAAGTCGATGGGGGTTACCCGTTCTCCCTGAACAACCACATTTCCCAGTCCTAGGTCGGCGTGGATGATCCCCCAATGGTCTGGTTGCTGGGCAAGCGGCTCTAAGCAGTCCTCAATGGTCGCCATGGTCGCGCGGATGATCTGATAGTGTTCGGCTGCGAACAGCTTCCTATCGAGGCCGTAGGCGACACAGTCGACCAGATGGCGGTATTTGCGCGCATCGTATACGGGCCTCGTCAAAGGAAAGGGATGTTGCCAGCGACGTGCAAACTCGTGCATCTGGACGGTAACCGCGGCCAAACGGGCGACAGCCGGAGCCATCTCACCCTCGACCTTGTTCAACGTCTCCCCATCCACCCACGTCAGCAGAGTACAGAGAATGCTCCGCCCATCATCGGGGTCGTAGATGGTGGTGACCAGACTGCCACGGGTGTTGGCGACCGGGCACTGAAGCCCGAGGTCGGTTGCCGCTTCCAGGGCGACCAGATAGGCAAACTCGGACAACAGTCCCTCGAAGGTGTGCTGGATCCCCCACAGGTTAGGCGAGAACGGTAGATGAAGGCGCAACAAATAGCGAGCGCCGATCCGGCTATCAACGATCGAGTAGGTCATGTTTTCATTATGGCGGATATAGGTGCTCTGGTAATCCGAGAATCCATAGTGCCGCATGGCAGCATGTACAAGCGTGTCACCGTTGATGGTGATCCCCTCCCTGCTCTTTGTTCAGGAATATCACATGCAGGTTGCGTGCCAAGGCATAGAAAAGGAGCTGGTCACGGACCAGCTCCTCCCGGGACGATCGCGATCGACCCCTACGACAAGATCAACATCAGCCCAACAGCCGCCACTTGGGCGAGGTTAATCAGGGCAAAATTCTTAACTGATAGCGCAAACGTCTCGCCTTTGACCGGGCGTTGTCTAAACAGATTGATGTTCTTCCAGACCGGAACAAAAGTTAAGAGCACCAGCAGGCTAGTCCAAGGAGCGATCCCCATGACCACCAGCGCGATCAGGTCCAGATAACCAATGTAGTACAGCGCTTGAAACAGGAAGAGAGCGTTCGGGCGGCCGATGTAGTAGGGCAACGTAAAGCGGTGGTTGACGATATCCTCGTCCACGTCACAGATGTTATTGGCCAACATGATGTTGGCGATCCCGCCGACCGCAGGAATGGAGAGCAGGAAGATCAGGGCAAGTTCGACGAGATTGATGCTAACGCTAAAGACCCCATTATGAAGCGACCACGCGATCATGCCCTGGTCATAGATATGAATGTAGATGGCTAGAAACGGGATGACGAAGCCCATGAAGAGGCCCGAAAAAGCCTCACCCAAAGGCATACGCGAGATGGGGATCGGACCAAACGTATAGAAGATGCCGACGGCAAAGGAAAGCGCGCCCACCGCCAACACCACCAGGCTTGTCTTCAGCGTCAGGATGATGCCAAGGGTAACCGCAACGGTCAGGAGTGTGAAGATGACCGCGCGCACGGTCGATGGCTTAAGCCCGTAACGGCCCATGGCGTTCTTGCTCTTGAAGTCACGACTGGACTCGTGAGCTTTGGTATAGTCGATATAATTGTTGATTGCAGTGGTCGCCATATCAAAGCTAATCAGCGAGAGGAACATGATCAGAAAGTTGTCCAGACGAAAGCTGTGGTAACGGTAGAGTGCATACAGGCTTCCAAGCGCAAACGGAATAACGCTGGCAAGCTTGGTTTGTATCTCCACCAGGTGTGCGAAGGCTACTAAAGACATTTTCGTCCCCTCCTAAGTCGGCAAATGCTCTTGTCTTAGATTATATACCAAGGCAGATGGTTAAGGCAGAGTGAACAGTCATGTAAAGTCATGGCAGCCAGCCTTCATCAATGAGGCTGGCTGCCATGCTGCTAGAGATCACGTGTCTTGAGCCGCTGGATGTTCGAAACTAATCTCGCAATACCGTAAAGCAAGAAGCTGAAAAGTACGGCATACAGACCCCCAAGGACCTTGAGAACCAAAACCGAGCTCTGCAAACCACGGACTACTCCAGGTGCGTCTCCATCACAATGCAATCCGACTCCTCGAGTTGAAAGCCCTTGGTCAATAACATAGCTTGGATGCGCTCGGCAGTCGGCGGGAACATGACCTGCAGCTTTGGGACTCTTTGTTCGGCTGCCTGCCTGCAGGCGAAGGCAAGGCAGGCGTCTTCATCACCAGTAAAGAGCGCGACATGCAGCCCCTGCTGGGGCATGAAGCGAGCGCCCAGCACGATCACACTGCCACTGGGCTGGTGCTCGTAAACCTTGCCCTCTGCTGCCAAGGCAGCACAGGTGGCGGGGTTGATGGCCATGAAGGTACGGTTCATCACCATAAAGCCAGTCCAGCGCTCGGCATGGGGCATGACCAGAGCCGTAGCGCGATCCGGATCAGTCACCTCGATGAACTGTGTCACTGGTTGGGCCGGACCTACGGACACAGGCAACCAGGCACCGCGGTAGGTCGCTGCCAGACGAAAGCCAAAGCGCTCGGCTAGCCCCTTACTGACCGCGTTCTTCACCCCGGTATACATCCGAAGGGTCTTGATCCTCTTATGCCGCGCGGCTGATAGGAAGAGCTCGTAGAACCGTTTCCCTATCCCGCGACCCTGAGCCTCAGGGTCAACTCGCAACGCCTCCAGCCATGCTGATCTATCGGGCATGACGGTAAACTTACCCACCCCAGCCAGTTCGCCATCGATCTCAGCGACACTAAGGTGACCCTCGTCATCCGCCACCCATTGGCCAAAGACTTCGGCTATGTAGCGCACAGTGCGAATGGCCCTAGCCTCAACTTCGAGGATCTGCTCTCGATCTGTTGCCCTTGCTCGCCGTAACGTAATCCCCATCTTAAGTCACCGCCTCTCGCGTAATAAAGGTGATTTGGCCGCCGGGATGAGTATTTCCTGCTGCATAGCGACACTAAGAGCCCTTCCGCAAGCGGAAGGGCTCTCGTAAAGGCTCACCAATGGTACCTGACGAGGGGCGAGGGACTCCTACGGATTCGCCGGCTCCGCCGCATCGGCGGCGTGTCGCTCCGCAAACATCTGCTGGCGAACGACAGCCTTCGCCCTCCAGGCACCAGAGTAGTAACGTAGGATGGGCACAATGCAGCCCACTGCCCATCCGGCCGGGATAGCCCACCAGATCCCACGGAAACTGAGGCTGGGGATGCGCACCAGATAGTAGGCAGCCGCCACACGGACGATAAGATTGACTATGGTGGTATACATGGGGACAACCGTATCACCAGCACCACGCAGGACACCGTTGAAGATCATAATGAAGCCAAACAGAACGTAGAAAAGGGAGACGGTCTTCATGTAGTCGACACCACGGCTGATGACCTCGGTCTCGCTGGCGGAAACAAAGATCTGGATTAGTTGTGGTCCCATGGTGAAGACCAGCAGCGAGACAAGCAAACACGAGATGATGACCATCATCAGCGTCGATCTTAAGCCGTGACGCACACGGTCGAGTTTGTTGGCGCCGACGTTCTGTCCGGTATAGGTAGAGATCGCCATCCCAAAGTTCTGGATTGGCATCATGGCGAAGGAGTCCATGCGGGATGCAGCTGTGTAGGCGGCCATGGTGACACCACCGAAGGAGTTCACCAGTCCTTGCACCGCCATCATGCCCATGGAGGCGATGGTCTGTTGGATCGCCGAAGGGATACCAATCTTGAGCATGGTCCTGAAGATCTCCTTGTCGAAGACAAACTCTGACGCCTTGAACTGCAACAGCGGGACGCGCTTATAGATGTAGAAAATGCAGAGGATCGCTGAGACCCCTTGGGCGATCAGCGTTGCCCAGGCCACACCCGGGACACCCCAGCCGAGGTTAGCGACAAAATAGACATCCAGAACGACGTTGATGAGGGTCGAAATGATCAAGAAGTACAGTGGCGACTTGGAGTCGCCGAGAGCACGCAGGATCCCTGACAGGGCATTATAGGTAAACATGAACAGTAGGCCGCCGAAGAAGATCTGCATATAGGCGGTCGAGTCGTTGATGATCTCAGCGGGGGTTCGCAATAGCTGCAACAACGGACGGCTGAGCAGGATTCCAACCACCGTACCCACTGCGCCACAGACAGTCTGAAAGATCAGGGCGGTGGAGACAGCACGGCGGACCTTGTCGTTTTGCTTGGCGCCGAAGTACTGGGAGATGATGATGCCAGAACCCATGGTGAGGCCCATGATCATTGAGATGAGCAGAAAGATGACTGGGAAGCTGGTACCTACGGCAGCAAGGGCGTTTGGCCCCACATATCGCCCGACAACAATGGAGTCGACCATATTGTAAAGCTGCTGAAAGATATTGCCGATGAACATCGGGATGGTAAAAGTCAGGATCAGCTTGGTCGCTGAGCCCTGCGTCATGTCATTAAGCATATGGACCTCACCTTCTCTCTATGTTTTGTCATTCAGTCGATCGGTCTTCCTCTGATCGAGGATCGCCTTCAGTAGTTCAAGACCCTCGATAGTAGCATCAACCTTGTCATCCGGCACTAGAGCGAAGACAGGTTCCAGAC
Organism: uncultured Clostridia bacterium; assembly: GCA_964402415.1. Classification (GTDB taxonomy): domain Bacteria; phylum Bacillota; class JAAYKD01; order JAAYKD01; family CAYOCI01; genus CAYOCI01. The sequence goes on from CAYOCI010000025.1 coordinate 11,754, forward strand.
GCTGGTGGATAACCTTCTCCATCTCCTGAAATCGTGACCGAGAGTACTCGGTGCGGTAGATACGCGTTAACCGCTGGTCAGCAGGATCGGCGCGCTTCTCGACAAAATTCTGCTCAGCGAGGTGGTCCAGCGTCTTGGAGATGTATGACTTAGCCATCCCCGTGCTGCGAGCGAGATCACTGACCGTGCTGCCCGGCCGCTCGTGAAGACGGCGCAGGATCGCCATACTGGTGCTGGAGAGCCCCGCTTCGTAAAAGGCCTCTTTGACCAACTCATACAGACCCTTATGCGTCGTGCGCAAGAGGACCGCCAAGATCTCGTGCCGTTCAGCCAAACAATCACCACCCCAAAACGTTCTTTATAGAACGTTCTCGATAGAACATAGTATATCATCGCCTGGATCGGGCTGCAAGAGGAGAACCCGACTCCTGACCAGGCTAGATCCGCCCCAGGAGCCGATCCAGGTAGACCGACTTCATCTGTTTGCTCGCCATGGCACGTTTGAGCGGTGGGAGCTTCAGCACGACCGACAGCACGGCCGCCATGGCACGGTGGCTGGCAAAGGCCTGGTTATCGAAGATCAGTTCCTGGAGCGTCCCCTTCTCGATAGCCATCATAACAATACGGTGGACCGAGTTCACCGGCGTGATGATCCGCTCCGTCCGGCGCCGCAACGTGATGCACTGCTTCGGGCACGTGCGCACGCAGACTCCACAGCCCAGGCAGGTCTCCTCGTGAAGTTTGGCGCGTCTGGGAGCCTGGCCTCCTGTTGACAGATCAGTCTCGGCCATCTCCATGGCTGAGATGGGACAGGCTCGAGCGCAGAGCCCACAACCAGTGCAGCTTGTCTGATCTACCTCAGGGATGAAGGCGGTAGTCACCACCGGGTGCAGCATACCGAACTTGCGTGCCGCCACCAGCGCCTCACAGCAGCAGCCGCAGCAATTGCAGATGAAGCTGACATGCTGACGCACATTCTCCCCACACTGGACCAGGTTGTGCTCGTACGCTTGATGCAGCAGTTCCAGCCCTTCCACTGAGTCCACACGGCGAGCATACTGATGTCGGATCAACGAATCGGCTGTCCCGTTGAAGGTCAGGCAGATATCCATGGGAGCATCGCAGGCCTTGCCCACATGCTGGGCCTTGTGCCGACAATAGCACATGCTGACGCCAATATGCTGGGCGGTCTCGATGTAGTGGCTGGCACGCTCAAAGTCCAAAACGTGGACTGCGTTCTCAGTGGTCAATACCGGCTCCTGGACAAAGACCCTCCCCAAACGCGTCTCGGTGCTGAAGAACAGCTCCTTGACGAAATCCTCCTCCACATTTAGATACTGATAGTAAAGTTCGGCCAGTAGCTTCTGATCGATATCACCCCTGGTCCGCATCATGGAGAACTCAAGGAATCCAGCCATGGGCGGAGGCAGTATGTATTCTTGAACACCGTTATGGTCTGAGTCCAGGAGAATTGCACGACTGGCCAGCGTCTCTAGAATGGCATGTGTCTCTGCTTCGCTGAGCTTCCAGATGCGGCTGGCGGTCTTGGCCGTGAACGGTTTGATCGGCAACTGTGCGACGAGCCCCGCCTCGCGTTCGCTAAACAGCAGGCTGAGGATCATATAAAGTGTTTCGGAAGGTGGAGCGCCTTGGGGAAATCGGTTAATCCTCTCCTCTAGACGCATATATCCTTCTCTAGCGGTATGATGAGACACGGCAAATCCTCCCTTGGCGCATCGATTGCGCACCCTCAGGCTATTCTTGGCAGATCCATTATACCATGGCGGGCTGATGAAACGATAATGACCACTGAGTGAGGCTCAGTGGTCATCCCTTGCTCGCAGGCGATCAGAGTATCTCAAGATACTGAGTAAGGCCCACCATGCGAAATATCCGGCGGTAGTGATCCGAAAGGCTCATCACCCGGATCACAGTTCCAGCAGCTCGAGTGCCGCGTAGAAGCCCGATCAAGATGGCGATCCCCGCGCTATTGACGTAATCAACCTCAGCAAAATCCAGTAGCAGCGCAGGTGGCAGCGGCTCGGAGAGCAGCCCCTGAAAGAGATCGGCAGACTCACCAGTCACCTCTCCACTTAGGCGAACAATCAGTCCTTCAGGGCGACGCTCGCTGTCTATCGTTAGCGGTAGATTGCTCATCGGACGTCCCCCTTCGCGCCACACTCAAATGATAGCTCTACTAGACAGCCGCGCTCGTCCGAGCTGACATCAAGCCGATCAGCTAACTGCCGGACGAGGAAAAGTCCCCATCCTCGTGTTGGCCCTGTCCCATCGATCTGATCTTCGAGGCGGGGCGAAGGGTAATCGTCGGGCGCGAAGCCACGACCGTGATCACGGACAGAGACACTGAAAAGGCCGCGCCCAGAGGTGAAGCGGACCTCCATGGGCAGATCGCGGCGATTGCCATTGCCATGCTCCAGCGCGTTAAGGCAGAGCTCCGCCACGGCGGTCTTGAGGTCATCCAAGCGCTCACGTCCCAGGCCCGCTTCACGCGCTGCCGCGGAAACAGCCGCCATGGCCACTCTATCAGGTTGAGAGCTCCCGCGGATGCGCAGCAGTCCGTCCATGGGCGTTGTCGATCTCATTGGCGTCTCCTCCCCGAAAGCGTTCAATCTGACCGTGCAGCGTAAGCAGGTCGGGAGCGGGATCCGCTCCCAGCTCCTGTTGTACATAGTTAAGATAGTTGGCGAAATGTCGATGCGCCGCAGCTCTCTGCCCACGTCGCCACTGCAGGAGCATGACCTCGCGCACCGCCTGTTCATGACCGGGCTCGATCTCCAACAGCTGCATCCATAGGCTTAGGCTGTCTGTTTCATCGCCAGTGGCGCACGCCTGTGCCAGTCGTACCAGCGCCTCAATCGCCATCTGGCGAACTGTCTCTCTCAACGGTGAGAGCCATAGTTGATCCGGAACGCCGGCAAGCAGTTCGCCCTTACAAATCCCCATAGCTCGGCGGTAGCAGTCCAGCGCCAGGCGGCGATCCTGACCCCAGTGTGTTCGCGCCGCCTGAATGCACGAGCGAAACTGCTGTAGATCGCTTCCTAGATACAGCGCAGGAGCAAGACCGACGAGGCCATTCTGTAGGGTAACATAGTTCAGAGGTTCCGCCAACCCTGTATTCAGCCCCTGCCGCAGCGAGTGCAGGGTCACGTACAACGCATTGTGGCTGGCCTCTTCACCCCAAAGGGCGTCCAACACTCGCTCACGGGGGGCCCACCCCTTGGGCTGGATGGCAAGAAACTGAAGAAGAGCCACCGCTTTGTGCCGTGCCCACGTACCAATCGGCAACCTGTCCTGACCACGCTCGACAGCAAACTCGCCCAGCAGGTGAATGTACAACTTCGGCGCCACCGTCTGTGGCGCCTGATCGGATGCTGGACCAGGCTGGGTAGGCGGGCTGCTCTTCAGCAGGCGCCGGCACCACGCTAGCAGTGAACGATCATTGATCAGGGCTGCCATGCGCTCAGCTCTGTGCCAATCCTCCCTGGCGGTGACCGAGTCGCCCTGGTCCTGCCGGATGCGTCCTCGTTCGATCAGCAGGATGGCTATCTCCTCAGTGCTCTGATACGTGACGAGCCCATCCTGATAGAGCCTGCGGGCCTCTCCTGAGCGTCCCTCGCTCTGCAACCACCTAGCTCGCAGCAAGGTTAGCTCGAACTGCCCGGTCTCTTGCTCGCGACGTGTCAGTTCATAGATCGCGTCGGCATCGGCGATCGACCCGGTCTCCAGGTAGGCGATCCCCAGCCAGGCCAGCGCTGCATTGAGCTCCGGGGAGCTCTGCTCCATACCGAGCCGCGACCCGCTCTCCAACAGAGCCACCGCCTGCGATGGACAGCCGTAGGCTACGAGTTGCCTTCCAATCCCAACCAGCTCAGGGACCGACATGGCCTCGTCGAGGATGCTTCCCCGGTCAATCCGACGGCAGGCGGCCTCGACCTCTCCCTGCCGAAGTAAGTTCAGTATCTCCATGATGTTGCCCATCACCGATGATCCTCCGGCATCTCCAGAACCACGATGGTCAGATCATCATCAGCATGTGCGTCTCCGATCCGGCCCCTGATCTCCTGTTTGAGCTGAGTAATAAGACCTTCTGGGTGATTCTCCCTGCAGAGCTTCTCGACGAGGCGGGAAAATCCTTCAAATCCCCAGCTCGACTTCAGACTGTCATGGATCTCGATCACACCATCGGTATATAGGACCAATCTCGTTCCGGCTGTGAGCAGAACATCCTGTTGGCTGTAGACCTCCTGGGGATCGATCCCCAGAGGCAGCGAACCCACTGGCAGGTACTCGCCTTGCTCTCGGCCGCGTCGAATTAGTAGCGGGTCGAGATGGCCAGCGCTGCTATAGGTGGCTCGGCCGGTTTGCGTGTCGACGACCATATACAGCAGCGTAACGAAGAACCCGGCCGGGATGGTTGCCGCCAACAGCTGATTCAATCGCGCGACGACCTGACCGGGCTCTTCGCCAGCATAGGCCTCGGAACGAAGAAAGGCTACGGTAGCGGACATCAGCATGGCGGCGGGCACTCCTTTGCCCGTAGCATCGCCAATGGCGATCCCTACGCGACCATTACCCAGATCTAACAGGTCATAGAAATCGCCGCCCACTTCGCGGGCGGGAAGGGAAAACCCTGCGATGCGATACCCACCGATCTGGGAGTAGGGCAATCTGGGCAGCAGCTCAGTCTGGATCCTGCGGGCTAGCTCCAGCTCCTGCTCCATCTCCTCGGCGGCCGTCTGCGCTTTCACCTGTAGAGCGTTAAAGGCCAACACTAGATCGCCAATCTCATCGTCGGTGGTGATGGGCAGGGGCTGGCGCAACCCGATCCGGTTACTCTGGCCCAAGACAACTAGCCCCTTGGTGACCTGATTTAGGTCTGAGGAGAGGTCGCTGACCGCAATCAAGCCGATACCGATGCTGACGAACAGTGACTCTCCCACCAATAGGGCTAGCTGGATCCCACGAAGGGGTTCACGAAAATAGATCCCGTTGAGATAGACCGCCAGCAGGACCATCGAGTTGTGTACGAGCAGTACCACCAACGTTAGGGCAAAGCGAAGTCGAACCGAGAGCCGATGGGTGTCGCGCACCGATGGAGCCGGCAGAACCATGAGAAATCGCCTGAGCGCTCGGCGGGCAAGCACAAAAAAGACAATCCCTAGCGCGATGCTGAGACTGAGCTCCTCCAGATAGATCCTCGAGGTGACCTCCCACCAACCCGGCTCAGCTGCAATGGTACCATAGTCATGCAGTGCCTGGGTGAGATGAAACAGCCCTGACCCGACCACTCCAAAGACGGCAAAGAAGATTATCCCCTGCCAAGGATAGCGAAACACGGCGCGGCGCGCCGCGGAAGCCAGCTCAGCCCGTGATCTGTCGTTCATCATGAGCCAGCCTCGCAAGGGCTTGAGCAATCGTAGACTCACTAAGAACCCTGGGGCAACGAGGATTACGCCCAGCCCCAACATCTGCAACATCCAGAAGCCCATCATGCTCTGCAGCGATTGCCCGAAGGCGATGACGTTAAGGCTCATCATCATGACCAGCCCGAAGAGGTAGACACCGATAAATAGGCGAAGAATGCTTCTATGAAGCATGCGAGCCGTCGGGAGCGACATACAACATCACCACCGCGTAGGTAATAATGTCAATATTCGCTCCCGGCTGCCCGATTCCTATGCAGCAAGACATCTGTCATCAGCTGGAAAGGGATGCAACTGCCCGCGAAGCATGCCCACTGATGCCTGACGGCTTCGGGCTGATGGCTACCGCTACTCGCCATTCATCCAACCGGCGTATCGGCAGTCTGTCGACTTGCTGATCGTGGCGATCTCACCACTCACCGGGTCAAACACTTTGACGATCTTCTTATCCACATAGATAATCCGACCATCTGTCGCCATACGCGCTGGATCGCCTTCGACCTCGGTACGGATGAGCTTCACGTAGCCATCCTTGGCGATATCGTGCAGATAGAAGTCCTCTCCCAACTGATAGATGAGAGTTTGGCCGTCTGGCGAGAAGGTTGGGTCATCGGCATCGTAGAACATTTTGCCTGGGACCGGGGTCAGATCCACCTGAGTGCGTCCCAAGCGGTCAACGATCAAGATGTCATTGGTCGTAGCGACGACGATGCGCCCATCTTGGGCCCAGTCTGCCGAGTTGACTCCCTTATAGACCCAGCTGACCTTCCCGGTCTCGAGATTCAGGATACCTCCCTGATTGCCACCGATAAACCCACCCCGATAGTAGGTCAGGAACAGAATCTCACTGCCATCGTTGGACCAAGCCATGGGGTAGATCACATAATCGATATCGGGATGCTCATACACCACCTCGTACTCACCTTCGGAGTTGCCAACGAGCAGTTGGTTATCCGCGTGTGAGTAGGCAATCAGCGTTCCCTCTGGGTTGATCGCGGGGCTGTACATGCCGTCGCTGTCCTCATAGACCACGTTTCCTTCTACCACCAGTCGAGAGCCAGCCTCGACCCAATACGCGAGTTGTTTGGCCCCGACCTTCGGGGGGGCGGCGGGGGTCGTAGGCGTGCTGCCGGTTGACGGTGCTGGAGACGTCTTCTCCGTCCTAGTGCTGGTGATCGTGACTGAGTTATCATCCGGGTTCCAGTTGAGGACAGCGCCCAACTGGGTGGCGACAAAGCGCAGCGGAACAAAGGTATACTGGCCGTCGACCAAGACAGGCGCCACGTCCAAGGTGCCCTCCTTGCCATTGACCCTGACCCGTGTCTGATTCAGCCATAGCTCAATGAACTGACTCCCAATTTTGTAGGTCACCTTCTGCTCCTCAGCAACATAACCGATCTCGGCCCCCATGGCCTCGCCGATGAAGCGGAAGGGGACGATGACACGGTCTTCCGGCATCCTGGGAGCCGCGAGCAGTTGTTGAACTCTGCCGTTGACCTTGGCAGACGGATTATCGACTTGGAGCCAGATCTCGGTCTTGATCTCCGCAGCAGCTGGGACTGCAGGCTTCGCGGCAACTTCGTTGGATGGTGGGCTCTGAGTCTGATCACTCCAGACCGCCATGACCACATAGTAATAGGTCGTGCCAACCTGCACTTTGGTATCTGTGTACTCCGTCGCCTTTCCAGGGAAGTCAGTGAGCGGCACGGTGTCGTGCGCTCCCGAAGCGATCCCACGGAAAACATAATACCCGATGGGTGTCTGTCCTGCAGGCGCTGCCCACGTCAACTTGACCGAGCCACTGGCGGCGGTAGCGGTGAGTTTGCTTGGCGCGCCATCGTTGGGCTGCGCTGGTTGGGTGGGCTGTGCTGGCTGGGTGGGTTGAGTAGGCTGCTGGGGTGCCGGGGCGATCGACGGTGCTCCTGACATCTTGTACAGTGTAAAGGCCATGAAGTAGTCCCCGTCTTTCTCCTGAACGTCTTCCATGTAGAGAGCGTAATATCCCAGAGACTTCGTCTTTAGCACATAGAGGTGCCCGGCGGTGACCGTCATCTCCTCTTGATACATCTTCAGGAGCGGTACCGCCTCGATACTCTTGTTCCCCGTGGGGCGGGACTGAGCACCCATATCCATGAACCCGCCGCCAACCTCACTTAGGTTATAGGTAAGTCTTTGGCGGTACATCTTAATCGCTTCGCCGCTGGTCTGAATTACTGCCACGTGCTTATTCAGATCCCAGTATGCCTGCCAATCCCCGAGGCCACCTTCGATCGGGTCTCCTAATTCCAACATCAGGGGTGTGACGGCAGCATTCACGGTCGGTGTTGTGGGGATCATGAACGACGTCACCAAGATGATGACAGCCAACCATGCCATTGGTCTTCTTGCCATGGGCTCATCCACCTTTCTTTGTCAGTCTCTCTCGCCTCTCGCTACACCTGTAAACCAATAAGGATGGCGCAACTCCCCCCATCCACATTCAGGTTAGCGTCTGGGCTTTACATCAACCTTACACGTTTCTTACACAGTTGAGCTCGAGGCGGCAGATCGATACAGTAGCGGCATAGTACGACTTTGATCTGGCATAGATTAGCACGGGCTCCCTGGCCAGCGAGGTCGCAACTTTTTTCGTCACTAACCAATAAAACAGTAGATTTGGGGTTGACTTCCTTATCAATAGATATTATTATTAATACAGAAGCCGCTGGTAAATCGGCGCAATAACGAAACTCGAGGAGGAACTGGAATATGAAAAAGTGGATTTGCAGTGTGTGTGGATATGTTCATGAGGGTCCCGAAGCTCCGGAGAAATGCCCGCAGTGTGGCGCCCCGAAGTCCAAGTTCGTCGAGAAGACCGAAGCCAAGTATATGAACGACGAGCATCGCATCGGTGTGGCAGCTGGTTGCGATCCCGAGATCCTTGATGGTCTGCGCAAGAACTTTGTTGGCGAGTGCACCGAAGTCGGCATGTATCTGGCCATGAGCCGTCAGGCTGATCGCGAGGGTCTACCTGAGGTTGCCGAAGCCTACAAGCGTATCGCCTTCGAGGAAGCCGAACATGCTGCCCGCTTTGCCGAGCTCCTGGGTGAGGTCGTCTTCCCCTCCACCAAGAAGAACCTCGAGCTGCGCGTCGACGCTGAGTTCTCCGCCAGCGAAGGCAAGCTGAAGATCGCCAAACGCGCCAAAGAGCTGGGCTACGATGCAATCCATGACACCGTCCACGAGATGTGCAAAGACGAGTCGCGCCACGGTGCTGCTTTCAAGGGCCTGCTGGAGCGGATGTTCAAGTAACGCACAGCCCGAAGGCATCAGCCATCAGGCATCAGGACTTTGTGCTCGTTCATCGTGATCGTAGGGGCGCTGCCGTGCTGCGCCCGCAGTCAGAAGAGAGGGGTCTCCCCTCTCTTCTTTGTGTTTCCCGAGCTCATGAGAGGAGTTGGCCGTTCCATCCCAGAAGTAAGATGGCATCGGAATAATCTTCTGGAATGTGAGGGATGCACATGACACACCCTGTGATCAGCTACGATCACTACTATCGGTATGAGGAACTGACCAGCCATCTACGCGCGCTGGTCGAAGCCTATCCTCAGTTTCTCAGCCTGGGCTCCATCGGCAAGAGTTACGAGGGCCGGGATGTCTGGGTGGTAACCATGACCAATGGCGCTACCGGTCCCGCCGAGCTCAAGCCGGCCATGTACGTGGATGGCAACATCCATGCCGGCGAGGTGACTGGCTCCATCGCCTGCGTCTACCTGATCGACTTCCTCGTCCGCAACTACGAAAGCGATCCGAAGGTACGCAAGCTCTTGGACACCCGTACCTTCTACGTTCTCCCCCGGATCAATCCGGACGGAGCAGAGCTCTACCTGACCACCCCGACCATGTTGCGCAGCAGCGTGCGTATCTACCCTGATTGGCGCCGGGATGAAAATCCTCCAGGTCTTCATGCCGAAGACCTGGACGGCGATGGCGAGATCCTATCCATGCGTATCCGCGATGATGCCCGCGGGGCTTGGAAAGTCTGCCCTGATGATCCCCGCCTGATGATCCAACGCACCCCGCTCGACCTGGTCGGTCCCTTCTACCATCTGTTCAGCGAAGGCACGTTAAGAGATGCCAAGGGCCAGCCGCTTGCCAAGGTGGAACTCCCCTTCCAGGTCGCCCCGACCCAGTATGGTCTCGATCTCAACCGCAACTTCCCCGCCGGCTACAACCCACTCACTCCCGGGGCGGGGCCCTTTCCGCTCTCCGAGCCGGAGACACGTAACCAAGTAGAGTTTATCAGCAGGCACAAGAACATTGCTGGCGTCCTGCTCTACCACACCACCGGCGGCGTCCTCTTCCGTCCACACAGCACCATTCCTGATAAGGACTTTGCCCGCGAAGATGTGGCGATGTATGGGCGTATCGGCAAGCTGGGGACCGATGCCACCGGCTATCCCGTGGTCTGCTGTTACGGCGATATCTGGTCCGGGGTTTTGGATGACTGGTGCTTCGAACAGCTCGGTCTCTTCGCCTTTACGCCAGAGCTCTGGGATGCAGTGGGCCGTGCAGCGCCAGAGCTGAACACCAAACAGCTCTGGAACCTCTCTCCCGAAGAGAGCCAGAAGGTAGAGCTCAGGCTCCTGCAGTGGAACGATCGCGAGCTGTCGGGGCGAGGGTTTGTGAGCTGGAAGAAGCACGATCACCCGCAGTTTGGCCAGGTCGAGATCGGTGGTTGGCGCCTAAAGGAGTACCGCCAGAACCCACCACCCGAGTTCCTGGAGGCTGAGTGCCACAAGATAACTCAGTTTACCACCGGCTATGCGTTATCTCTTCCTGAGGTGCATATCGACGAGGTTCATGTAAACCAAGTGGGCGAGGGTCTCTTCAGCCTCAACCTAGTCGTCTCCAACCATGGCTACCTGCCCACCAATGTCAGCAAACAAGCTGTCAAGCAGAAGGCAGTCCGCCCAGATATGCTGAGACTCGAACTCGCTGTGGGCATGGAACTGATCAACTGTGAAGAACAGGTCGAGATCGGCTATCTCGATGGCTATTCAGCTGGGCAAGGGCCCTCATTCTTCCACTATGCTCCTCCCGCTAACAGCGTCCGTCGCGTTCGTTGGACGGTCAAGGTCGACACGGCAGCTACTCGCGCCGTGACGGTTAAGCTAATCTCAGAACGTGGTGGGTCGGTGGAACGTGAAGTCGAGCTCAAGTAAGCCTCTCGGCTCATAGGCCACACGTCATCGGGTGTACCCCCAGAGGCAGACTAAGACAGCCACTGCGAGCTTTCGCTCACAGTGGCTATCTTGATGTACATAGACATTTTTCGTTTGATATTATACGAAGTTTCGCTTACAATTACAGTTAAATATACAGAACAGTAAGACTAAGTACTCGTGAGTGGGTGATGAACTTGAGGTACCTAACCCCCAAAGAGGCTGCCGAAACATGGGGAATCTCACAACGCCGAGTACATGCCCTATGTCTCGAGGGCAGGCTCCCAGGCGCAGAACGCCATGGCTGGATATGGCTGATTCCTGAGACGGTGGAAAAACCATCTGACGCCAGAGTCAAGTCCGGTCGCTACATCAAACCACGCCAGGGTTCGCCACTGGATAAGGAAATGCCAATCATGGCGGATGCAGCGATATATGCGGCTTGTGGCTCTCCTGTAGCTCCTGGCATTAATGATCGGCTTATCCACCGCCCTCGGCTGATCGAGAAGCTCTGCCCGCTAGGCAGCAGGCTGACCTACATACATGCCGATGCGGGGTATGGCAAGACCACCCTTCTCATGCAGTATGCCAAGGGGCGCGACGATATCGTCTGGCTCTTCCTAGATGATAGGGATAACGACATCGTATTCTTTCTACGGCATCTTGAGGCATCTCTACGCGCGAGACTGGTGGAGCTCGAATTTCATGCCACGGATCAGATCCCGTTCTCAGGAAGCCAAGCATTTGTTCCCCATGTGCTGTCCGCCTTGCTGCGAACCATAGGACGTAGCCGCCTGACGGTCATCATCGACGATCTCCACATCATCACCAATGAGGATCTGGTCGAGCTGCTCACTGCGTGGGTCAAGGACTGCCCTCCGAACCTCACTCTGATTATGGCTAGTCGCCATGGACTATGGAGCAGTCTCTATCGACTAAAGATGACTGGTACGATCGCTGAGCTGACAAGAGAGGATCTGTGCTTTAGCCGCGAGGAGACCGAGAGGTTGTGGGGTTTTTTCGATGCCGGTGCTTACTCGGCGACCGAGGGATGGACCCTCGCTGTGCGATCGTATGGCCTAGCTGTGGAGGATAATGGCGGTCTCTCTGTATCCACTCCCGGTGCCGACCGTGATCTCTGCCGCTATCTATTGGAGCAAATCTTAGCAGCGCTACCTGGCGATACTCAGCGCTTCCTCAAGGCCACGTCATGGCTTCCCGATCTGGACCCGGGGAGATGCAACAGCCTCTTGGGCATCGTCGATGCGCAGACGGTGCTAGATGAGCTGGTTCACCGCAACATCTTTACTGTGCGTGTCTCTGATCTCTCTTACCGCTATCACACCCTTTTCCGTCATTTCCTCCAACAACATGATGACGGGCTGGGACAGGTGACCCTGCGCAAGGCCATGACAAGTTGCTTCGACGTAGGAGACTATGAACAGGCCGCCGACTATGCGTTGCTGCTCGATGATGGCACTGTAATCCAGGAATGCATCGCTGCCAACTTGGGTAGGCCCTATGACGGTCACCGCCGCTGGAATGCGAGGAAATACTTCGATTATCTCGATGAGCATCAGGCTGTGTTGACCCCCCGGGTCCAGTTGGCGAAAGGGATCTACTTATCTGACCGAGGGGACTTTTACGAAGCAGACAAGTACCTAAGTGCGGCCATCTCCCAGCTCGATCGTGACGACAGAAGACTCTATCTGCAGGCCATGACTCACAAGGCACGGGTGTTACGCAATAGGGCGTCCTTTGAGGAGAGTACACGCTGCGTTGATGGCCTGCTGCCTGTGCTCGAGGGGGCGCCCATGCAGGACTGGTACGAGGTCATCATTGAGAAGATACACAACCTGACCCTTACCTCCCAGTTGGCGGAAGCACTGGAGTTGACCCAACGTATGATGGACGCGTGCCTAATCTCGGGAGATGTCCGCGTCAAGGCCTGGTTTGGGCGTTACCTGACCGCCATCTACTTCTACATGGGTGACTACAGGGGCTCCCTCAGAGCCTATGAGCAATCCTTATCCATCCCACAGTTGGAGAGGGATTGGTTGATGCGCCACTGTGTCGGGGCCTATGCCGCCAAGTCATACCAGATGATGGGACAGGAAGAAAAGGTTCTGCCGCTGCTGGAGTCAGAGTTGGAGCGCATGCGCCGGCTGGGGCTTCATGAGGAGTATAGTGTCAACTACCTGCTCTATGCAGAGGTCCTGCACACCTCAGAGTCGCTCCAGTTCTACCTTGATAGACCTGATAGACCTGCTGATCCCGCAGCCTCGGACCGTTATCTAGGTCTGGCGGAAGAGTACGCTATTCTGAACCGCAGCACCCGTGATCATGCGAATTCCGTCAGGATCTGGAAGGCTTGTGCAGACTTGCTTAAGCAGCCGGAAAAGGCCGAGGAGTATATCACCGAGATACTCACGCTGATGGATGATACGACACCGTTCTTTCAGGCCTTGGCCTATGGGCGGATGGCTAACGCTCTGCAAGTGCTTGACCAGGACAGGCGGCGATGCATTGAGTACTACCAGAGGACAATCGCCATCGGTGACCGTGTTGGCTGTCAGGGCTATGCAACCGTTGCCTATGGACGGCTGGCAGCTATCTACCTGCAGGAGGGTAACGAGGACTGGGCCAGGGAATGCACTCATCGTTTTCTGGAGCTCTCGCGCCAATATGGACAGCTTTACTACTTTCGATTCAGGCCCCTCTTTGCGCCTGTCTTGAAGCGCGCCGTCGAATGGGGTATCGCCCCGGAGTTCGCCCGCGAGATGCTCACCTATGGAGGCTACACGACGGAACGGGTTTACATTAACACCTTGGGCGGGTTCTACGTTGCCCCATCCCATGATAAGGGCAACCCAGTCAGAATACGTACCCGGAAAGCCCGTGAACTGTTGGCCTATCTCCTAGAGAACCGCCAGGGGGTCAGCAGGCATCGTATCTGCGCCGATCTGTGGGAGGGGAGCGAAGCCAATGTCGCCAGCCTGTTTCACACGCGCAGGGGTGAGATCCGGCGAGCCTTCGCGAGCATGGGTGCTAGCAACCCGATCGTTCATGACCAGGGGGTGTACCGCCTGACCATGGACGAGATCACCAGCGACTATGATGCTTTCTGGAAGGCGGTGGAGAAATACCAGCAGGAACCTTCACCTCAGAACGCCCAAGAGGTGGTAAGCAGTTATGCTGGCGGCTATCTGGGCGACCTAGATGCCCTGTGGGCTGAGAGTACGCGGCTTCGCTGCGAGGACAGTTTCCTACGGGCAGCGGAGACCCTGCTGAGGTTCTACAGAGCATCCAACAGGCAGGCAGAAGCCATGGAACTGCTACGACGCTGTACAGCCTTGAACCACTACGGACACCGGTTCGACAAGATCACGGATGCCGCCAGAGAGAGTGACTGAGGAAGCCCGAACACCATAGTCAGACAGATAACCGCAGGGACGAAACCCTGCGGTTTTTGTCGCTCATTTCGTATTATTTGGCTAAGGATGGGATTCTGGTGGCGGTTTTGGTGGTAGCACGCTCGCTATAATGAGATGGACAAGCACTCTCTCCCGGGCCCTGATAGCATCCACTTGATCAGCGTCCTGCGCTCCGCCAGCGCATCCCAAGTGAAAGGAAGGTATAGCATGGCAAGACACAGACGACTAGTCGTGATCTGTCTGGCGCTCCTCATGGTGACGCCCTTGTTCACCTCGCGAGTTTCAGCCGAGGGGCCGGATGGTGATAGCGTCGCCTACAGCCGGGCCACGACCATCTATCCGGTGATGAATGCGAGCACCTACAACCGCAGCAGTTTCCAAAAAGCTTACATTGGCAGTGACAACAACTCTGTCTACAATATCGCACCAGCCTTCACCAATGATGGGTCGACCGGCGCCGCTGACATACCGACTAAGCTGACATTTGGGACCAGCTTTCGGCACAAGAGTGATAGCAAGACCTACGATATGTGGTATTCCTACACCTTTGAGCAAGCGATCAGACCCGCCTATGACAAAGGCGACCTCCGCCTCTCCTATATTGCCAACCTGACCAACGATCGCCATTGGAACATTGATAGGCACTTGAAAAGTTGGACAGCGTGGCCGACCACGTGGATACAATCGGCTAACAAAACCCTGATCAAACATGACACTGGCGACTACGACTCCGACACCACCCTGACCATGGGTAGAGGTCACTGGGTACCATTCGGAGCAGGCGGTCATTATTATTGGATGTATCTCGGAGCTTTCGGTAATGCCTGCACCTGTGGGTCTTCGAAGGTTTCGAACATGAGTATCATGCTGGCAGATGTGGTGGGTCCTAAGGTGACGTCCATCCACACGACTAGGTTGCGGTCAGATGGCAGTATGGAGCCATTCACTGACTTTACCAGCGGCGAAACTATCTACCTTAACTTGAAGTTTGACGAGAACATTCGCTTCGCCAATGATCAACCCATGGCGCTAGCCGACGCCCCGACGCTAAAGTTTCGAGTAAAGCGCATTCTTGATAACATTCAGGAGACCGGTGTCTCGGTCGAGGAGAGGGAGGCTAGACTGGTCGGCCTGGATACTGACACCCTGACCTTCGCCTATGAAGTACCTGAGACGTACGACCTGGCTGGGAACCCTGTCCTTCTCAACCACTATATCTATGAGGTTGAGCCCTATGGTAACCAAAGCTCATGGGTGAGAAGCGAGCCAGAATTTGACCTAAAGCTCTTTGGCAAGAAGACCAGCCAGGTCAGTTACCTAGCCGCAGCCGAAAAGTCAACCTCGCTGATTGTAGATCTGGCGGGAAACCCCATCTCCTCAGGTTCCACTGTCACGCTTAAGTCGCCCGCATACATGGATAATCGCGGACCTATGGTACGAAAGATCGATATGGTACGCGCTACTCGGACAAACCCCCTCCAGATGAGTAGAAGCGACGTCTTCGCGAGAATTGGCGAGAAAGTTGGCTTCTTTGTCTATTTCACCGAGAGATTACTGTTCTTGCGCCAGAGCGACGGTGCACTCATCAGCCCGCAGATCCCCTCCCCGGAAGCAAGTATCCGGGTGGTGGCGGAACTGAATGTCGGCATAGAGGGAGCACCAATCACCGCCACTGCCCAATACATCGCGACCGTTCAAGACGGTAAGAACGGTCCCCTTGTATCTGGAGCGTATTTTGAACTAGACGAGCTCATCAGCGATGAGATGGCCATGATCACGTATGGTGGTCAACCGCTCCCCATTGGGATCAACCGTATCTACATGGACGAAGGCAAGGACGACTATACCTTGACCGACGCCAGAGGCAATCTCTACGAAACGGTAGAACTGATCGACACCAGCGCTGGGTCACGAGTCATGCCTGCCCAACAACTCTGGCTGGACCCCACTCCACCCACAGCGGCCACCAACTTACCATCTGGTCCGCGTGGCTATAAGCCCGTTATGTATGCGGGGGGACAGGGTGGCTCCGCATTCTGCTTCCCGGTCGTCGTGTCCGATCAGATCGGTGCTGGCCGGGAGTCCATGAGCCTAACCAACGGGGTCACCGGGTCTTTCGCCTGGGGAGGAAGCCCAGATGAAGTAGCTGCTTACAACTATGAGTACGCCGTATCAGGCAGTGCTGAGCAGCCCGACGCTGCGGCCTATCAGCTTGGGGTCTCAGGAAAGCCCTACAGTTTTACCCAGTTAGACAGTGGGAACTACATCCATCTCCGTTTCCTGGATGATGTGGAGTACAACTTCGCCAGCTCGATACTGCAGCTCTATCCAGTGGACCATGCCGGCAATGTCGACATGGTACCATTTGCCATCGATTACACGATAGATCGAGTGGGACCGAAGATTAGCAAAGAAGGCCATAAGACTGAGTACAAAGGTCTAAATCGGGGCGTCATCACGGCTGACATACGCATCTGGGATATCAGTGAGATCAGCAAGGTCGAGTACCAGTGGACCGCGCAAGGCAGCCAGCCGGTCGAAGGAGCTTGGACCAGCGTCACCACCTTCGATACGGTCTACTCCCACAACCATAAGCGGGTCAACATCGTTCGCGGCGATCTGCCAGCCGGGGTGAAGCACCAGTACACCCTCCATATTCGAGCCACTGACACGCATGATTATGTCACGACGGCGAGCTACGACTTTGAGTACAATCTTAAGCTTCCGACCTACAACACGGAGTTAGTTACCAATCCCAACGATCCGACCGCGGTCCATAGTCTTAAACTCTGGGTGCCTGAGACTGGCGAAAAAGCCGCAACCGACGTTTGGGTCATGCTATCGCGCCCAGGTGCACCTAGTGGTCGGCAGTGGCGGTACATCAGGCGTTTCCGGGCTGCCGATATCCGCGGCGAGTCGAGAGCCGTCGATATCTTTGCCGTGGATACGAACCTCGGGGGATGGCAATGGTGCGAGCTTGACACATGGGAAGAAGCTCCCGCAGATGCTTCGAACCCCGCAGGCCCCAACACTAAGTACGCCTATACCTACTGGAGCTGGGACTTGACGACGGAGATGAAGGCGGACCTCTACGCCCGACTGAGGCAGTGGTACGGTCAGGAGACCATTACGATCATCGCTAGACAGATAGACGACACGTACTGGCCAAACATGATCTTCGGTGACGAACTGTACGCCTACAAAAATCTCGACTATCGCTTCGCCAGTGACGCCAAGATTGGCACAAGCGGGAAGATCAACAATGTCTCCGTCACACCCAAGACCGTGGTCTCGTACGGCACGGGGGCGACGCCAGGAGATGTTCTGAACTCCTTTCCTGATCAACCAGCCGTGCCGCGCAGTCTGGACGGGGCCATCTTCAGCGTCACTCTGGACAACGCACGGGTGGGTTACTGGGACCTAATTGATATCGGCTTCGCCAGCCCGGAGACCCGTTTCGCTCTCTACAAGACGGGTGAGGGAGCTTCCTCCACCCCGCTC
Organism: uncultured Clostridia bacterium; assembly: GCA_964402415.1. Taxonomy (GTDB): domain Bacteria; phylum Bacillota; class JAAYKD01; order JAAYKD01; family CAYOCI01; genus CAYOCI01. The sequence continues at coordinate 29,337 of CAYOCI010000025.1, forward strand.
TTTACTGCTCCCCTGATCGCCAAAGCATCGCAGGATATCGCCATCCCTTCAGGCGTAGCCACCACCAGCGGATCGTATAAGGTCGTCGTCTCGGTCAAGGCCAAGGGCAGCGGTCATCTCGACCGGGCCGAGTACGCGAACATCTTCATCGACCGTCGTGAGCTCGATCAGTACGGCGTCACCCAGGTGACGACTAGTCAGACCATCGACCATGGCCGACCAGTGGAGCTGGTGACGGAGTACCCCATCTCCACTGGCAGCCGCCCGAGCGAGATCTTTGCCAGCGCGGTTCCCGAGGCGAACCAATCGATCAACTTCCAGACCGACCTGACCAGTCTGCTCGTCGGTACGCAGTCCCATTATGCGGCTTATATCAGGGCATGGAACGAGACAGCCAGTGGAAGTGAGGTCGGAACTGAGCTACAGATCCCTGCCAGCAGCTATCCCTGGGTCTACCTTCCCAAGGAGCGCCAGTACCGCACCTCGATATTGAGCAGCGAGACCAGGGGGACGATCCTCGCCGATCTAGGTACTGCCCAGGCCGACACCGCCGCCTGTCTGCCGCTACTGCCTGGCGAGAACCTGATCAAGTACCAGATCGCGCTCACCAGCGGCTATCGGACTCCGGAACAGACACTCATAGTCTGGGCTGGGGACGAGGTCCCGACCATCGAGATCATGCTATCCCCTGACAGGATCCCTGGTACTGCCACCAACGGTAATGTGGTCGCCTCGGTAATGGCCATCAGCAGTGCGGTGGTGGCACCCGAGACTCTGCAAGTCGGACTACTCGCCCCATCCAGCTCTCATCAAGCCGAGTTACAGGCTGACTTTAGGGCCGACCGTCAGGTAGCTCTGAGTGAGAACGGCAGCTACACCTTCTACGTCACTGATAAGTATCACAATGTCGCTTCGCAACAGGTGACCGTTGATTACATCGACACTGAAGCGCCAAGCCTGGCAGTAACCAATCTCTCCTCTGCTGACAGGAACACGTTCGACTTTCGGGCCCAGATCCAGGACGAGTTCGACTCGTCCGGCTGTCAGCTCTATCTCAGCTTTGATGCCGCCTATGCGGCGGTCTTAGGGGTCGATCCTGAGACGGCTTTCGCGGTACCCATGGGCGGTGACTGGTTAGCGGATAAGCTCTCTGCCGGCGGTCTCTTCGCCACGACAATCGCCTCCGGTAGTGGGGACGCCAAGGTCGTCACCCTCTCCGGCGCCTTCCGGTATGATAGGACCGACAGCCGTCCGACCGTAGCACGCACCATCACTCTATATGCCCAGGATGCAGCCGGGAATAGGTCACCCAGCTACACTGTGACGCTCAGCCCCAGAAACGAACCAGCTTCCTATCTAAGCGGCAACTTAGCGAATGGCGGGTTTACGGCCACCTTTAGCAAGCCTATCCTGCTCCAGACCCCCAGCGAGAGCTCACTGGCACCTGTCTATGCCCAGACCAAGAGTAATCTGCCCTTCTATGCCAACGGGGTCTATGCCGTTAGCTACTGGGATCTTTTCGGGGACCTGTATGAGGATCAGATTACCGTAGACCAATACGACGCATTGTATGGCACCACCGTCAGTATCTCGCAGACTGCGCCGACCAATCAGGATGTCCAGGTCGTGATCAATGCCGCCTTTAACCCGGACATCACCCTAGAACTGCCAGAGAGCATTGCCGGTGGGCAGATCACGCCAGCGGGCGATGGTCAAGGCAACGCCGTTGGCGCTTCGATCACCATGTCTCAGAACGGGACCATCTCCTACGGCATCAAACCCAAAGATAGCTCCTACCCCATCCAGAGACGCACCGTGACCATCAGCAACATTGACAAGGAGCCACCTCAGGTGGAACTCGTATGGGTCTACACCGCTGAGGTGATCTCTGGCCTAACGGGCGGTGAGATCATCGTCTCACTACAGACGGATGAGAAGATCCAGCCGCTGGAGAATACCAGGACCACTCACACCTTCACCTTGGAGGACCAGGCTCCCTACACCTTCCGGTATGCGGATCTAGCCGGCAACAGGGGCAGCATCACCGCCATCCCTGACGTCGAGATTGTGGCGAGGACCCGAGTGGAGCTGGATACTAACCCTCCAGAGTACCAACTCTCTGTCTATCAGAGCACGGCTGGTGTGAGCACCAAGGTAGCGGGCTATAACCAGGCCGACTACGAGGCATTGTCCGACAAGGAGACCGCCTTCCCAGTGTTCTCGGACGTGTTGCAGCTGGAGTTTGAGGTCTATGACGAGAACCAGACGACCCTTAGTGGCTCCTCTGACGGTGAGCCATCGCCGAGCGTCACCGTCAGAGGAGCCACCGTCACGGTCTCAAGCAACGCTGAGTTCGATGTCGTTATCACGGACGCCAACGGCAATCAGACGCGGGTGCCGATCTCGATCACAGGTTTCGACCACACAGCTCCGACCGGGACGGTCACCTACGTCAAGACCGGTCCTTTCTCCATCCGCGGCTACCTGACCATGAGCGATGACCGACTAGGGCAAGTAACCCTCAAGAATACCAGCGGGGTGCTCGTGGAGACAGAGCCAGGCGCATATCATGGCCGCTACTATCACGACTTTTTGGATAACGAGAGCTTTGCCTTCCTCTTTGGCGATGCTGCGGGCAACTTGGGCAGCGTCGTCGCGGCGGTGACCAGCCTCGACATGGCCTATCCGATCGCCACCATCTCCCAATGGGTGCCCTACTTCGTGGACTCAGATGGGGTCGTGCATCAAGGCGTGCTGGCAGATACGCCGACCAACTCCGATGTCAGTCTCTATCTGCTCTTCAACAAGCCGATCCAATCGATCACGCCGACCATGGTCGACGGCAGCCCAGACGATATATCCATCAGTCAGACCGACGATAGTGCTACGGTCGTCTTCCGACAGAATGCCAAGCTAATACTCGAGTATACGGCGACCAATACCAGGAGCAGCAGCATCTCGCTGACGGTGGATATCATCGACAAGACCGCACCGGTGGTGAGTGCCGAGCAGACAGCAGGCGACTTCAGGTCGGTCACGTACAAATTTACTTCCAATGAGTCAGTCACCTGTCACGACAGTAAAAATCTCTTTGGCACCAGCTTCACCAAGGTGTTTGATCTGAACGGGAATTATGAGCTGAGGTTCACCGATCGGGCGGGTAATACCAGTGTGGTGCAGGTTACTGTATCCGGGATTGATCGGGTGGCGCCGAGCATCAGCGTCATGGGGCTACCAGCCACCAAGGCGAGCGTTGAGGCATATAACAAAGCCAACGATACAAAGCTACAGCACACGGTGACACGCCAACCGGTGACGATCACCGCCTCCATGGATGAGGCTGGGATAATCTACTTCCGCGGCCGAGGTCATGTAGTCGATACGGATCAGCCGATGTCCCTCCAGATCGACGCCAATGGTATCTATGAGATCTTGGCCACCGATCGCGCAGGCATGACCACCCGATACGCCTTCACCATCGACTGCATTGACCAAACCAAACCCCAGATTACCTTCTCTGGCAACAATCTGGCGGTCCGCCAGGGGACCACCATCGCAGCCTTCGAGACGAAAGCGCTGGAGAGTGTGTCAGCCACCGACAACCTTGACCCCAGTCCACTGGTCACCATCAGCTCCACCTTGACAGCTAGCCAGCTCGAGACGCCAGGAACCTACTCCATCGAACTGACCGCCACCGATCAAGCGGGCAATCAGCGGAAAGCCACCCGTTGGGTGCGGGTCTACGATCGAAATGCGGTGGAGATCACGGTTAATGGGGTAGTGACCCAACCCGAGGAGACGCTCTTCGTCGACGGTAGAGGCTCACGGGAGATCAACGTCACGGTCATTAATCCCCGTGGTGAAGAGCCCTACACGATCTACTGGAAGCCTGGACTCAACACCCCCGGGCAGATGAAGGGTCTGACTCCTTTCACAGGCAGCTTCACCGCTCCCCGTGATGGCTTCTACACCCTCTATCTCGTGACCCAAAGACGAGTAAGCCAGATTACCTATCTCTATCTTCAGCAGTAGGAGGTGTCGAGATGAATAGGACTTGGCAGCGACCAATAGCCCTCGTCGTCGCTCTGTCTCTGCTGATGGGGTTTCTCCCAGCACCGTCTGTGGCTGCCGCGGAGCAGCCACAGACGCTCAGCATGGCCAATGGCAATATTGAGGTGATCGTCTCCACCAAGAACGGCGGCTTTCTGGTCCGCACCCGTGATGGAGATATCCTGAGCAAGGATGACAATAACAAGAATCTGCTCTACCACTCCGACGCCTTCGACACCTCATTCGCATCCTTTGTGGTCACAGAAAGTGTCGGTACCAGGGAGTATATCTTCGGCAACAATTATAGCTTTCTCGGTTGGGGAAACAACCTGAGTGTGACCAAGGTCGACACGGGTATCAAAGCAGTCTGGACGGTGAACCATCTCACCTTTACGCAGTTGCTGGAACCCGTGGCGAACCTTAGCTCCCAGGAGCACGGCACCGTCCGCATCTCGTACTCCGTGGTCAATCATCGAGCAGAGCCGATCTCGGTCAAAGCACGCTTGCTGCTGGACACCGCCATCGGCAATCAGGATTATGCCTACTATGAGTTGGCTCAACCTCCTTCCGCTGGCGGTGGCATCACGCGAGTTGAAACGGAGCAGATTCTTAGCGAGAAGACCGACGATTACCTGCCTGCCAACTTCTTTGCCTACAACGACTACCACAATCCCACCATCGCGGCTTATACCATTCGCGATGAATCCCCCCAGGCGGTCAGGCCTTACCAGATGGCTTTTGGACACTGGAACAACCTGGCCTCGACCATCTTTGACTTCATCCCCGACAGCGGTCTGACCTTTACCAACCCGTATAACAAGAGCTATCTGACCGCTGACAGCGCATTGGCACTCTACTACGACTTGGGCACAGTGGCAGCTGGCAACGCCAGCCAGCTCGTCTCCACCTATTATGGCGTGGACTCCAATGTACGGGTTAAGGATACCGACCGAGTGGGTATCAGCATCACCGCCCCGCCAGCACTGACATTGTGGTATACCCGCTACATCGATCCGATCATGGGCGATCAGGGCTATTTCGACGTGACGACCAACATCACCAATCTCAGCAGATCCAATGCGAAAAGACTGGAGAGGATCGCCATTGCCGTACTGGTGGACGACGGTATGACGCCGCTCGACAGCGATGGCAGCTTGCCAGATCCTGGACCGAGCAACCAGTACCCCTACACCATGGAGATCGGCAACCTTGATGTGGGAGCTACACAGCAGTTGGCCTGGAAGATAAGTGCGGAGGTCCTCCCGCAGACCTCCTATCGAAAGGTGGTCTTTCGCGCCTATGACCTATCGGACTCCGACGATGGTCAGCTCCTGCTTGATAATCTGATCGGCACCGCCACCACCTACATTCTTTGTCCCGGTAGTGACGGTGACGCCATGATTACCTTCACCAGCATGGGACCGAACGCGATCTATAGCCAAGGGACGCGACACCTCTCCCTGACCGGAACAGGTTTCAACCTCCTGACGGCCACCGACCAGTATCAGCTTAGGGCGTACCTAAAGAGTGACCGCAGCCGATATTTTGTTGTTCCTGCAACCAATATCATCTTCCCAGCCGAACCCGGTCTGATGGAGATCGTGCTGGAGGAGGAGATGCCCACCGGGGCGTATGAGCTGGTCTTCGCATGGCAGACACCACCCGAGGGCATCGATCAAAACCTGACGGCGCCAGCGCTCAGCTTCCTCGTAACAGCCGATCCCAGCTACCGTAATAACACCTATAGTGTGGTCGTGGTCGTCAAGGAAGGCAGCGGCCCGAGCATCAGCTACACGATCAAAACCTTCGCTGACGAGGCGGCTTTCAAGAGCTATTCGGGAGATACGCTCCTGGTCTTGCGTGGCGAGTTCGCAATTACCGCGGAGAGCGATGATGAGATTCAGGCCTGCTCCGCCGTCTCCGCCTCAGCACGGGACACCATTAGCATCAACGGAGCACTGGACTTCGAGAAGGGCAACGTCCAGGTCTATCGTGGTTTATCGGGCGGCAAAGACGCCATCATGGTGGAGTTTGATGGCGACCTGTATACCGCCAATAGCCGCACTGCGGTCTGGTCAGGCAACGCCTCCATCACGCCCCTCATCGACGGTGTTGACCATGGGCTGATCAGGTACGACGAGCGTGGCGAGCGTCTCTTCGGACAGCAGCCGCCAAATACCATCTCATTGGTCTGGCCGTACGGCTATAATATGCTTCAGACCATCGGGGGCTTAGCGGTGGACCTCCGCTATGGGCAATTTGGCGCGATGTACACGGGCAATGACTATGAGACACTGTCTGGTTATGTGGTCTCGTTCGGCGGCAAGCTGGACCTATCGTTCTTGATACCTGGTGGAGCCAAGCAGGCGGAACAACTGGAACGAGATGAGGATAGCAAGAACAAGCGTGATACTGTCACGTCCAGCAGCGAAGAAGATGGCAAGCTGCGCCAAGACGCCAACTACAGTCCATCCGACGAGGCAAAGTCTGAGAACGAGAAGAACAAGGTCAAACCGGTGGGCAAGGTCAATGTCGAAGACGTGCTTTTCGGCAAGGGTAAGGGCTATCTCGGTTTCAACTCCGAGGTAGAACTGATGTTGCCCAAGTACATCAGCGCGCTGCCCGCCATGGGCGGCAAGCTTGATATCAACACCATTGGTGGCTATCAGGTTGGCGTCCTTGGCAAGGTGAAAACCGTCAAGTTTGAGCTGGAGTTTGAGCTCAAGGTGAAGAGTGCACCCGGTGATGGGACGCCGGTCCCAGACAAGATCTATTTTTTCATGGCCGGCTTCGAGCCCGGGGTCAATATCGATGGCGCAGGCGCCGTCTGGCTAACCGGGGCTGGTGGTGGGATTGATCGGCTCTATGACACCATCTTCTCCAGCGGTGGTATCCCGCCACTGACCCTGCTGCTCTCGACCTCCTTTGATATTATCAAGGTGATGTCAGGACGGGGAGACCTCGCCCTCAGCCTAAACGGCTTCCAGCTAAAGCTGAGCGATGTGAAGCTGAAGAACACCAAGAATGTGATCATCGACAGCGGACAACTGGCGGTCGAATGGAACCCCGACTTCTACCTCCATCTGGCCGCCATGGTCAACCTGCATGAGGTCATCGGGGGGAAGGCCTATATCGTCGTGGACGATGACTTCTTTGAGCTCTTCCTGCGCGCCAGCGTCAAGGTCCCGAAGGACGTCGATATCATCGGCGGGATGACCGTGGCCAATGTCGACCTCGGTGGTAACAACGCCAAGATCTGGGGCACCTTATCGGCCCTGGGGGTCCGGCTCGGGGTGACGTACTACTGGGGCGGTAGCGTCAGCTTCGGTACTGGGGGAAATGCACAAAAGCCCACCTACCCCGAACTGCTGGGATTCAGAGATCTCCCGGTGAGCGTAGATCCACAGACTGGTGAGACGCTCTATCTCCGCGTAGGCACCAATCTCTCGATTGAAGCACGAAGTCAAGTGCTGAACATGCTTGACAGCGACGGTCTTGTGTTGATGACCGCTGATCCAACGCTCAAATCAGAGATCACGAAGAGGAACCATCGCATGAACCTGGGCATCGATACGGAAGATGATGCCGCGTTGACCATGTGCTTTACCGGTCCTGCTCGTCCGCGTACGATTGATCAGGCTAAGGCAGCGATAAGCATCAGCAGACCGGATGCTAGCCTGTATGAGTTGACCTTCTACAATGACTCCAATCCCACCACCGCCAATGCCAATCTGATCGTTGACGATGCGGCCAATACCTCTACCATCAGCGTCACCTTTACGGATCATATCGTCGGCGATTGGCAGATCGCGACCACCCAAGCGGCAGATCTTGTCCTCTACCGAGTGGGCAACATGCCTGAGGTAACGTCATGCACTACGGTTCAAAACGCCGATACCGGCAATCTGGATCTGACCTTCACGGGCTCGCAACTGGACGAGACCGAGATCTCCATCTATCTCACCCCAGAAGTCGGTGTGGCAGGCTCAGATGACATCGGTGATGTAGGCGCGCTGATCGGCTCGCTTGGGGGCACCGATGCAGACGGAACGCCAAGGCCGGTGCCTGCTGCGGCAGGGCAGACGCTCTCGCTTGCGCCACCGGCCGACCTCCCCAGCGGCACCTATTACCTGCGTATGATCGTCAGCAAAGAAGATCAGGTCAACCAGACGGTGATCGCGACGGCCGATGGTGGCGGGCCATTTAGCTTCCACCATTTGAACGTTGATCAGCCCGCCGCGCCCGCTGAGCTCACCCTGGAGAATATCGGCAACCACTTCTTCGAGCTGAAGGTGGGCACCCCCCCTACCGGTGACTTTGATGGCTACGCCTTGAGCGTCTATGAAAGCACGCCGAGCGGTCTGATCCCCACCGAGTATGTGGGTATCACCTTCGCCAAGAATGGGGATGGCAATCTGCCGCCGATGCTGGTTGGCGGAACGTATTATACCACTGAGGGCAAGATCTTCGGCCTCACCGCCGGCAGGAGTTATCTCGCGGAAGTGGCTGCTTACAGGGTCAAGGATGGGGGCACTCCCGCTGACCCCAGGGATGACATCATGGTCCTCAGTACGGAGGCAACCTCTACCACGGCAGTACTGCGCAAGGCTACTCCGCCTGTGATCAGCTTTGTTCCTCAGCCTGGGAGCTATCAGACGGTGTCCAAGACGGTGGCAACGGGCGAGAACACGGAAGAGACACTCTCCCTCACCACCTTCACGACCAACGATGTCCGTCTTGAGCTGCGTTCTAACGTCCCGGTCAGCGGCTATTGGAACATCGACGGCGTATTGGCGCAGGACCTGCTCGATCCAGAGAGCACCGGACTTCATCAGGTGACCGATCAGAAGGTGGTGAGTGTCAACCAGTGGCTCTGCGATGGCGAGCACACCATCTCCTTCATCGGAACAGATGTCGAGGGAGATAGCTTCACCTTCAGCCGGGTATTCGCAGTGGATACGATGCCGCCCCGATTGGTGCTGTCGTCTCCAACCAATGGCAGCTTCTTTAGCCACCACAGCTCAGACCATTACCAGGGTCTTGTGACCATCAGCGGCCTGGGGGATGCGGATGCACTCTACACCATGGTCGTCGATGGTGAGACCGTGGTCGACCGGCAGACGCTGGCCGCCATCGGCGCGACCCCAGATCACCATGGTGTCTTCACACATACCCTGAACGTCGCCATGGACAGGTCCAACCACCGCCTGCTGGTGATAGCTGAAGATGCGGTCGGCCATCGCACCACGGCCGAGGCCGTTGTCAGGCACCCTGATCTGGCGACAATTGCGGCTAGCACACGGGCTGACCTGCGTGTTGACCTACCCACTGGTGATGATCAATACGTGTGGACCAGTGGTAATATCGAGCTTCATCCCACCGAGGAGACCGTAGTTCATGCCCGACTCATGGTGGGCAGCCATCATACCTTCTCCATTGAGGACGAGAACCTGGTACGCTGGACGGCAGTCGCCCGAGAAGGCGGCGCCACCGTTGAGCCTGATGGCACGCTGACCATTAGTCCCGGCAGTGTAGGTTTCCTCGAAGGAGAGTTTCTGGTCGCCGATGGTGTTAGTAAGAAGGCCTCTGTTACTTTCGGGGCGGAGGTATTCAGCGGACGGACATACTTTCTGGAACTGGCAGAGGTGGAAGGCGGAACGGTGGTGCGTGACGGCGATCCCTACTATGTCACTGTCGGCAGCACCATCACCCTCAACGCTACCCCGTCACCAGGTTACCGGTTTGATGGCTGGACCTCGTCCGCAGGCGGACGGTTCGCCGACAGCGCCGTAGCGGAGACGACCTTCACCATGCCTGCTAATAATGTGATTATCTCGGCACGCTTCGTTAGGATCCCTGTCGATCCCAAACCTGGCGATCCTGGCGAAGAAGATCCAGCTGATCCAGACCCTAATACCCCTCAGGAACCCGATCCAAATACGCCGGATGAACCGGATCCTGAAGTACCAGGTAATCAATACGTCTTTGTGCAGGGAGAGTTAGCTACTATCCCGCTCCCCACCTCCATGGCGACTAGCCCGAACCGGGTCGTAGCCTACTATCTGTCGGGCGACCGGGAGATTATCGTACCGATGAGCGGCGTAGTGGGCGGCAGACTAGTCTTCTTGGCACCTGCTTCAACAACGTATTACCTAAGAGCCGACCAGACCACGTTTGCCGACACAGAGGGTCACTGGGCAGAGGAGCCGATTGACTTCACCGTAGCCAGAAGACTATTGGGCAGTAACGGTGACCAGCGCTTTGACCCCGATGAGTCGATGACCCGGGCGATGTTTGCCACGGTGCTGTCCAGATTGGATGGGGCCGATCTCTCAAAGTACGGCAGCGAACAGTTCACTGATGTACCTGTCGATAGCTGGTACTTCTACTCAGTCGCCTGGGCCAGCGAGATCGGAGTCACGCACGGCATCGGAGGTGGACAGTTCGGGCCTGATCTGCCCATTACCAGAGAAGAAATGGCGGGCATGCTTAGCAAATATCTCACCATCAAAGGTTACACGCTACCGGTCGTGAACGAAAACCCACAGCCGTTCGCCGACCAGGACAAGATCAGCATCTGGGCTGTGGGCGTGATGGAGCAGATGCGCCGCTATGGCATCATTGGCGGTCAACCTGGCAATCTAGCCGATGCGCAAAGCCCTGCCACCCGTGCTCAGTGTGCCGCCATCTTCCAGCGCCTGATCATGGCGATGCTAGCCCAGGCCATGGCCGAGACTGAACTCATGTCAGCCGCTTTGGTCCCAGTGAACCAGGCACCAACACCAGTGGTCATGGAGACAGTAAATAGCGGGTCCCTGAGGCTGATGAACGCCCCGGACCAGTGGCCCGTGGGAGATCATCCCGTTCGAGTAGCCATGATCGACTCTGGAGTTAGGACAGGGGTATGGGGACTTGACCCGAGCCATGTAGCCCCAGGATTCAACTATGTCTTTCAAAACCAAGTCACCCATGATCGGATCGGACATGGCAGCCAGACGTCCGCGATCGTCCTCGGGGCAAGCAGCGCAAACGGCGACTTATTTGGCATCGGTCGCCACGCAGCAATTGTTCCCCTGGTCTGGATCACCGAGTATCCCAGTGGGGTTCGAGCCGACGCTGGCCTGCCAGCGCTATGCGCTGCGATCAAAGACGCCATTGACCTCTACGGCTGCAGAGTGATCAATATCAGCGCAGGGATCCATTATGATGATCCTGATCTGCGGGCTGCGATCGACTACGCCGAGGAGAAAGGCGCGATCGTGACCGCCGCCGTTGGCAACAGCAACCACTTCGCACCCGAACGAATCTATTACCCCGCTGCCTACGATACGGTGATCGGCGTCGGCTCGGTGGATGAACTGCTACTGGTCTCCGAGTTCTCCCAGCGCAACCACAGCGTCATGGTCACAGCACCAGGCGAAAAGGTGTATACGCTCTCAAGCGTCCCCGCGGAAGGCTTCGCTCAGGTGAGCGGAACATCATACTCCGCAGCTTATGTGAGTGCGCTGGCCTCCCTTTTACTCTCACTCTACCCGGATCTTTCGCCGGCGAAGTTCAGGCAGGTTCTCCAAGAGTCCGGTCGAGACCTGGGTGATCCAGGCTATGACACAGCCTATGGCTACGGCGTATTGGACATAGGCCGCGCCCTCTTGCTCACTGACGAGATAATGGTCAACAGACAGGTCGCCGCCGATTAGCGGTCAGCGTGGCCTTGACCCAGAGCGTAAAACGAAGTGCGCACCTCGAGTCATAGGCTCGGGGTGCGCACTTCGTTTCATAGCACTACTTCAGTTCGTTCAAGTCCGGTTGACCAAAGATGATCTTCTCGCCATCATTGACCACGGTGCAGGGAACACCGACGCGACCGCCCTCGCGAACTTCGGCAAAACGTGGGTCGTTGTCGCGATACTTGAGCACATTCCCCCGGGGGGGTTGAGCGAATGCATCCTCCAGCTGTCCGCTTTTGTCGCTCAAGTCCATGGCTAACGCCAAAGACTAATCATACGTTTTTCTCTCTTGCTCCTCGTATTCGCATGCTATTCACCTAGCTGGAATGTGTAAATCTTACTTTGTGACAATAGGTTACGCACCGATCATGGCTTCTGGAAAATGGTCCATTGGTTTTACAGGTCCAAAAACCAGCAAAGATGGGTTAAATATCATTTACCGTTTTGTTACCTCTCGTTGGACGCGTTCCTCTACAATGACGTCATAACACCCCACGAAGGAGCGCGATTGGATACGATGACTAACTCTAGCATACCGTCCAGGCAAAACAAGAGACATAAGAAACGGCGACGTTTTTTACGACTGTCAATTGTGATCACGATGATTGTCCTGATGCTGGGTTTCCTCGGCCGGAGCATCGCTAGAGGATTTGAGGGCGGGCCAGCAGCTCAAGACTCCGCGCATGATGTTGTGGTTTCCGATCCCGATGCAGTCAAGCGTCCCGCACGTTTCAATGTTCTGGTCATGGGCGTAGACCAGCGCCCCGGAGATGTGGGGCGGTCGGATACCATGATGGTTGTTTCGGTTGGTAATGTAGGACAGGCCATGGTCATGTCCGTTCCCCGCGACACACGGGTCAACATCCCTGGACATGGTTTGGACAAGGTCAACCATGCCTTTGCTTATGGGGGGCCTGAGCTATCAACCAACGTGGTGAGTGAACTGCTGGGGATCCCGCTTGATGGGTATGTCACTATGAACCTGAACGTCTTTGAACACATCATTGATATGTTAGGCGGAGTACCCATTGACGTAGAAAAGCGTATGGCCTACGTCGATCACAACCAAGATCTGGTGATTGATCTCCATCCCGGGCAGCAGCGGCTGGACGGAGACCAAGCGATGCAGTACGTCCGTTATCGATCAGATGGCCTGGGTGACCTTGGTCGAATAGAACGTCAACAGAAGTTCCTAAAGGCCTTCGCTCAAGAGGCCATGTCACCAGAGAATGTGATAAAGATGCCAGCGCTGGTCAGGGAGATTTTCGATAATGTTGGGACCAACATGAGCCTACCTGATGCCCTGAAGGCGCTTACTATGGGCACCAAGAGCTACAGCAACGGAATTACTGGTGGGGCGGTCCCTGGATATGCCGACTACATCGACGGTATCAGTTACTATCTCCCGGATCGGGAAGCGTTGACCAGGATCGTCAGTGAGACCATGAATTAGCCCGGGTAACAGGCTTCATATCGTAACTGTTTTGTCACAACTATCCTCATTTGGTTGATTACAATTGAGAAGTAGTTATCTGACCAATTCCTTGTGAGGTCAGAGGCCTTGTGTGAGAGCAATGATCCGATAAATTGAGCCAACAGGTGATCATATGATTCGTCAATGGGAAACCGCACTGTTAGCTGGGCTGACCATCAGTCTGCTCGTAGGATGTCGACCCACAATGCTGCCGCCACCGAAGGTCAAAGAACCTAAGCTGCCAGTTGATCAAGCTGAACTCCAACAGGGCATTGGGCCGTTTCTCCCTGCGGGAGCAAGACTGATCATTCCCATTCGCCCACAGACCAACAGCGCTGTGTGGCCGGCGGACTTCAATGGGGATGGGACCCCTGACGGGGCAATCGCTTTCTACAAAAAAGTGGACACCAATATGGAGTTAGGCGTACTGATGCTCGAAAAATCCGGGGATCAGTGGCGATTACGCGATCAGCTTACGGAGATCGGCCGTGATTTCGACTATGCGCTGTTTACCGATATCAGCGGGGATCGTGTTCCTGAACTTTTGCTTGGCTGTAGTGGGGCGGCCAAAGGTGTCACTACTGGGATGAACAAGGACCTGACCGTCTACACTGCCCAACAAGGAAGATTTGTCGGCGGAAAGCGCGTCCCGTACGTTGATATGGCCACAGGTGACTTGAACGGTGACCGGAAGTTGGACATTGCGGTAATGGCCCGCTCGGAAAGCCAGGGGCAAACCACGCTCGTCTCGATCTACGATTACTTCGAGGGCGGCGTTAAGGAAACGGCCCAGTTTGAGCTCGACGGTTACCCCATGTCTATGGCTATCGGCGGAGCGAGTACAGAAAAGCAGGGGTTATTCGTCGATCTAGGCGTAGGGGCCCATTCGGCCAAAACCGTGTTAGTCTCACCAGAAAACGGATTGTGGCACCGCATCTTCGATGATGTCCGCGCTCCCACCTTTAAAGCCACTGCTCTTCCCAGCAGTGATGTTAATGGTGACGGGGTCATCGAGATTGGCAAGCAGGTGGCACCACCAGGGACTGAAAAGCTGGCTATGGCCCAGATCCCTTGGTATGAAGAATGGTTTCAGTGGGATGGGAAGGATGGACTACTGCCCATCATGTTGTCCTATGACGACTACCTTGATCGCTATCGTTTAGTCCTTCCCTCGGCCTGGCGGGAGAAAGTCACTGTCGAACGCAAGGATAGCAGTGGTGTGCGCTTGGTCGATTTCTTCTATATAAGTTCAGCCAAGGAGCGGCTGGCTCCACTACTGACCATCTGTGCCGTTGCCAAAGGGTCTTGGACGGCTGAAGAGCAGGGTTACGAGACCAATGGCCAGCGTTATGTGATGTTAGGTGAGAACGGTGATAAGGTCATCGTTGCTCTCTTGCCCAAGGAAACAAGCCTGCTTTCAAGTGCCCAGTTAGAGGAGTACCGTCGTCTAGCCTTAAATGAGGGGCAGCTGAAAGCTGGCTTTACGATCCTACCTCGCTGATTGGACGGAAGGTGATTTCATGGCGAACGTTCTAATCCTTGACAATGA
>CAYOCI010000026.1:0-13145 GCA_964402415.1 uncultured Clostridia bacterium
GCGCCTGCCCGGCGCTCGATGCAACTACGGTGGGCGTGGGATTATCCCAGCGGGATAATCCCGATATCCACACGTTTTTCACAGGTTGTGTACAAAATGTCTACACTACTATCCACAAAGTTATCCACAGTCTGTGTATTATGTTACGTTTCTTTTGACCATAACGAGAGCGATTTAGGTACAATTGGATTCTATCCACAATCACAGACATACTTATCCACAAATATTGGTGATAACTTGTCGAATCAGATGAAGCAGGAGTGCTCGACACCCTGCTTCATCACGGGGGATATGAAGATTCACTTGTCACTTGAGCAACTCTGCGTGGATCCTGTCCATGGCTTCTGCGGCTTGTTCCCACCGGTACTCTTGCTCAACCAAGCTGCGGCCTTGACGCCCCAGAGCTGCTGCTAGGTCGGGATTCGCGATCAGAAACTCAATAGCTTTGGTGAAGCCCATGGGTTCGGTGTGCTTGTAGATGAGCATGCCGGTCTGACCATGGTGGACCATCTCTGGTATTACCCCACGAGCCGACGCCACCACCGGCAGACCAGTGGCCATGGCTTCGAGGTTAGCCCGCCCCTGAAGCTCCTCCCATTGCGCCGGGCAGACCAGCATGTCGGCCAGTTGGTAGAGCATGGGCATCTCAGCGAGCGTTGGGCTGCCTGCAAAGAGAATCTGTCTCTTGAAGCTCTGTGACAGTTGGGCAAGCTCCCGAGCGTAGGGGGTAGAGGTTGGGTCTGCATACCAGGAGTCGCCTGTTACCAGCAAGACCAACCCCGGGTCCTGGCGCATCAGAGGCCGCAAGGCCTGTAGCAGAATATGGAGCCCCTCAACGGAGCTAATGCCGCCCGCATACATGACCACCCGCTTGCCGGTCAGGTGGAACCGCTGGCGGTTATGGTTCCGTTCGTCATCCCGCTCCCAGATCGGCTGATACTGGGTAAGGTCAACCCCTGGTCGGATGACGCGGCTCTTGCCGAAGAAGCGTGGGAGGCGCAAGGCGGTGTGGATACGCAAGAAGTGGCTGTTGGTCACGGCTGTGCTGATCTGAGCGAGACAAGCAGCGGCTTCTGCCCCATTGATCTCCTTGGTCAGAAGGTCACTGTAGAGGTGCAAGACAATCTTGGTATTGACGAGGCGCGGCGCCAACGAGAGGACGAACTCCGGTCGATCGAAGATATGCATCAGTTCAAAGCTCTCCGTGCTCAGCATCTGCATTAGGGCTTCTAGATATTGGTCGGTCGACTGGTGAGGAAGCCGACAATACCTCAAGCTCTCACGCTCGGGAAGGCCCGGATCGCTCGGACAGAAGACCGTCACCTGATGGCATCCTTGGATGCGCCGAGCCAACTCATGGATAGCGATCTCTACCGGACCTCCGCCAATGGGGGGGACCGGTAGTTTTTCAGGAGCGATGAGAGCGATCCTCATCTTCTCCTACCCCCCCTTACTCATGGTCAATTCCTCATACAGCCGGTAAAGGCGGCTAGCTTGCTCCCTAAGGTCATGGTTGTGTTCGACGATGCTACGGGCTGCCCCCACGTACGGCTGCCACAGTTCGGGATCACGGGCGTACTCAATCATACGACGGGCCAGCGCTTCCGCGTCACTGGGGGGGACAAGACAGCCGCTGATCCGGTCGCGGATCAGCTCAGGAATACCGGCGTGGAAGGTGCTGAGAACCGGGATCCCCACCGCCATGGCTTCCACCAGCGCCAAAGGTTGGCCCTCTTGATCGCCACTCGACGCAGTACGACTGGCTAACACGAATAGGTCAGCACTCCGCAGCGCCTCGAGGAGCTGCTGACGGCTGACCAAACCGACCAACCTGACGTGGTCCGTCAACCCCGCCCGCTGGATCTGTGCTTCTAGGCCCTCCTTCAGCTCACCTTCCCCTATGATGGTCAGTTTGGCGCCGATGCCCGCCTGATTCACCAGGCGTACTGCCTCAATCAGGGTGTCCATCCCCTTCTTCTCCACCAAACGTCCGACCGATAGTATAGAGAGTGGTCCGGTCTTGCCGTAGATCCTCGGCTGGTAGCTAAACTGCTCGAGATCCACGCCGCTGGGGATCAGACGTAGTTTGCTCTCAGGGCATCCCCAGCGCATGGCCAGCCCCTTCATGTGGTGGTCGGCGACGACGAACAACTCCCCTTCGGAGAAAAGCTCAGTGAGCAACTCGCGGTAGTGGGGGTCCTGCTCCGGACGCGCCGTAATGTCCTCGCCGTGAAATGAGGTGATCAGAGGTAGCCGGGTGTTTCGCTTGAGGCGCAGAGCCTTGATCCCGTTCTGGCCGTAGTGGGCGTGGATGACCTTCAATCTCTGACCGTTAAACAGATGGAGCAAGCTGCGGAAATCCTTGAACAGAATGATCGGTCGCCAGGGAAAGTCGCTGAGGTTCTGCACCTTGTCGGTATAGATGAAGTGGACGCCCTGTGTCTGCGCGCAGAGTAGATCATAGATGAACGCTTGACCGGAGGGCAGATAGGGAGACTTGAAATGTGCCACCCTCAGACTCTCCATGCTCTTCACCTCCTTCTCTGCTACCAGGCCTGGACTGCTGCTGTGATGGTGCTTCGCCGGACCCGGCTGCGAAGCAACGGGTCCACGCCCACCATAGTCACAACTAGCGCCGGATCGAGCGTGGCTGCGAAGCAACATGCTCACGCACACCGTAGTCACATCTAGCGCCGGACAGGCGCGGTGTCGATAGCTACTTGCAAAAGCTGCGAAAGACAGATGTAACGGAGGATGGGCGGTTGTTTGCAGCTAATATGAGGCGCCGGGTCCTCAGCGACCTATGTAGGTCGCTAAAGACAGTTGTGATGGAGGATGGGCGGTTGCCTGCCTCGACTATCTCAGAGCGTAGCGAAGCTGATCTGCTGCCATCGATGGAGGAGCATGGTAGGGCCGAATACGCCGCACAACTTCTCTGCTCAGAACGTGCATGACGACTGAATGGGTCTTGGCGAACAGCTTGGGTCCACCATAATGTAGTCATGCAAGTTCCTGGCTACAATATCATATTGGCAGCGCCTTGCTCCGGTACCGACCTGGGGTAAAATGGGCGTTTGCCCTAGGACATATGCCTTAGGCCGTAGGCCTAAAGCAGCCCGCAGCCCACAGCCATCAGCCCGCAGTCGAGATCACGAAACACAAAGAACCGCCCAAGGCATCAATGCCTAAGGCGGTTCCAACCAACGAATGGTCACATAGTGGCCTCAACCGTTACACGGTTGGCCATGGTCCCACACTCCAGGTGAGTAACTCACTGTGGTCTGTGGACTGTGGACTCCTAGTCGAGATACTCCTTATACCAGCGCATGATCTGGCGCAGGCGGTCAGCACGGTTATGCGGTTTGCCCGAACGGGAGAGCTCATGGTTCTCGCCCGCAAAGCGCACGAACTCGGTGGTCACACCGAGGCGCTTCAGTGCGATGAACCACTGTTCGGCCTGCTCCATGGGGCAACGATAGTCTTCCTCACTCTGGATGATCAAGATCGGGGTCTTGACGTTGGGAGCATGGCGGATCGGGGAACGGGACATGATGAAGTCCTCGCTATCCCACAGATCAGCGCCGCCAAAGCCGGCGCGGTTGCCATACCAGCCGATATCAGAGGTCCCATATTTGGTGTACATGTTGCTGATGCAGCGCAGGGTAACCGCCGATTTGAAGCGGTTGGTCTGGGTGACGATCCAGTTGGTCATGTAGCCGCCATAACTGCCGCCAATGACGCCCAAACGGGACTCGTCGACCCAAGCGTAGTTCTGTAGCACATGATCCATGCCGTTCATTAGGTCCTTGTAGTCGTTGCCGCCCCAATCGGCGACGACGCCCTTGGTAAACTCCTCACCATACCCCTTGCTGCCGCGCGGGTTGGTGTAGAAGATGCCATAGCCCTTGCCCGCCATCAGTTGGAACTCGTGGAAGAAGCCATGGCCGTAGGTGGCGTGGGGTCCACCGTGGATCTGAAGCACCAGCGGATACTTTTTGCCGTCTTCGAAGCCAACCGGCTTCATCAGCCAGCCCTCGATCTCCCAACCGAGCTCGCTCTGATAGGTAACCCGCTCGGCTTGAGCCAGTTCGATCCCGGCCAACATATCTGCATTCACAGTGGTCAAACGCTGCGGCTTTTCCCCAGGGAAGAGCACATGAACATCGGCGGGGTTAGCATTGCAGCCTTGGATATACGTCACAGGCATATATCCTTGCTCGTTGGTCAATTTGGGTGCGGCGCTAAAGGAGGTGATCGAGTGGTCGCCTTCGGTCAGTTGCTCAACCGTGCCATCGGCAACGGCAACACGGAAGAGCTGGCACTCGCCACCTTTGGTGATATTAATGTAGATGAAGCGGCTGTCAGCGGTCCAGATCGGGTTGGACGAACCGGCATCAAGGCGGGCGTCACTGCCAACACTACAGCCCACGGACAGGTCAAGGTGAGCGGTGAGGTTCTTACTCGGGCCGCCTTGCGCGGGGCGGACAAACAAGTCAGTATTGGCGTAGCCGATCTGTCCCTTTTCATGGCCAAAGTAAGCGATCCACTGACCGTCTGGAGACCAGACCGGGCTACCGACCGAGCCTTCTCCATGGGTGAGGCGGGTCAGTTCGCCACCCTCGGCGGGGACGACCCAGAGGTCAGGGATATTGGTCACATCGCAGTCCTCATTGCGGCAGGAGCTGAAGACCAAACGGGTACCGTCCGGCGACCAGGCAGGGGAGCCTTCATCAAACTCGCCGCGCGTGACCTGACGGAAAGAACCGTCACAGAGATTCATGACGAAGAGATGTTTGGCGCGAGGATCAAGGAAGCCCATCCCATTAGCCTTGTAGCGCATCTTGGTGATGACGCGCATATTGGTATTGGTCTGCTTCTCCTTGGTCCCCGGCTCGCGGGAGGTGAAGGCGATGGATTTGCCGTCAGGGGACCAGGCCAACTCACCGAGACCTTCTTCCCACTGGGTGACTTGGCGAGCTTCGCCACCGTTCATCTCGATCACCCAGAGTTGGCTTTTGCCGCCGCGGTTGGACATAAAGTACAGCTTCTCACCATCGGCGGACCAACGAGGGTTGGTATCGCGAATCAGGGTGTCCACTTTGGGCGGGACGGTGAACTGACGAGGTTTGCTCCACCCTTGGCCGCTCTTCTCGACCATCCACAGGCTGGAACGATAACCGTTCTTGTCGGTATCCATCTGACTAAGAACATAGACAATCCGCTGTCCATCCGGGCTCAAGCGGGCATCTCCGGTAAACTTGAGCGACCACAGGTCTTCAACAGTCATTGGGCGCTTGATATAAGACAAAGGTATCCCTCCCCACATGCATTGTTACTGGTATGATTCAACGACTGATCTGGGTTTTCCTTCGTCTCACGAATTGAGACAAAAAGAACCCTTTGCCTGCTGTAGCAGACAAAGGGTTCTTGACTGAGAACGCTACCTCAGGAACTTGCATGACTTCATTATGGGCAAACTTCCGCCGTCATCTGTCCCTTAATTCTACGTCATGCAAGTTCCGAAAGAGCGAGTTATGCAGACTGTTACCTGCCGACATCCAGCCGAATCTGGCCGTTGACGGTCTTGGCTGTCACCGGAGTTCCGCCGCCATTGACTTTGGCGTTGACACTGCGGGCGTTCTGTAGGATGCTGTCATACATCCTACCCTCAGGCTCGAGGGTAATCC
Source organism: uncultured Clostridia bacterium (assembly GCA_964402415.1). GTDB lineage: Bacteria > Bacillota > JAAYKD01 > JAAYKD01 > CAYOCI01 > CAYOCI01. The sequence continues at coordinate 5,688 of CAYOCI010000026.1, forward strand.
TGCCATTGGTCAGTGTGGCGGTGATATCAGCACCGGCGGTGGTATCCAGGGTTAGGTCAATGCTGCCGTTGACGGTTGCCACCGAGATGGGACGCTCGGGATGGACGACCAAGTTGCCTTCTACGTTGCCATTGATCAGGTCGAGAACGAGACCGACCCCCTTGGGAAGGTAGACCACGAAGTCGACCCCTTCATTACTAACGCTGCGGCTCCTGTGTTCGGCCACTAAGATAGCGGTCTCCCCTGAGATCTCGGCGGCGACCTGCATATCATTGATCTTCGCCGATGCATCGCGGCCCTTGGCCCAGAGCGTCGCCTCGTACTTGATCTCGCTGCCTTCGGCGGCAGGGATGATCTTGACTTGGCCATTGACCGTCTTCAGGCGCAGCGACTTGATCTCCTGAAGGGCGAAGCTCCCTGTCCGTGTCTGACGCTCATCGATATTGGAGCCCCATTCGGTGATGATTCCAGAGAGGGAGCGATCACCTAGGTTCTTCTCCGCCCAGCTATAGATACCAAGCCCAAGCATCGATATCGCAAACAAGAAGATGATCAGATTAGTAATCTTCCTCGACACGTCAACTCTCCCTCTCAAGTCCTGCCCGTGGTAACCCACGTGGCTGTGGACTATTTCTATCTAACTACACGAATCATATACGGCTGATCCCGTCAGATGTTCCGGTAGAAACAGGAGATTGGGGGAGCCACCAGAGTCCACAAGTCCACGAGACGAATAAGGCACCAAGCTCCCATGCCACCAAGGCACCATGCCGATATCGGTCCACCAGAACACGAGTGGGATGCAGTGGTAATCCTTCCCCACGAGGGGCGAGGGACTCCGGCACTGCTACTTGCAGTGCCTTATCGCATCGCGGGCCAGCTCATCACAACGGTTGTTGTGAGGGTTGTCAGCATGGCCTTTGACCTTATGCCAACGCACCTGATGGGTGCTGGTCAAACGGAGCAGCTCCTGCCACAGGTCCTGGTTCTCCACCGGCTTTTTCTGCGAAGTCAACCAGCCCCGCGTCTGCCAGTTGTCCAACCAGCGCTGAAGAAAGGCATTGACCAGATAGGCGCTATCGCTGTACAGATCGACTGTGCAGGAGCGATTGAGCGCTTTCAGTGCTTCAATGGCGGCCATTAGTTCCATGCGGTTGTTGGTGGTCTGGCAGTCGTATCCCGACAACTCCTTACGCTTTTCTCCCGCCATTAGAATCGCCCCCCAGCCCCCCGGACCAGGGTTGCCTGAACAGGCCCCATCGGTGTAGATCATGACTTCGTTCATAGTACCTCCGCGTTCGCATAGTTGCCCGCAGCCCGCCGTAGGGCTTAGGGGAGTAGCGGCCTGTTTCGTCTTCAAGGGATCTGCCTAAGCAGATCTTCTTGCCTAAGGTAGGAATGCACCAATTTCAAGGCGAATAGCCACCTAAGAGCCCAATGACACCTCGCCTTCGTGACCACACTGGGAGAGTCGTTCTCCCTATTGCGGGCCGCGGGCGGTGGGCTACGGGCATCACTGAAAGGAGCGCTAGCCATGAAAGTCTATATCTCTGCTGATATCGAAGGGATTACAGGGATCGTCGATGGCGAACAGACCAGTCCCACCGGTGGCAACGAGTATCAACGGGCCCGCCGCCTCATGACCCAGGAGGTCAATGCCGCTGTACAGGGCGCCCTAAATGCAGGGGCTGCCGAAGTGGTGGTCAATGACAGCCACGGCAGCATGCGCAACCTGATCATCGAGGAGCTTCATGAAGAGGCTCAGCTGATCACTGGCTCACCCAAGCCCCTCTCCATGATGCAAGGCCTTGATGAGAGCTATGATGCGGTCTTCTTTGTCGGCTACCATGCGCGCATGGGCTCCCATGGCATCCTCAGCCACACCATCAGCGGTGCCGTAGTGCAGAATGTCTGGGTCAATGGCAAGCTGCTCGGTGAGACCGGGATCAATGCCCTGATCGCCGGTGCCTATGGCGTACCGGTGGTCTTGGTCACTGGCGACCTGGCAGTAACAAAAGAAGCGGCAGCCGACCTGGGTCATGTGGAGACCGTTGCGGTCAAAGAGGCGATCACCCGCTTCTCAGCCAAGTGCCTCCACCCGAAGAAGGCCCAACGCTTGACCACCGAGTCTGCCGAGCGAGCGCTCGGGAAGCTCAGCTCCTATCAACCGATGCGGCTCGAAGGACCAGTCACGGTTGATCTGCAGTTGCTAAACAGCGGCGCCTGTGACAATGCAGCCCGCGTTCCGGGCAGCACGAGAGTCAATGATACCACGCTTCGCTATCAGGGTGAAGATTACCTGCAGGCCTTCAAGGGCTTAAGGGCGATGATCGGATTGGCTAGATAACATCGCCTGGGGGCGATGCGGAGTCCACAAGAACACAAGTCCACGAGTCCACATGAAGATGTTACGGGGTGAGCCCAAGGGGAAACAGACCGCTGAGTATGCGGCAACTCGTCCCTTGGAGACTCTTGAACTCCTTCTTGTGGACTTGTGGACTTTTTATAGCAATGGAACCAATCCTACCCATCCTTCGTCTACTTTGTAGAACGACTACAAAGGAGGAGAACCAATATGAAGAAGCTACTAGTAACCATCGTCGTTGCCCTGCTCGTCTTGGCCATGGGGACCGGGACGGTCTGGGCGGCGGAGGAGAAGCAGCCCCCGACTATCAATGTCACAGGCAATGGCAAGATCAGCGTCACCCCGGATATCACGCAACTCAACTTCGAAGTGATCACCACCAACCTTAGCCCGGTGACCGCTCAGATCGAGAACAACCAGAAGATGAACAAGGTCTACGAGAATCTGGCTGCCCTCGGCGTCGCTAAAGTCGATATCGAGACCGTCTCCTTCTCCATCTCCCCTATCTGGGATTATAATCAAGAGAAGAAGGCCTCCGAGCTTACTGGCTATCGCGTAACCAACAGCATCGTGGTCAAGATCCGCCAGATCGAGCAGGCAGGCAAAGTGATCATCGCCGTCACCGAGGCCGGGGTCAATAGCATCCAAGGTCTGACCTTTGACATCAATGACCGCGCCCCGCACCGTATCGCAGCACTAAAAGCCGCTGCCCAAGACGCTAAAGAGCAGGCCGAAGTGGTGGCTACAGCCTTGGGCCTCAAGCTCGGTTCTGTCCGCAGCGTCAATGTGGAGAACTCCTATGGCTATCCGCAGCCGATGATGGTCTCCTATGCAGATCGAGCCAGTCTGAACGGCGTCTCCGCCCCGATCAGCGCCAACAGTGTCGAGGTTACTGCCAGAGTGTATGTGAGCTATGAACTCGTCCAGGAATGACAACCAAGAGTCACAACACCCGAGCATGATGCTCGGGTGTATTTTTATACTGATTCCCCATGTCACCTTCGGCAGCACCACAGTGGATGAAAACGCCTCGCCTATCGAACGGTGGCTACTGCGGGCTGCGGGCATATTCATGTTAGCGTTTAATCCGATCACGCATCTGCTGCGCGAAGACCTCAGCCTCACCGGGTGAGATCAGATAGGTCTTATCACTGGTCCTGACCAGGAGCTGCGGGATGCGGGTGTTCTGGACATAGACCTGGAGCTCACCCATGGTATCATTGCGAAAGCGCCCGATAAGCATACGCCCGAAGGACTCGAAGCCGGTGATCTTGCGCATGGGTGGAAGCTGCGGCAGAACCTCGGCGCTCTGGATCGTCTCATAGGCGATCAGCCGCTCTGTCTGAGGCAACATCACCAGATAACGATACCTGACCAGGACCCCTTGCTCAGTGAGCGAGTAGTTGACTTGGGCCGTCAGCATCATCAGGAGCAGGACCCCAACGATCACCGCCGTCATGACGGTCTTAATGGGATTTCGTTGTCGCTTCATTCTCGCTCCTCCTCGACTGCAGTTCTTCTAATGCCATGGTAAAATGCTCCATGCGAACTGTCAAGGAGGCGATCTGGTCGTCGCTCAGGGTAGGAATCTCCCCTAAGCCTAAGGTCATCTGCTCACGCAAACAATACATCCCTGCCTCACGGCAGAGCGCCGCCAGGTCTGCACCGCTGAAGCCCTCGCTGTGGGCGGCGAGATAGTCCATATCGACATCGGGATTGAGCGGCATCTGCTGCGAATGGATGCCCATGATCGTGCGTCGTCCCTGCTCGTCGGGAAGGCCGACCTCCAACTGCAACTCAAGGCGGCCGGGACGCTTCAGCGCTGGATCGACGCTCTGAGGGCGGTTGGTGGTGCCAACGACGACCACCTGCCCACGGTCGACCAAACCATCCATCAGCGAGAGCAACTGCGAGACCGCCACTGCCTCGAAGTTGTGGGTTACACTGTCGCGGTTGGGAGCCACCGAATCAATCTCATCAAAGAGAATCACTGTCGGGGCCTTGGACCGCGCCTCTTCGAAGATCTTGCGCAGATTGGCCTCGGTATCGCCGTGCCATTTGGAGATAACTTCGGGGCCATTGACCAAGATGAAGTGCGCCTTACACTCGGTCGCCAACGCTTTAGCGATCAGCGTCTTACCTGTACCGGGGGGGCCATAGAGCAGAACCCCGCGATGGGGCACGATCCCCAGACGTTGAAAGATCTGCGGCATCTTAAGAGGCAGCTCGATCGACTCCCGCACACGGGAGATAACTGGGTCGAGACCGCCGATATCCTGATAGTTGATCCCCGGAACCTCCCGCTGCTTATCATCAGCGTCCGAGGCAACATCTACCTGTTGGTTGATGCTCACAGGAACAGGTTTCTTGGCCTCAGCGGCGGCAGAGCGTTCTGAGCTCTGACCAGTAGGGCGCCCGGCCCCCACCTGCCGCTTCTCGACTCCGATGATCTGATAGCGACCCTTTATCCAACCCTGACGGTAGACCCAATTGGGATCGTCCTGAGGATTGATGCGCGTAGGCAGCTTATGAATAACTTGATCGATGGCCTCTTCGTTGAGCATCGGGCAGTGGCTAGCCCAGCTCTTCTCGAGATAATGGTTGACACGCTGGCGGAGCTTAATCTTATCGACCATGAAGACCTTCTCACGATTCAGCTGTCCATACTGAAACCAGCCCATGTGGTTGGTCTCCGCGATCGGAATCATCCTGCAGGGAAAGAGAGGTGCCACGGTACCCACCTGAGTCTGGTGGAGCTCACCGCCACGACAGTAGCTCGCCCCATCGGGCGATCCCAGGCACTCTTGGCAGCACTGGATCATCTCGCGGCTGGCGTCATACTTCACCGCTAGCCCGTTGAGGCGATGCTCACTGCCCCGCCAATGGCTGACCATGGACCACAGCTGGTGGTACTGATCCAGAGAGTTCTGGTCGTACGACACACGATAGGTCGGTCCCTGATCGTCGCCGACCACCATGAACGACCGATTCTGTCGGGCCAGGGCCAGGGCATCGTCAAGGCCGCTTGATGGCGAGTGGGCAAATGAGATGGTCAGGGTCAGACTGCGCATGTGAGCACCTCCTTCGTGATTCATTAAGAGAAACGGAGAACGTAATGACGTTACTGATTATACCCGCCAGGTACTGGAACTAAAAGCCTTGTTGTTATTATGTCGATCTGCTATAATAGGAAGCGACAAAAGGGCAAAGCTCACATGCTTTGCCCTTTTCTCTATGCCACCCCAGTCCCAGAGAAGTGGACTCTGAACTATTATCTGCGTGTAGGATGCAAACCATGCGGCCTGATGATGACATGATGTAGACTCCTCTCCGAATGGAAGAGGAGTCTACATCTCTGGAGACTCTTACTTTTTGCTCTGAGGAAAGAGCTTAGCGCAGAATTTCTTGCAGTTCTTCTTGCAGTCAGCTGTCGACCCTTTGCCGGCCTGGCAGAATGAGGTGCAGTTCTTCATGCATTGATCCCAGGACCCCAGTTGCGGTAGTTTTGGTTTTGCCATCTCTGTCCCCCCTTTCAAAGGCCACCAAGCCACTAAGCCACCAGTAGGAGGCAGAGGACGAGAGACCCGCTCTGCTCCTTAGGCCTGATGCCTGATGCCTTCGGGCTCACGCTAAAAGACCGAGACGGCGTTGACGCGCCCGAGGTCAAGGCGGACGAGACCAGGGTAACCGTTGTAGCTGGTCAGGAGCAGATTGCCGTCGCGTAGGCCCTGGAAGACGCCAAACGACGGGGGTTGGTCGTCATACTGGACCACCACCTCGATCCCAGGCGAGAGCAAGCGCAGAAATACCGCGATGCTGGCCCCATGCTCGCCGCCAGTCGGCTTTCCAGGGATCTCTCTATCTAGTTGTGATAGGAGACCATCATCCGTCGCCAGCGGTAGACTACGATCTCCGAGCGTTTCCATGTTGTACATAGCGAAGCGAAACTCACCCATATCCGACCGCCTCGGTCGAGAAGCGCGATACACACGACTTCTGGTCATTGTCTCCGCACGCCAGGCGAGCCTGGCGTCTCCTTTCGCCATCCCTAGAGTGACTGGTCCAGATGCTGTCGGTCCCCAGCCCTAATCCACTTTATTCTCATAGGGGAAAACGTGTTACCGCTAGGTGTGAAAAGCCCGAAGGCATCAGGCATCAGAGGGATCGTCACCCTGTCATATTCGTCCATCTGACTTCATACGAAACACTGAGCTTGTGACTGCGTTGATTCGGTTAGCCGCGATACCAACTTTTCTCGTCACAGACTCAAAAACGGAGGGGTTGTGGCACCCCTCCGTTGGTGTTTGGAGACTGGTCCATCCTGCCGCCTTGGCTGCACCGCGGTGGATGAAGCTCACCCGCTGGGCGAACGGTGGCTACTGCGGGCTGCGGGCTGCGGGCATTTACGACTTAGCAGCCGAAGCCACCAAAGCCGGAGAACGGCGAGACAGCGTTGACTCGGTTAGCCGCGATACGGACCAATCCCGGGAAACCGTTGTAGTTGGTGAGGATAACGTTGCCGCCTTGGAAACCCTGGAAGGTTCCGAATGCCGGTGGTGCATCGTCATACTGGAGAACGACATTGATGCCAGGGCTGAGTTGGGTTAGGAACTGAGCAGCGGGAGAGACACCAAACCCTCCGCCGAAGCCAATGTTCTCTTTCAAAATGTTAGTTGTCATGTGATGTGGCACTTCCTTTCATAGATTGAGGAAGACGGGGTTACGCTCTCTGCGCACCTGAGGTCGATCAGAAAACTCCAAACCCTCCGAAGCCTCCAGTCCAGGGCGATACAGCGTTCACGCGGTTGGCCGCGATACGAACCAGGCCAGGGAAGCCGTTATAGTTGGTCAGGATGACATTGCCGCCCTGGAAACCCTGGAAGACCCCGAATGCCGGCGGTCTATCGTTGTATTGGAGCACAACGCCGATACCTGGGCTAAGGGTTCTGAGGAAGTTTACGATCGAACTCCCACGGTCATGATCATGGTCGAAACCGGTGAACTCGGAAAGGACTGGGGCCTCACCCAGGGCGCCGCGAGTTACTTTTGCCATTGCTGTTCCACCCCCTTTCACTATACAGGGTATTCGCTAC
>CAYOCI010000026.1:13245-37592 GCA_964402415.1 uncultured Clostridia bacterium
CTGCGCGTCAGCTAAACGGAGAGACAGCGTTGACCCGGTTAGCTGCGATACGAACTAGGCCGGGGAAGCCATTGTAGTTGCTGAGAATGACGTTGCCGCCTTGGAAACCCTGGAAAACACCGAAGGCCGGGGGCTGGTCGTCATACTGGAGACTAACGCGGATACCGGGGCTGAGCGTAGCGAGGAAGCGGGCAGCCTCGGAGCCGAAGCCGAGGCCAAAACCTCCACCGTAACCGCCGTAGCCACCGAGGCCACCGAAGCCACCATAGCCGCCATAGCCACCGAAGCCACCATAGCCACCATAGCCACCGAAACCGCCGTAACCACCATAACCATATGACATGCTGTGTGCACCCCCTTTCGCAGTGCAATTGTATACCCACTTTGGTAGAAGGGACTACCACAGGGAGTGCTTGGAGCGGTGCGCTCAGCTAGGTCTACAGATTAGAACACGCCCCCGCCAAAGAAGCCAGAATCGAAGCCACCGAAGAATTGGTTGCCGAAGAATGGGCTGCCGGAGAAGGGGGAGACAGCATTCACGCGGTTGGCAGCGATGCGAACCAGACCGGGGAAGCCGTTGTAGTTGGTTAGGATTACGTTGCCGCCTTGGAAGCCTTGGAAGACGCCGAAAGCCGGACGTTGGTCGTCATACTGCAAGACTACGCCGATACCAGGACTGAGTTGCCGTAGGAACTGCGAAGCAGTACCCCCGAAGTCGAAATCGAAGTCGGGTCTTTCGAAGCAGTCCCGCGCCGAGGCGACTCTCGGAATGATTCTACTAGATCTTCTGGACATTGCTGTGACACCTCCCTTCGCTATCACACTACATATCTATTCCTGTGGCTAAGACCTCGCCACCGAGCAGGGCTGTCTTAGGCGTCCTATCGGGAGATACTCCCGGACCCGGCTGCTGCAGGGGCTTCGCCATGTCTTACCGATAGCGATTTGAGCAAAATCGCGATAGGCTGCGCCCGGGGTCCAGAAACAGACAGTCCCCCTCGTTGCCGAGGGGGACTGTCTGGGTCCACGTTCTTTGATCCTACTCGAATATTTCTTCTTCCGCACTCGAAAGGGACTTGGCGATACTATGCAGAACATCAGATTGGGATCGGCATCCACCACAGGCTGTGCATTCGCTCTCTAGGGCAACGCAGGTCGGTACGTGTTCTTTGCCGTTTTTACGCATGCAACTCCCCCTTTCTCTACCACATTCCCCTTGTCACCTCGTCGGCTCCACGGAGATGAAAAGCCCGGTCTTCCAGGGCGGATGACGGTTGACCTCACTGCTGGTTGCGGCAGTGGGATGCGGGCATCTCCATATTAGTCTGATCGCGAACCGTCGCCGGCATACAGCCAGTTGAACTGGATCGAGTTGAGCGAACTGATGAAGTAAAATTCCGAATACCTATATGATCTGCCTCATAGGTTGTACAAGGTGAACCAGGGAGTATAGGAGGTGATTGTCATGGATGCCGCATCTTTGGTGGACTTATTTCTTAAGGAAGAGCTGGTGATGCCGCGAGCTCGCATCGAGGCATTTTTGCTGGTAGCTTTAGGGATCAAGCCCCTTAGCCTTATCACCGTGCCTGGAGAGTTGGTCGATGGCCGTGAGTTAGGGCAGGCGATTGACGACCGTTATCGAACGGCCGTCGGTAAAGGCAAAGACGGTAACCTCTGGCAAAAGCTGTCGTATCGCTTCCATTCAATGACTGAGAAGCCACTCGCCTTCAAGCAGCGGTTGATTCGTGAAGCATATGAGGAGATTGTTACCCCTTCGGCATCGTACCGTGCTCACCTGCGCTGGGCTAAGCAGTTAGGGCTGGCGGTCTTTGATTGGGAGGTCCGGCCCAGTATCCATGAGCTGTATTTCTACAAGAGCCCCACTGTGGGCGAAGAGCTCCACGAACTGATGGCGGAGCGGCAGCGACTAAAACGCGAGGCTTGGACTAAGGTCACGCGAGATACTCCGATCAGCGTGCTGGTCTATCCCGAGGAACAGAGCGCCCCGTATCTCGGACGATTGGGCAGGCTGCTCGGCTACCCTGATTGCTGCGTTCAGGCTTATGTACGGGATCGAACCTCAGGCGAGAATGTTGAGGCCAGAGCGGCACGCGATCTCCACCTACAGACCACTGTCAGCGGCAACCCCGAGCCATGGCCGTATTTTGTTAAGGACCTGTTCCCTTGCTCCCCCACCTGCTCTCAGGGCACCGAGGTCGGCAAAGAGGCTCTCGCCGCTCTTCATGCTCTCAGCCCACAACTCGCCGATGTCTACCAGCAGCTCCTGCAAGAGAACCAAGAGAGGGTGCGGGTCTACCCGGTCATCATTAACCAGCACGTTCAGGAGATGGAGAGAAGAATGGAGCCCGCGGCCCACAGCCCGCAGCCCACAGAAGCTCAGGTAGAAAGAGACGTATAGGCTTCCGCTATGACAGCAATACTCGCATTGAGATCCTGCAGCCCACTGCCTCTTCCCAGAGCCCAAAGAATCCAACTACGGGCTACGGGCTGATGGCTGTGGGCTGACATAGTCAAAAGAGGTGATATCACGATGAAAGATCTGTTGCAGTTAGTACTGGATCTCGCCCGGCAAAAGGGAGCGACCTACGCCGACGTCCGCTGGGTCGAGCGCCGCAATCAGCCTCTCCAGATGAAGAACGGCAACGTTGAGAATCTCGCCACCTTCTGTGACCAAGGGTTCGGCGTTCGTGTCATCGTTGATGGCGGATGGGGTTTTGCCAGCACGCCGTCGGCCAAGAGTGAAGATCTCGCCCACACCGTCGAGGTAGCGGTGCAGATCGCCAAGGCCAGCGCCCTCTGCAAGCTGGAAGGTGTAGAACTAGCCCCGGTAAAGCCGGTGGTGGATTCCAGGGCAACGACCGTCATCCGTGACCCGTTTGCGGTTCCCATGGAGGAAAAGATCGGTCTTCTCCTCCGTTGCCATGAAGCGATGAAACAGGTTCCTGAGGTCAAGGTCACTCAAGGCAGTATTACCATCTGGGACGAACGCAAGATCTTCGCCAGCAGCGAGGGTGCCTATATCGAGCAGAAGGTCACCGAGACCGGTGCCTCCATTACCGCCCATGCTCGCGACAGCCAGGATGTACAGCGCCGTTCCTTTAGCAACTATATGAACGCCGGCTACGAGTGGATTGAGGAGATGAACCTGGTGGAGAAGGCAGCCACTCTGGCTAAGGAGGCTGCTCAACTCCTCACGGCTCCCGAGTGCCCCCGTGGTGAGACCACTCTCATCCTCGGCAGCGAGCAGGTGGCCCTGCAGATTCATGAGTCCTGTGGACATCCAGTGGAGCTCGATCGCGTGATGGGCACAGAGGCAACCTACGCCGGGACCTCCTTCCTTACCCCCGAGCTGTGGGGCAGCTTCCGCTATGGCTCGGAGGTGGTCAACATCACCGCTGACGCCACCATTGAGCGCGGCTTGGGCGGCTTCTTCTATGATGACGAAGGAGTCCCTGCCCAGCGCACGCCGATCATCACCCAAGGGATCTTTACCAACTACCTTACCTCACGGGAGACCGCGCTCGCCTATGGCGGCAGCTCCAATGGTACCATGCGTGCGGTCGGCTGGAGCAACCTACCGCTGATCCGCATGACCAATATCAACCTCGAACCTGGTTCCTGGACCCTGGAAGAGATGATTCGTGACACCAAAGATGGGGTTTATATGGAGACGCCCAAGAGCTGGAGCCTCGATGATAAGCGTTTGAACTTCCATTTCGGCTGTGAGCTCGCTTACGAGATCAAGAACGGCCAGCTGGGAAGGATGCTGAAGAACCCCGCTTACACCGCCATGACTCCCGTCTTCTGGAACTCCTGCGACGCCGTCGCTGGTCAGGATGAATGGCAACTCTGGGGTATGCCCAGCTGTGCTAAGGGTGAACCGGTGCAGGTCGTCCATGTTGCCCATGGCGCCAGCCCAGCTCGTTTCCAGAAGATAAAGGTAGGTGTCGGCGAATGATCGGGCGCGAACGCACGGAACAACTGGTCAAGACAATCCTTGGCTACTCTCGCGCTGAGCAGACCCAAGTCGCCATTAACGGCGAGACGCTCGGCCTGACCCGTTTTTCCAACAACCATATCCATCAAAACCTACTGCGAGATAACCACACCATCACCATCAAAGTGATCGACCAAAAACGAGTTGGCACCGCTACCACCAATAGCCTTGACGAGAGTTCGCTGTACCAGGCCGTTGATACAGCCCTGCACAATGCTCAGTTCCAGAGGGCCAACCCCAACCTTGCCGATCTAGCCGATCCTCGTCCAGTGCAGCGGGTTGATGCCCTAGCCCAGGCCACACTTGATCAGACCCCCATGGACCGGGCCGAGGCTACCCGCGAGATTATCAGCGTAGCCACAGCCCGTCACTTGATCGCCTCTGGCACTTACTCAAACACTCTCAGCGAACTAGCTGTGGCCAATTCACATGGCCTGTTTGCCTATCATACCGGTGGCAGCGCCCTCTTGCGTACCATCGTCAACAATGGTGACGCCACCGGCTACGCCGATCAGCTCCACCAGGATGTGAGCATCATTAATCCCCGCGCCTTAGCCGAAGAAGCGCTCTGGAAGGCCACTCTCAAAGAGGATAGCGCAAGCATTGATCCCGGGGAGTATGAGACCGTCTTCGAGGCGTATGCGGTCGCAGACCTCATTCGTTTCCTGGGTATGATCGCCTTTGGCGCGCTGGCTGTCCAGGAAGGCCGCAGTTTTATGGCCAAGAGCATCGGCCAGAAGGTCTTTGCCGATCAGGTCAGTATCTTCGATGACGCCTTTGATACTCGCAGCCTCTGCCAACCCTTTGACAACGAAGGCATGCCCAAGGTACGCGTGCCGATCATCGAGAACGGCGTCGCTCGTGGGGTTGTCTATGATCGTGGCACCGCACACCGCGAGTGCAGAGCGAGTACCGGGCACAGCGGCCACTGGGGACCGATGCCGTCCCACATGATCCTCGAGGGTGGCGACTCAGATCGCGATGCGATGATCAGAAACACCAAACGCGGCATCCTGGTCACCCGCTTCCACTACACCCACTGCCCGGAACCGATGCGTGTGGTGGCCACGGGCACCACACGGGATGGGACCTTTCTAATCGAGAACGGCGAGATCACCCGCCGACTCAAGAACCTTCGCTTCACCGAAAGCATGATCCGAGCCTTCGCCAATGTCGAAGCGATCGCGCGTGACACGCGCCTGACCCGCGACTGGTGGAGCACCTTTGTCTCTGTCCTGCCGGCCGTCAAGATCAACGGTTTTACCTTTACGGGCAGTACCACGTTCTAGCAGGCAGAACATCAGAATCGAGTTAGGCCTCATAACGAAGACAGGCAAACAGTAAAGGACCGCCGACGCGGTCCTTTACTGTTTGCCGGCAGCGGCAGAGATAGTCGACTCCAGACCTCGACCTGTAAGAGTTTGGGGTGATACACGGATACTGCACTCGCCGCAGCTGCCATTGTCATCCCGGCGGGATGACAGGAGACGATAGAAATTGTGTAGATTGTTCTCTATTTACTGAGTTTATAGACAAATTATGCACTCTTAAGCATAACTGTCGAAATCGTGCGCTGTATAACTATTAATTCTATATTATTTGTAAAGTGAGACAATAGTAGTATTTCCCTTTATTGAATAGAAATTCATACCAGAGGATTCATATAATCTTACAATTTCAACACGTCCTAAGTTTTTATTTTATGCATTTCTTGAAGGATTCTGTAGATCGTTAGTAGAACTGAATCCACCACAGAAGGGGAGGGAGGCGCAGAGGGGGTAGGGATGATAAAACACGACATAGGAGAATAGGAGGTGCTGGTTCCGACCGATACACTCAGATCCCTCTTTGCCCTTGATCGTCGCAATATTTATCACCATTTTTACCTTCAGAACATGCTGCCATCCTCTTGTCATCTTTCCTTTATGGACAAGCATTCAACTGCCCATAGGTGAGATGGGGTGACCCCAATTCATAAGGAGGTGCAAAACCTTGCTTAAAGCGCTTTCGACCGCTCTTAAAGCGTCCTGGATGAAGAAATACATCTTCACCAGCAACAACCTCGGCCTCACATCCCTGGTCATCCTGATTCTTTACATCGCCGCACTTTATTATATGACCAACCGGGCGCAGAAGGGTCTGAAGATCCCCAAGGTTCGCCGTATCGCCGGTCTAGACGCCATTGATGAGGCCATTGGTCGTGCCACTGAGATGGGCCGTCCAGTCCTCTTCTCCCCTGGTATCGGTGGTTTCGTTACCGCCACGTTCGCCGCCTTTGGCGTTTTGGGGCACGTGTCCAAGCTGATCGCCAAGTATGATGCCCGCCTGATCGTCTGCAACCGTATGCCGAACGTCCACCCCGTGACCGAAGCAGTCGTGAAGCAGGCCTACATGGAACAGGGCAAGCCCGATGCCTTCAAGGCAGACGACGTCCGCTTCCTGACCGATGACCAGTTCGGTTACGCCGCTGGTGTCGTAGGTATCATGAACCGTGAAGGCGTTGCCGCCAACATCATGGTCGGTCTGTTCTACGCTGAGTCCCTCATCTTCGCCGAGGCCGGTTTCCAGGCTGGCGCCATCCAGGTTGCCGGCACCGACTCCACCTCGCAGACCCCGTTCTTCATCGTCGCCTGCGACTACACCCTGATCGGTGAAGAGATCTACGCTGCCAGCTGTTATCTCTCGCAGGACAAGATTCGTACCGCTACCCTGATCGCTCAGGACTGGGGCAAGCAAGTGGCTGTGATTCTCGTCGGTCTCGGCGCTATCCTCGCCACCTTCAAGGTCACCTTCTTGACCGAACTTTTGCAGCTGTTCTAAACGAAATGTAGGGAGGTGTCATCATGCGGAGAACATTACCCCTCGCCATTACCTTCATCGTCGGTATAATGGTGATTGTCAACTCAGCGATCATTGCTCCTGGCTTCAATAAGTTCATACAAGACTATGTCATCCGTGCGGTCACAGTCTCGACTGCGTGGGCAACTGCCCTTGGTGCCTTCAACTTGATGCGTGTTCATGGCAACCGCATTAGTCGCAAGCGTGAAGGTTGGATTAATAGCGTCTTCCTAATCGCTTCCTTCTCGATCCTGCTTCTGCTCGGTGTCTTCCTCAAGAAGGGTCAGAACGATCCTCTGTACCTCTTCTTCTACAATAGCCTCAACGTTCCGCTCAACTCCACCATGTTCGCAGTCCTCTGCTTCTACATCGCTTCCGCTGCCTATCGCGCCTTCCGCGTACGCAACATTGAAGCCACGGTGCTGCTGACTTCCGCTGTGATCGTCATGCTCGGTTCTGTACCGATCGGCAAGATCATGTTCGACGGTTTCGGCGCCAATGGTCTCCTAGGCATCCCCTGGATGAAAAACTGGATCATGGACCAAGCCAACACATCCGTGGTTCGTGGTCTCACCTTAGGTATCACCCTAGGCTCCTTGGCACAAGCCATGCGTAACCTGCTTGGTATCGAGCGCGGTTACATGAGTGGCGAATAATTAGGAAGGGGGTTACGAGAATGCCGTGGTATAAACGAGTTCAAGAGGTCGACCGCAGAATCATCTATGTTGTGATGTTATTGGCCATCGCCATTCCTCTGATCAACCCGATCGGGATGCCCATCACCGTTCAGCAATCAACCCAGGATGCCTATAACACCCTTGCCAACCTGCCCAAAGACTCCAAGGTCCTGCTCTCTTTCGATACCAGCGCATCCTCCCAGGCTGAGACCAAGCCAGCCGCCCAGGCGATCTTCCGCCTCTTGGCATCCAAGGGCCACAAGATCTATATCTATGGCACCTGGGCTGATGGTCCGACCCTCGCCGCCCAGTGGTTGGCTGATCCAATCGCTGAATCGGGCTACAAATATGGCGAAAACTACATCAACTTTGGCTACCGCGCTGCTCCGACCGCTATCCTGGAAAACGCCCGTACCGACCTTATCAAGGCCCTCGGCGGTCAAGATGTAAACAAGGCCTCTCTCACCACGTTCCCCATCATGCAGGGCGTGACCAAGGCCAGCAACTTTGACGCCGTCGTCAACTTCAACAGTGGTGACCCTGGTATTACCGACTATATTCAACAGTGGTATGCGACTGGCGAGGTCAAGATCATCATCGGCGCCGTAACTGCCGTTGAGATCCCGACCCGTACCAACCAGTATCGCGCCGGCCAGCTCAAGGGTATGATCGGTGGTCTCGGTGGCGCTGCTGAGTTTGAAAAGCTCATCGGCAAACCTGGTTCCGCTACCACCGGTATGGACGCTCAGTCCCTCGGCCATCTGGTCGTAATCCTTTTCCTCGTCGTCGGTAACGTCGGTTACCTGGCCGCTAAGAAGGCCGGAGATGCGAAATAACAGGAGGTGACGTAGAATGCCAGCAGCTTTAGCCCCGATCCTGACCCCGACTTTTAGCAACTGGCTTGCCGCTCTGATGACCTTAGGTATCTTCAGTATTCTCTATAAAGAGAACCCGATCTACCGTATCGCTGAGCATATGTTCGTCGGCCTCAGTGCTGCCCACGGTATCGTGGTAACCTATCAGAACACCGTCAAGCCGGGCGTAACCACCAACATGATGGCTAAAGGTCAATGGTGGGAACTGATCCCGATCGTCATCGGTCTTTTGATCTACTGTGGCGCCTTCAAGAGCGTTGCATGGCTCAACCGTATCCCGATCGCTCTCTGGATGGGCTACAACGCCGGTCTTGCGATCTCCGTTCGTACCATCGTTCCTTGGATGCAGCAGATCATCCAGTCGTTCAAGCCCCTGGTGGTCTTCAACAAGGCAGGTGCATTTGACTTCCTCGCCTCGTTCAACAATATCGTCTTTGTCGCTGCGGTCATGAGCACGTTGATCTACTTCTTCTTCACCCGCGAGCACAAGGGCGTGCTGAAGCACAGCGCCACCTTCGGGCGTTACATGATGATGATCGCCTTCGGCGCATCCTTCGGCAACACCGTTATGGCTCGTATCTCCCTGCTTCTGGGCCGTCTGCAGTTCATGCTTGGCGACTGGCTCCATATCATCAAGCTCTAGTTCTTCGTAGGGACAACCCCCTGCACCAATCGGTGCAGGGGGTTCTTCTGTTTGTAGACATGAGCCCAGCAAACGACCATATGGATACCATGGAACCGCAAACCCAGCGGCGAGGCTTTCAAAATGTCAAGAGATGCAAGAATAGTAGCTTATCTTACACACACTCTTATATATATTCTAAATGTACTACATATTTCTACTTTTCTGATTCTAGTTGTTGACACGTTCTGTTGGTGAGTGATATTGTAGTTTTGGGTAATATTTCAGATATTACCGACATATTCTCTGGTAGTCCAATCTTATAGGAGGTGTGGAAACTTGAAAGCTCTGTCGGCAGCCCTCAAGGCATCCTGGTTGAAGAAATACCTCTTCACCAGCAACAACCTCGGTCTCACGTCCCTGATTGTCCTGGCGCTCTACATTGGCGCACTTGTGTACATTACTAACCGGGCCCAAAAAGGACTTAAGATCCCCAAGATCCGCCGCATCGCTGGTCTCGATGCCATTGACGAAGCGATCGGTCGTGCCACAGAGATGGGTCGCCCAGTCCTCTTCTCCCCAGGTATCGGTGGCTTTGTGACCGGCACCTTCGCCGCCTTCGGCGTCTTGGGCCATGTATCTAAGATGGTTGCGAAGTATGATGCCCGTCTGATCGTTTGTAATCGGGATCCAAACGTTCACCCTGTGACCGAGGCAATCGTCAAACAGTCCTACATGGAACAGGGCAAGCCGGATGCCTATAAGCCGGATGATATTCGTTATCTGACGTCAGACCAGTTCGGCTATGCTGCCGGTGTGGTCGGTATCATGAACCGCGAAGGCGTTGCCGCCAACATCATGGTCGGTCTATTCTACGCCGAGTCCCTCATCTTCGCCGAGGCAGGCTTCCAGGCCGGCGCCATCCAGGTCGCTGGTACCGACTCCACCTCCCAGACCCCATTCTTCATCGTCGCTTGCGACTACACCCTGATCGGCGAAGAGATCTTCGCTGCCAGCTGCTACCTCTCCCAAGACAAGATCCGCACCGCCACCCTGATCGCTCAGGACTGGGGCAAACAGATCGTGGTGGTGCTGATCACGCTGGGCACACTGCTGGCCACGTTTAAGATCACTTTCTTGACCGATCTACTCCAGTTGTACTAATCAATAAGAGGGAGGTGTCGAATCAATGAGAAGAACTCTGCCCCTGACGATTACATTCGTCGTCGGTATCATCACGATCATCAACACGATTACCGTTGCTCCCGAGTTCAACAAGTGGATTCAGAGCTATCTGGTCCGCTCGGTCTCAGTCTCCACCGCCTGGGCAATCGCCCTTGGTGCGTTCAACTTAATGCGCGTCCATGGCAACCGCGTGAAACGGAAACGTGAAGGCTGGATCAATAGCGCCATCCTCATTGGCGGCTTCTTGTGTCTGCTACTCCTCGGTATCTTCAGTAAGGCAGGCCAGAATGATCCGGTCTATCTGTGGTTCTATAATGGCTTTAACGTGCCTCTCAACGCCACCATGTTCGCCGTGCTCTGCTTCTACATCGCATCAGCTGCCTATCGTGCCTTCCGCGTGCGCAACATTGACGCGACTGTACTGCTGATCTCCGCCGTGCTGGTCATGCTCGGTTCGGTGCCGATCGGCAAGATCATCTTCAATGGGTTTGGCGAGGCGGGTTATTTCGGTATCCCCTGGTTAAAGAACTGGATCATGGACCAAGCCAACACCAGCGTCATCCGCGGTCTGACCCTGGGTATCACCCTGGGCGGTCTGGCACAAGCCACCCGTAACCTGCTCGGTATCGAGCGTGGTTATATGAGCGGCGAATAAGAAGAGGAAGGGGGCACAAGTTCATGTGGTATAACAAGATCCAGAATGTAGACCGCCGGATCATCTATATCCTGATGTTCCTGGCCATCGCCATCCCACTGCTTAACCCGATCGGGATGCCGATCTCGATCAGCGAGCCGACCAAAGCTGCTTACGATGCCCTAATGGCCCTGCCTGACGGCTCAAGAGTTCTGTTCTCCGTTGATACCAGCTCCTCTTCCCAAGCTGAAGCCAAGCCGGCTATGCTTGCCTTCTTCAGGCTCTGTGTGCAGAAGAAACACAAAGTATACGTCTTTGGTACTTGGGCTGATGGCCCGACGCTCGCCGGGCAGTGGCTCGATCCCGTGGCTCCTGAGCTCGGTTACAAGTATGGTGAAGACTATATCAACTTCGGCTACCGTCCCTCCGTCTCGGCTGTTTTGGAGAGCGCCCGTACTGACCTGCTCAAGGCCATCGGCGGGATCGACATGCTGAAGAAGCCGCTTGGCGATTATCCGATCATGAAAGGCGTCACTAAGGCCAGCAACTTTGACGCGGTGGTCAGCTTCAACAGCGGTGATCCCGGTACCAGCGACTACATCGCCCAGTGGTATGCGACTGGCGAAGTGAAGACCATAATCACTTCCTGCACAGCCGTTGAGATCCCCACTCGTACCAACCAGTTCCGCGCCGGCCTGCTCAAGGGCATGGTTGGGGGCTTAGGCGGTGGTGCTGAGCTCGAGAAGTTGGTCGGCAAACCGGGTGATGCTACCGTCGGTATGGACGCCCAGTCTCTCGGCCACCTGGTCGTTATCCTCTTCCTCGTCGTGGGCAATATCGGTTACCTGGCCGCGAAAAAGGCCGGAGACGCCAAATAACAGGAGGTGACACTTTATGCCAGCACAACTAGCCCCGATCCTAACCCTGGGACTCCGCAACTGGGTTGCCGCTCTGATGACCCTGGCTATTTTCAGTATTCTCTATAAAGAGAACCCCATCTACCGTATCGCTGAGCATCTGTTCGTCGGCCTCACTGCTGCCCACACGATCGTAGCGACCTATCACAACACCATCAAACCCGGCGTCGAGACCAACATGATCAAGAATGGACAATGGTGGGAACTGATCCCGATCGCTATCGGTCTGATGATCTACTGTGGCGCTTTTAAGAACATCGCCTGGCTCAACCGCATCCCGATCTCCTTCTGGATGGGTTACAACGCCGGTCTCGCTCTCTCCGTCCGCACCATCGTTCCCTGGATGCAGCAGATCATGCAGAGCTTCAAGCCGCTGGTGGCTTTCAACAAGGCTGGCGGGTTTGATCTGCTCACATCGTTCAATAATATCGTCTTCGTGGCTGCCGTCTTGAGCACCCTGATTTACTTCTTCTTCACCCGTGAGCATAAGGGCGTGCTGAAACACAGCGCCACCTTTGGTCGCTGGATGATGATGATCGCCTTTGGCGCCTCCTTCGGCAACACAGTTATGGCCCGTATCTCACTGCTGCTCGGTCGTTGCCAATTCCTACTGGGCGACTGGCTCCATATCATCAAGATGTAACCGCCCCAAGAACTTAGGACGCTCTGCACCGATTTACGGTGCAGGGCGTTTTCCTTATGCACCGCGCGGGGCCGACATCCCTAGCGCCTTGGTTGCGGCACTGGTCTATAAACCATTAACAAGTCCTATTTATGAAGATATTAGATATGTTTTACAAGTCTGCCTAGTATGCTGGAATAGATCCATTCCTGTCCATCATTGGGGGAGGTGATCGGTCCTTCTGCATGAGTAAGAGTTTGGTTGCTCAGCAAGAGAATGCACTCTGTCATCTATCTTTACGACCTGATCATCATTTGGAGGTGAAACCGTGGGTATCGCCAAAGGACAAATGGCTTCCTTCTTCCTTCAGCTCGCTTTCGCCCTAACCATCGTATCCCTAATCGTGCGGGCGCGTAAAGGCCTAAAGCTACCCAAGATTCGCCGCGTCGCTGGGCTTGATGCCATGGATGAGGCCATCGGCCGCGCTACGGAGATGGGGAGACCCGTCTTCTACTCCCCCGGTATTGGTGACCTACAGAATGCCCAAACCCTGGCGTCCTTCGCAGTCCTAGGTTATGTGGCAAAGACCTGTGCCCGCTATGACACACGCCTGATCGTCGGCAACCGCAATGCCACCGTCCAGCCTATCACCGAAGAGGTTGTTCGCGAGGCCCATCTCACGGTAGGCAAACCTGATAAGTATGATCCCACCAATGTTCAGTTTCTCTCTGACCAACAGTGGGGCTACGCCTCAGGGGTCCAGGGGATCATGAAGCGCGAACAGGTGGCAGCATCGGTGTTGCTCGGCGCCTTCTGGGCTGAGTCGCTGCTCTTTGCCGAGATCGGTCAACAGATGGGGGCCATCCAGGTGGCAGGCACCGCCAATACCCATCAGATTCCCTTCTTTGTCTCAGCCTGTGACTACTCCCTAATCGGTGAAGAGATCTATGCCGCCAGCGCCTACCTTTCCAAGGATCCTATCCTGGTCGGTAATCTGATCGGTCTGGACTGGGGAAAGATGTTTGCCGCCATTCTGATCTTGGCAGGAGCACTGCTAGCCACGTTCGGCAATCAGACCCTGTCCAAGATGATGCTCCAGTGATACGTACAGGAAGGAGGTGCACGCTGTGAAACGAAGCCTGCCCATCGCGATTTCATTCATCGCTGGTCTGATCTATGTCATCTCGGTCTTCTTCGCCAATCCCACCTTCAACCTGATCAAAGATCAGGCCGACAAGTGGTATCAGATCTCCACTGCTTTCGCAGTAGGGCTCGGTATTATCAACCTAACCTTGGTTCACAGCCGGTCTGTCTCGCAGAAACGCACCAATTGGCAGTATAGTATCCTTATCCTAGTTGCCATGTATGGTGTAATACTGCTAGGTCTGAGTGAGAGCAACACCGGCAAGAACTACATGTGGGTCTTCAACAACACCATGGTCCCGCTCGGTGCCACCATGTATGCCATGCTGGCATTCTATATCTCGTCCGCAGCCTATCGTGTCTTCAAGGTTCGTTCGATTGAGGCTGGGCTCTTGATGATCTCCGCCGTTATCATCATGATGGGTAATGTCCCTGCCGGCGAGATGATCTGGAAGGGTTTCCCTGTTGTCGGTAAATGGCTCATGCAGATACCCAATACCGCTGGTATGCGCGGCATCACCATCGGGGCCACGCTGGGCGCGTCTGCCACTGCCCTGCGCATCCTCCTAGGGATTGAGCGTGGTCACTTAAGCGGTGGCGAATAAGGAAAGGAGGGTGGCAAGCATGTGGGAGAAGCTCAACAATCTTGATCGCCGCTGGATCTATCTGCTGGTCCTGGTGGTCGTCGCCTTCGCCTTGGTCAGTCCCATGGGGCTATCCATCTCCATCAATGAACCAGCACAGCAGGCCTTTGATGCGATCAATGCCCTTAAGGCTGGCGATATCATGTATGTTGCCTTTGACTTCGATGCTGGTTCCATGACCGAGATCTACCCTGCGACCTACAGCGCCGTGCGTTTAGCCTTCCAGAAGAACATTCGTGTCGTCGCAGCAGCCGCTTGGGACCAGGGCGGTGCCATGGCCAAAATGCTCTTTGCGGACCTAGCCACAGAGTTCAACAAGGAGTACGGCAAAGACTATGTGAACCTTGGTTACAAGCCTGGTGGAACCATTTTCTTCGAGAAACTGACGCGCAATGTCAATGAGGCAACCGCCGGTATCGATATCAACGGCACGGCCATTGACCAGATTCCTCTGATGAAGGACTTCAAGACGGTCAAAGATGCCAAGCTGATCTTTGCCGCTGCTACTGGGACCCCTGGGATTCGTGAGTATATCGCTATCGTCGGCACCCCCCACAAGGTTCCGATCACCGGCGCCTGCGTGGCAGTCAGCACCCCGGAATACATGCCCTATCTTCAAGCAGGGCAGCTCAAGGGTCTAGCCATGGGTATGCGTGGTGCCGCTGAGTTGGAGATCCTCACCGGCAAGCCTGGCAGCGCCGTTGCCGGCATGGATGCTCAGTCCCTGGCCCATCTAATGGTGGTCGGCTTGATCATCGTTGGCAATATCGGCTACTTCGCCAGCAAGAAGAAGTCATCGTGAGGAGGTGAGATCGGTGGAGATATTCGGCATCTGGTTAAGCGCCTTTCTGACTCTGGCTCTATTCAGCTTTCTCTACAAAGAAAACCCCTTCTACCGCATCGCCGAGTTCCTTTATGTAGGAGTTTCGGCAGGGCATATGTTTGTAGTGACATTTGACCAGTATCTCAAGCCCACCGTGACCAAGGATATCATCAAAGATGGCAAGGTCATCTACATCATCCCCGTCATCCTTGGCTGTCTTATCTACACTCGTTTTATGAGCAAGTCAGTCTCCTGGCTCAGCCGTATCCCCGTAGCCTACTGGATCGGTATCGGCTCCGGCATCGTACTGACCAAGGAGTTCAAGTCCTTCTTTGTTGAGCAGATCGTGGCCACCTTTAAGCCGCTGGTGCATTCAGACCCCATGACCATGCTCAACAACATTCTGTTGGTCGTTGGTGTGGTCAGCACCCTGATGTTCTTCTTCTTTACCAAGGAGCAGAAGGGTGCCTATGGAATCGGCGGTCAGATCGGTCGTTACACCATGATGATCGCCTTCGGTGCCGCCTTTGGCAACACGGTCATGGCCCGCTTCTCCCTTTTCCTTGGACGGATGATGTTCCTAATGGGCAACTGGCTGCATATCATCAGCGCTCGAGTGTGATAGTGCCAAAGTGAAAGGTCCCTCCTGCTAGTGATCAGGAGGGACCTTTGGTGTTTTCTGTATGGCCACGACCAGACCCCCATGGGGGTCTCCGGAGTGCTTGACTCCAACCGCACCCTCAGGATGTGCCAGCTCGCGTAGCGCGACCTTGCGAGATCATTTAAAGGAGCGCAGGCGTTGAGGATGAGAAGCGCACACTGTCCGAGCCCAAAGGGCGAGTTTGTGCGCTTCCTCTCACCGACAGCAATCCGATTGCGATAGGCGAGACGTCTTGTAGGGGTCGATCTGAGATCGACCCGCGGGCGGGTCTGAGACCCGCCCCTACACAATCAACAGGGCGAAGCACGGAGCGCGGTGACGCTGGCACCCCTCTACTCCTCTTCCTTGGCGCTAACTACCTTGGCGACCGCTACCACTTGATCGTCGTCATCAAGGCGCATCAGCGTGACTCCTTGAGTGTCACGACCCAGACGAGAGATCCCGGCGATCTCTGTTCTGATAATGATCCCATTCATGGTGATCATCATCACATCGTCGCCTTCGCGTACCACTTTCATGGCCACCAACGGACCATTGCGTGTGCTGCGCTTCATGACCAGGATACCCTTGCCACCGCGACCTTGGCTGCGATACTCGCTCATGGGAGTCCGCTTGCCAAATCCATTGGCTGTCACCACCAGTAGATCAGCATCATCGTTGGCAACATCCATAGCCACCACTTGGTCGTCGCCTTCAAGGGTGATCCCTCTTACCCCGTGGGCGGTCCGGCCCATGGGTCGGATATCAGTCTGGGCAAAGCGAATGGCCTTGCCATCGCGGGTGCCTAGCACAATCTCTTCATCGCCGCTGGTCAGCCTTACACCGATCAGATCATCGTCATCATTGAGGCCGAGGGCGATCAGCCCACCCTTGCGGATATTATCGAACTCATTCAGTGAGGTCTTCTTAGCCACGCCGTTACGAGTGACCATCAGCAGGAATAGGTCGCTGTTCTCAAAGCTCTTGACCGGGATGACGGCTGTGATCTTCTCATCATTGTCAACGGCCAAGAGATTGACGATGGCAGTGCCCTTGGCTGTGCGGCTCGCTTCGGTGATCTCATGGACCTTGAGCTTGTAGACCTTACCCTTGCTGGTAAAGAAGAGCAGGTTGTGATGGGTAGTGGTGATGAAGAGGTTCTCAACAAAGTCCTCTTCCTTCGTTCCCATGGCCGTGATCCCCTTGCCGCCTCGGCGCTGAGCCTTATAGGTCGAGGCAGGTAGACGCTTGATATAGCCATGGTGAGTCAGAGTGATGACGGCATCTTCCTCAGCGATTAAGTCTTCGGCCGACATCTCACCTTCGTCACGAACGATCTCGGTGCGTCTCTCATCGCCGTAGCGCTGTTTGATATCTTCCAGCTCATCGCGGATGACCTTGCGCAGTAGCTCTTCACTGGCCAAAATTGCACTCAAGCGAGCGATCTCGCGCTGCAAGGCTTCATACTCTGCCTCCAGCTTCTCCTGTTCCAGGCTGGTTAAACGGCGCAGGCGCATGTCAAGGATAGCTTGAGCCTGCTTCTCAGATAAACCCAAAGCTGACATGAGGTTATTCTTGGCTTCCTCATCATTACGCGACTGACGGATGATCTTGATCACGAGATCGATATTAGCCAGCGCGATGCGTAAGCCTTCCAAGATGTGCGCGCGTTCTTCAGCTTTCCTCAACTCATAGCGCGTGCGCCGGGTGACGACGTCCTTCTGATGCTCCACGTAATAATAGAGCATCTCTTTCAGGTTCAGCACTTTGGGCTCGCCATTGACCAAGGCGAGCATGATCACACCGAAGGTCGTCTGCATCTGAGTATGGGCATAGAGCTGGTTCAGCAGAATATTGGGGTTTACATCGCGGCGCAGCTCGATGACGATACGCATGCCGTCACGGTCACTCTCATCACGCAGATCGGTAATCCCATCGATCTTCTTGTCGCGAACAAGATTGGCGATGTTCTCGATCAGACGCGCCTTGTTGACCTGATAGGGCAGTTCGCTGACCAATATTCGATTCTTGCCGTTGGCCATCCTCTCGATCCGCGCTCGGGCCCGTGTTTTGATCGAGCCACGACCGGTAAGATAGGCGTTCCGAATCCCTTCACGACCAATGATCAAACCGGCGGTGGGGAAATCAGGCCCCTTGATGATCTGCATCAGGTCGGCAACATTCAGATCAGGGTTATCGAGCAGGGCCACAGAGCCATCGATCAGTTCGACCAAGTTATGCGGAGGGATATTGGTTGCCATACCGACCGCGATACCCGAAGATCCATTGGCCAGCAGATTGGGAAAACGGGAAGGAAGCACCTGCGGCTCTTGGAGTGAGTTATCGTAGTTGGGGACGAAGTCCACAGTCTCTTTATCGATATCACGCAGGATCTCCATGGCGATTTTGGAGAGACGGGCCTCGGTATAACGCATGGCCGCCGGCGGGTCACCATCGACAGAACCGAAGTTGCCATGACCATCGACCAAAGGATAGCGGATGGAAAAGTCCTGGGCCAGTCGAACCATGGTGTCATAGATGGCAGAATCGCCATGGGGATGGTATTTACCCATGACATCAGCCACAGGACGTGCCGACTTCTTGTACGGACGGTCGGGAGTATTGTCCATCTCATTCATCGCGTAGAGAATGCGACGGTGAACCGGCTTCAGCCCATCACGAACATCCGGCAGCGCTCGGCTGACGATAACGCTCATGGAATAGGCGAGATACGAGGTTCGCATCTCGCTGGCAATATCAACGGGAACTATTTTGCCGTGAGTGTAGTTTTCCACTCCAGGCACCACCTTTCGATCAACAGCCCGCGGCTGGCAGCCCACAGCCCGCAGTCGCAGTCATTCGTTGTCCTAGAAAACCGAGGAGATACGCGGCAGCTGCTGTCTTACAGGAGGATCTCTGAGATCAACTTTCGCCCTGTGATGGTAACGAAATTGCGCTCAATGATCTCCCCTATCTGTTCGGGGGCGGGTCGATTGGGACGCGAAGGAATATTGACCAGCGCATCCGACTCCCAGATGACCTGGAAATCAAGCCCATCAACCTTATCAAGGCTGTGGTGATGCCCGACGATATAACAGACCCTCTCCAGGATATCCAGACGGATGCCCAGCTCGGTCAAGAGATCTCGCGCGACCGGTTCCCCTTCTTGTTCTTGATAAGGTCCGGCAGCCGTGCCGTATTTCTGCTTGGCCACGGGAATGCCAACGTCATGGAAGATGGCGGCTAGGGTGACGACTTCCTGGACGTAGCGATCGGTGATCTGCTCGTCCCGCAGGATCTGCTCAGCATAGCCCAGGACCTTCTGAGCATGGTTGATACTCCACTGGTCGCCCTCATAATAGCGCTGCATTAGTTCCAGGGCTTGGTCTTTGTACATCAGTCTTCCTCCCCCGGATTATCACATCTACGACCGCAGCCGTGTCCGACTAGACATCCAGATTGCGGACTTCCTTAGCATGCTTAAGGATGAACTCACGGCGCGGTTCTACCTTGTCACCCATCAGGGTGGTGAAAATGGCATCCGCCGCAGCTGCATCGTCCAGAGTCACCCTGGAGAAGGTTCGATTCTCTGGGTTCATGGTCGTTTCCCAGAGCTGCTCGGGGTTCATCTCACCTAAGCCTTTGTAACGCTGAATATTGATCCCAGTACGACCAATCTTCTCGAGGATCTTATCACGTTCGGCGTCGTCGTAGGCATAGTGGTGCCCCTTACCCTTCCTGATCAGGTACAGGGGGGGTTGGGCAAAATAGATATATCCAGATGTTATCAGAGGTTGCATATAGCGGTAGAAGAAGGTCAAGAGCAGTGCTCGGATATGGCTGCCATCCACGTCGGCATCAGTCATGATAACCACTTTGTGGTAACGTGCTTTCTCCAGAGCAAAGTCCTCGCCGAACCCTGTCCCTAAGCCCGTAATGATCGTTCGAATCTCGTCGTGACCCAGAATCCTGTCCAGCCTGGCCTTCTCGACGTTGAGAATCTTGCCGCCGATGGGCAGAATCGCTTGAAAGCGACGATCACGGCCCTGCTTGGCAGAGCCACCTGCAGAGTCACCCTCGACGAGGTAAAGCTCTGCTAAAGCAGGGTCCCTGGTCGAGCAGTCAGCTAGCTTTCCAGGTAGTGCCGAGATCTCGAGAGCACTCTTGCGCCGCGTCAGTTCACGCGCTTTACGGGCGGCTTCGCGGGCCCTGGACGCCATCACCGACTTCTCGATGATGCGTTTGGCCACGGTCGGGTTCTCCTCTAAGAAGGTCCCAACCCCATCACCGATGATTCCATCGGTGATGCCACGGACCTCACTGTTGCCGAGTTTGGTCTTGGTCTGACCTTCAAACTGCGGCTCAAGCAGTTTGACCGAGATGACCGCAGTCAGTCCCTCGCGAATGTCCTCGCCGGTAAGGTTGGCCTCGTTCTCCTTAATCAGGTTGGCCTTGCGGGCGTAATCATTGATAATCCTGGTCAGGGCAATCTTGAAACCGGCTTCGTGTGTCCCACCCTCATGGGTGTGGATATTATTGGCATAGGAAAGAACGGTCTCTGTGTAACCGTCGGTATACTGCAACGCGATCTCAACCTGGACCTGATCGCGTTCTTTCTCGATATAGATCGGTGTCTTGTGCAACGGATCTTTGTTGGTGTTTAGATGCTCGACAAAGGAGGCAATCCCGCCATCATATTGGAAGGTCTGCTCCTCGTCCTTGCGCTCATCGATCAGGTCGATGCGCAAGCCCTTGTTCAAGAAGGCCAACTCACGAAGACGATTGCCGATGGTCTCTCCATCCCAGTTGATATCTTCGAAGATCTGCTCGTCGGGCCGGAACGAAACGTTGCTTCCAGAGCCATCGCTGGGGCCGATCACTTTGAGCTCAGTCGTCGTGCGCCCGCGTTCGTAGCGCTGGTAGTACAGCTTGCCGTTTTTCCTGATGCGAACTTCCAGCCACTCGGACAGAGCGTTGACGACGGTGGCACCAACGCCATGTAGACCACCAGATACCTTGTATCCCCCGCCACCGAACTTACCTCCGGCATGTAGGATGGTGAAGATGACTTCAACACCAGGTATGCCTTGGGTCGGATGCGGGTCCACAGGCATGCCACGGCCATTGTCGTCCACAGTCAACGAGTTGTCTTTATGAATAGTAACAATGATATGGTCACAGGCGCCGATCAACGCCTCGTCAACAGCATTGTCAGCAATCTCCCAGACAAGCTGATGCAACCCCCGGGCGCTGGTGGATCCAATATACATGCCCGGGCGCTTGCGTACCGCTTCTAGCCCTTCGAGGACTTGTATTTTACTGGCATCATATACGCCAAAATCGGGCACTTCAGGCATCTGTCTCCCTCCAAATTCTCGGCAATGAAATGAGTCCACTGCCCACAAGTCGCCCTGTGAAGACGCAAACTCACCGATCCATAAAATAAATTATACCATAGACAACCAAGTTAGACAAATCAAGACGAACCTACAATTGTATACTCACAGGACTGCATACACAATAGAATGAATGCGTATACAGTCGTGGACGAAAGTTTTCCGGCCTAGGTATATATACTTAGTGAAGTGCGTAAGATAAAAGAATCAGTGCTAGTAGTAGTAGTGGCTGTGAATCTGTGGATAAGACGAGGTTTCTGTTGATTCCTGTCGAGTCTGATTGTGGGCAGAATGTGAGCAGATCGGGTCGAGTTATCCACAAGACGCAAAAAAGCCTCGGGGAAATAAACTGTCCCCATTTTGCCCACATTAAATCCCCCTTTTTATCAACATGATGGCCCGGACTAGCGATGGCACCGGGCAAACGGATGGCGAGGATCAGCAAAGATCCTCGCCTTGACAATTCTGTCTGCCTATCCGCGCTGTCCCAGATTCAGGTCATCCTCATCAAGCGTATCCAGCGACGACAGGCGTTTGCGCAGTGTCAGTGATGCAATCGGCGATAGGTAGATCTGTTTGGCAGTCAGCACAAACGATTTTGGCTCTCCCTCAATCGGTTCAATCAAGAACCCTTCATCTTGGGCTGTCTGCAGAAAAGAGCGAGTGTCTGACGAATTGGTAGTGGTTAGGTCGAAAATAGCGATAATCTCTCGTGAGGAGATACTGACATTGCTGCCCAGGTGTAAGAACAACTCTGTCCCCTCCTAATTGTTAGCCCCAAGCAACCCTAAGAGGGGCAAAAATGGGCCTAATTCATCTCCTTGACGCTACCTGACCGAACTTGAAAGCTCTTGATCTGTCTACCAGCTAAGAGTGGAGGGTGATCAGTGCTACTGATCATTGTTTGTGTCAGGCCGTTAACCATGCTGAGCAGCTGTTCTTGACGAAGAGGATCAAGCTCCGACAATACATCGTCCAAAATTAGCACAGGGTTCTCACCAGTCTCCTGAGACATCAAAGTGGTCTCGCCCATCTTGAGGCTCAGCACCGCGGAACGTTGTTGTCCCTGAGACCCGTAGTGGCGAAGATCGATTCCATTGATAGAAAAACGCAGATCGTCGCGGTGTGGACCGACTAAGGACTGTCTACGCCGAATCTCATCCGGCTGTTTTGTGATCAAGGTCTGCTCAAACTCCTGGCGTAGAGAGTCCAAGGTGCTGGGGCTGCCAGCACTGGCATGGTAGCTGAGCTCCAACTGCTCGTGGCCGCTGATTTTTTCGTGGGCAGCGCGGGTCAGGGGAATCAGACGTTTGACCACCTGATCACGCTTGATGGTAATCCGGCTGCCAAGGTCGGCCAGTTGCTGATTATAGATCGTGAGGAGATCAAGATTGACGGGATCGATGCCTTTGAGCAGGTTATTCTTCTGCTGCAGCAATTTGTTATACTGTGATAAATGATGTAGGTAAGGTCGGTTAATCTGGCCGATGGCCATATCGAGAAAACGACGTCGGAGCGAAGGTTCCCCCTTCACGAGCTCTAGGTGCTCTGGGGCGAATAGCACGACGTTAAGGTGGCCGACAAAATCGGAGCTTCGCTGTTGGGCTATACCATTGACCTTGGTTATTCTACCCATGGATACTCCGTAGTGGAGTTCCAGGTGCATATTGCCCAGACGCTTCTTCACATCCGCTTTGATATGATAGAACTCGTCTCCCCAGCGGATCATCTCCTCGTCGCGGTGTGTGCGATGGGAGCGAGTCGTCGCCAGGAGGTAACAAGCCTCGAGGAGATTGGTTTTTCCTTGGGCATTGTTGCCCACAAAGATATTAAGCTGCGGATCCAAGCTTACCTCGAGAGCAGAATAGTTGCGGAATGATCGTAAGGAGAGGTTTCTAAGGTGCAATTCCTCTCACTCCAATCGTAAGCGTCCATATCCCTTTATCTCAACCTGATCGCCATGGTGGAGCTTGCGCCCACGGCGGTTTTCGGGTTCACCATTGACCGTGATGACTGTTTCAGCCAGGTAGAGTTTAACCTGTCCACCTGATTCGACCAACTGCTCCATCTTCAACAGTTGGCCGAGGGTAATATATTCACCAGTGAAGGCGATGGTCTTATCCATGCTATCAGTCCCTGTCATTGAAGTTTAGAGTCCCACGCCCCTTGCCCCTCTTGGGGTGACGAAAGGCAAGGCTAGATCCGAATCGGCGAGAGAATGCTGATGAAGCTGCTATCCCCCACCGGTACAAAGACCGCCGCCTTGAGTGGTCCACTGAAGCGGCACTCGATCTCCTCACTACCCACGGCTTTGAGGATATCGTTGAGATAACGGCCATTAAAGCCGATGAGGAGTTCTTCACCCTCTTGGGATACAGATATCTCCTCGTTGAGACGTCCAACATCAGGTGAATTCGAACTGATCGTCAGAGTGCCGTCGGTAAACTGGAGGCGGACGATGCTGGAGCTGGTGGCGCTATCCCTGGTGACCAACAGAGCGCGGTCAGTTCCCTCTGATAAGCGCTTGACTGAGGAGCGGATTATGGTGGTGGGTTCGACACGGATGAGGTCAGCAGCCCGCTTGAAAGGAAACTGCGCCTCGATCAGCCGCGAGCTGAGTGTCACCCGCTCAAAGTGGAAGGTGATATGATTGTTGCCGATGAGGACATTAAGCGGGGCATCATCATCGCTGAGCAATTTGACTAGGTCTTTGAGCGTCTTGCCTGGGATGATGCATTCTCTGTTCTCCGGCGCCTGGACGTCCATCTTGCGTTCGGCGAAGCGGAAACCATCCATGGCCACGATCGAACAATCATCGGGTGCCATACGAAGAAGCGCACCTGTCATGGCTGGGCGAGACTCGTCCGCGGAGATGGCGAAGTCCACCTGCTGTACGGCACGCTTAAACTTGCCTTGTTCGACGGTCCAAGGGTGGATCTGATCCAGCTGCGGCGCGGATGGGAAGTCCATCGGATCCATTCCGTTGAGCTCCATCTCCAGCCGCTCGCCCTTGATGTTGGCAATGAACGCCGGTCCCTTAACACCCAAGTGGATAGATCCATCGGGAAGTCGACGCACGATCTCGCCAAGAAAACGTGCGGGAAGCACGATCGATCCGGGCTCGATTACTTGTGCATCAACTAAGCAGCGTATGGATAGCTCCATATCGTTGGCAACGATCTCAACGTGACCGTCATCAATGGTCCGGATCAGCAGCCCTGAGAGGATGGGCAAGGGTGCCTTGGAAGGGACGATCCGTTGGGTGATGGAGACACCATACTGAAGATCGTCTTTATTGAAGCATACCTGCATA
>CAYOCI010000026.1:37692-44108 GCA_964402415.1 uncultured Clostridia bacterium
TTGGGTGATGGAGACACCATACTGAAGATCGTCTTTATTGAAGCATACCTGCATAGTTTATCCTCTCCTTATTACGGCAATTATTGCGCATCGGTCTCTTAATCCCCTCACTGCGGGCTGCAGGCTGTGGGCCGCGGGCATTTTAGCCCTTGATCTGTTTAGTTAGTTCCTTAATCATGTCTTCGGTGGACGGGTTGCTGGCGACGGCTTTTGTAATCTTGTCGTTGGCGTGAAGAACGGTCGTATGGTCACGTCCTCCAAAGCTATCGCCGATCTTGGGCAGCGAACTATCGGTTAACTCACGGGCCAGGTACATGGCGATCTGACGTGGGAATGCCACTTGCTGAGTCCGTTTTTTCGCCTTTAGATCGTCAACTTTGAGGTCAAAATAGCGGGCGACAATCTGCTGAATATGATCAATGGTGATAATCTTGGTCTTGGCATCTGGGAAGAGATCCTTGAGGATCTCGCCGGCCAACTCAACGCTGATCTTCTTATTAGTCAAGTTGGAGTAGGCTACCACCCTGATCAAGGCGCCCTCGAGCTCACGAATGTTGGAGTTGATCTTGTTGGCAATATAGAAGATGACGTCATCCGGTACGCTCAGCTTCTCGGTCAAAGCCTTTTTACGCAAGATGGCGATCCGTGTTTCATAGTCCGGCGGTTGGATATCGGTGATCAGACCCCACTCGAAGCGTGAACGGAGTCGATCTTCCAGGGTTGCGATCTCCTTGGGTGGGCGATCGCTGGAGATGATGATCTGCTTGCTCGAACTATGCAGATGGTTGAAGGTATGGAAGAACTCCTCCTGTGTCTTCTCGGCGCCGGTAATGAACTGAATATCGTCGACCAAGAGAATGTCGACGTTGCGGTAACGATTGCGGAACTCATTGGTCTTTGTTTTCTGGATCGACTGAATAAACTCGTTGAGGAACTTCTCAAAGGTAATGTAGACGATCTTGGCTCCTGGATTCTGCTGCATCACGAAGTGCCCGATGGCATGCATGAGATGGGTCTTGCCCAAACCAACGCCCCCATATATAAACAGGGGGTTGTAGGCCCTGGCCGGAGCCTCGGCCACCGCCAGTGACGCTGCGTGGGCAAAGCGGTTGCCGGAACCAATCACAAACGTGTCAAACGTGTACTTGGGGTTCAAATAGCTAGAAAAGCCGTTCTCCTCGACCTGTCTCTCTTCTGGTTGAGGGGGTGGTGGGACGATCTCGGCTTCATCGACGGCCTGGGGGATCACAAACTTCAACTGGAGATCAAGACCGCTGACCTCGCGTAGGGCAGCACGAATCTGTTCAGAGTAGTTGCGCTCAACCCAGCTGCGGGTAAACTCGTCGACGGCTGTGACGATGAGCGTGTTCTCATACATGGTTACCGGTCTGGTCTTCTCCAGCCATGTCTCAAAAGAAGCCTTATGTAATCTTGTGGCCAGATTCTCTAATGCCGCCTGCCAGATAGCCGGTAAACGATCCTTCACCGTTAACGCTCCCCTTTGCTATGGAGATGAGTGGTATCAAACCCGTCATCCACATGTTGTCCACAATAAATGTGGATAAAATCGACCATGGATCAGAGAAGTCTAGCCCTTGTTCTGGCTACAGTAAACGACAGCCCACGACATGTCGTGCCGGAGTTATGCACAGAGAACACAGGTTTTGTGCATAAAGCTGTGGATAATTTCAACGCACTCTCGGCTACCAGCAGACGCCTGAAGCTCCCAGAAACACTATATTTCTGTGCGAATCTGCTTCGCTGGGGGATTTTTAAGTAAACTAACAACTTATACACAAAGTAATCCACAATTGTGGATTACTTTCGACATAAATCGCCAAAATGCTGGCCTGACGCGCCTTTCAGAGACCATTAACCATGTTAATCATAGCAAAGTCGTTGATAGTTATCAACAGAAACTGTGGATTCCTGTGGTGACTGACAGTGGATGGGCAGCAGACTGTGCATAATTCGACACACGGATTGAGACAGGCCAGCGATGAGCGCGGATGGATAGGTCCTGTCTTGAGCGGCAGCGTGGGCTGTTTGACTATCATGCCAGATAAGGGTTTTCCTGTTTGACACTACGTGGTTTCTCCGGTATAATCTATCTGTCTTGTCTGAAGTGGAGACAAAGGTCATCCTTGTCATAGATAACAAGGACAAAGGGGGTGCCAGCTAATGAAGAGGACTTATCAACCAAATGTCCGTAAGTATAAGAAGGATCACGGCTTTCGTAAGCGCATGTCCACCCTCAAGGGTCGACTGGTTTTGAAGCGCCGCCGCCTCAGAGGGCGTAAGAAACTGTCAGCCTAAGGCTCAGGAGCGTAACCGAAAGTCCGCCAACGGTTGTCCGCATAAAGGCCACGCTATGTGGTCTTTTTTTCCACCCATTTTTGGGTTGATGGGCGATGCTTGGGATAAATGGACAGGTTCGGCATTATAATAGTGTGTAGCCCGAAGCCTTCAGGCATCAGGCATCATTGTATATGCCGTCCGAGTAGCTTCTGGTTTTCATCCCTGTGGCGCCGATGAGGCGGTATGGGAAGAATGAAGAGTTCATGGGTCAGCCCCTCCTGATGGCTGATGTCTGATGACTGGGGGCTGTTATGCCGGACAGGATGATTACCATGCAGCGACTCAAACAAAATCGTGAGTTTCAACGCGTCTACGAAGGAGGGCGTTATTTCGCTCATCCTTTATTAGTGTTGTACGTCCTGCCGCGCGCGGGGCAGCCTGCTCGGCTAGGTTTCTCAGTGGGTAAGAAGGTGGGGAATGCCGTGATCCGCAATCGGGTACGCCGCCAACTGCGCGAGATCACCCGTTTGCAGGCGAAACTACCTACGGAAGGGGTCGACCTGGTTATCCTAGGTCGAGCCAAAGCAGCTGAGGCCGATTATCACCAACTGCAGGCTGCCTTTCTGAACGTGGTTGGCAGGGCCCAGAGCTGGCTGCGTTCGCGGAAGGAGCAGCGTACGCCATGAAGTGGTTCATGCTCAGGCTACTGCTGTTCTATCGTCGCTTTCTCTCACCGCTGAAGGGAGGGCCCACCTGCCGCTTCATCCCTACGTGCTCGCAATATGCCATGGAGGCGATTGAAAAGTATGGGGCGGTCAGGGGCGGGTGGATGGCATGGAAGCGACTGATGCGCTGTCATCCTTTTCATCCTGGTGGTTATGATCCTGTCCCCTGATTTATTTACGAAGGTGCTAGGATTTTTTGCATTCAGTGGCTAATAATGCTAGTATGAGATAAGTCCCTCGCCGCTAGTCCCTAGTGGGATAACCGGATGAGGCAGGTTCCGAAATCCCGCAGGAATTAGCCTGCTAGCTAGATAAAGGTATTCCGAATCGAGGAGGGACAGGATGTTCCAACAACTCTACGCGATGCTGATCAATGGGGCCAAGTGGTTGATGGATTGGTCGTTTGGGCTGACGGGCAACTATGGTGTAGCCATTATTCTCTTTACCGTCCTGATTCAGATTATCACTTACCCGCTGAAGCATCCCCAGATGCGTTATTCGAAGATCAACATGATCATGGCGCCGAAGCTAAAGGAGATACAGGCGAAGTACAAGGATGATAAACAGAAGGTTACCGATGAGACCTTGGCTTTGTGGAAGAAATACAAGGTCAACCCCGCTGCAGGGTGTATCCCGAGCCTTGTTACCCTACCTGTCTTCTTTGCCATCCTGGCGGTCATGCGCGAGATCCAGTTTCCAGCAGGTCCTGCCAGCAGATTTATCTGGATCGCCAATATTGGACAGGTGGACCAGCTGCGTATCTTGCCGGTTCTCTCTGGTCTTTCGACGTATTTCCAACTGCAGATCGGCGGCGCTGCCAGTGAGCCCTCGCAGAAGAGCATGCTCTACATGTTCCCCTTGATGATGGTGTGGATCACCTGGAGTGCACCTGCTGGCCTGGCACTCTACTGGGCAACCAGCAACGTCTTGGCCATTATTCAGCAATACCTTGCGAACCGTTTGATCAAGATACCTGAACTCCAAGAAGAGACTGTCGCCGAGGTCAAGAAAGGGGCAGCTGTCAAGAATGAGAAGCCTTGAGAAGACCGCCAAGACTGTTGATGAAGCCATTTGGTCAGCTCTCCAAGAGCTTAAACTTAGCCGTGATCAGGTTGAGATCTCGATTATCGACGTGGGCAGCAAGGGGTTCCTAGGACTTGGAGCTCGCCCTGCCAAAGTGTTGATCAAGGAAGTAGAGCCAGAGCCGGTCGCTGAGGTTCCAGCGGTTCGGACGCCTGTGGCGGCCGAGTCTCCTGAAGCTCCGGTCCGTAAAGCTCCGCAGGTGCGCGAGCAGGCCAGAGCCCGTGAGGGGCAAGCCACAGATGCCGGTATGGGTGACAAGCAGGTCATTGCTCGGAGAGCTCAGACGTTTCTTCATGAGCTTCTCCAGGAGATGGAGATCAGGAGTGAGATCCGGACGCGGTTCAGTGACGGCGTCCTAACCCTCAACCTTGACGGAGGCAATGAACTGGGGCTCCTCATCGGCAAGCGAGGCGTTACACTGGATGCGCTGCAGTATCTGACCAGCTTGGTGGCGAACAAGGGTGAGGAAGACCATGTGCGCGTGGTCCTGAATATCGGCGACTATCGTCGTCGTCGCGAAGAGACGCTGGCTAGGTTAGCTCGCCGTCTCGCTCAACAAGTCGAGATGCGAGGAGAGTCGGTGGTGCTCGAACCAATGTCGGCACAGGAGCGCCGGATCATCCATCTGACCCTGCAAGACTCCCCCAAAGTCATCACTTATAGTGAGGGCGAAGAGCCTTACCGCAAGGTAGTCATCGCTCGGAAGTAAGCTTATGAAACCCAGTAATGTGATTACTGGGTTTTCTCTTATATTCTGTTGGAATCAGCAGCTTCGGGGGAAGGATTCAACTGATACGTAGCGACCCACAGCCCGCAGTAGAGAGCACGCCGCGCGAGAACCGTCTGAAAGGCGAATGTGTTTGGTTGTTTGTGGCGCTCTGAGCAGTTATATGAGGAAACGATGGTTGGGGTCGGTAAGGAAGGGAATGTAGATGAAGTTTGATACCATAGCTGCCATCGCTACCCCCTTAGGTGAGGGGGGAATCGGGATCATCCGTGTGAGCGGTGATGATGCGATCACCACTGTAGACCGAATCGTCCGGCTGAAGAACGGC
This sequence comes from uncultured Clostridia bacterium, assembly GCA_964402415.1. Lineage (GTDB taxonomy): Bacteria > Bacillota > JAAYKD01 > JAAYKD01 > CAYOCI01 > CAYOCI01. The sequence continues at coordinate 42,854 of CAYOCI010000026.1, forward strand.
CTACCCCTACAGAAGACAGAGAACCGTCGCTTGGCCTATGGCCATGTGGTCGACCCTACAACCGGGCAGTTGGTCGATGAGGTTCTGATCGGGCTGATGCGTGCTCCGCATACCTACACCCGCGAGGATGTGGTGGAGATCAACTGCCATGGCGGTATCATCCCTCTGCGGCGTGTGTTGGCGTTGGTCTTGGCTGAGGGGGCTCGGATTGCTGAGCCTGGGGAGTTCACCAAGCGCGCTTTCCTTAATGGGCGTCTAGATCTCGCCCAGGCCGAGGCGGTCATTGATCTTGTCCGCGCCCATACTGATATAGGGGCGGACCTGGCTCTAAAGCAACTGGGTGGCAAGCTGTCGGCACGCGTTCAGGGGCTGCGCCATGATCTGCTGGGTATCTTGGCACAGGTAGAGGCGAGTATCGATTTCCCTGAGGAGGTAGGTGAGTTCCCCGCAGTTGAGGCTGATGGGAAGCTGCGGCAGATTGAGCACCGACTAAAGGAACTGCGTAACCAGGCTGAGCAGGGGAAACTCTATCGGCAAGGTTTGAAGACCGTGATCATCGGTCGGCCCAATGTGGGCAAGTCGTCGCTGCTCAATGCGCTTCTCCGTGAGGAGCGTGCCATCGTGACCGCGATCCCGGGGACGACCCGGGATATCCTCGAAGAGGTGATCAACATTCGGGGGATCCCGCTGAAGCTGCTCGATACCGCCGGGCTGCGGGCGACTGCGGACGAGGTGGAGGCGATCGGTGTCCAGCGGACGCGGCAAAGCATGGCCGGGGCGGAGCTAATCCTCTGGGTTTTGGATGGCTCTGAGCCGCTGCGTTCTGAGGATCGAGAGATCGCTGAGCTGGTCGCAGGCCGGACGACGGTGGTGGTGGTGAATAAGAGTGACCAGCCACTGCAGGTGGATCTTGAACAGGTGACGGCTTGGTCTGGCGCGGTACCGCTGGTGGTTCTCTCCGCACGCGAGCACGCGGGGGTAGAGGCGCTGGAAGAGGCGATCTTCGAGTTGGTGATGGGTGGACAGGCTATCAGCAGCGATCAGACTGTTATCAGCAAGGCGAGGCACCAAGAGGCGGTGGCTCGGGCGCTAAGGCATGTGCAGGAGGCGCTCGCCACACTGGAATCCGGGATGCCTGTGGACTGCCTGGCCATCGATATGAGGGCCGCGTGGGAGCTCCTGGGGGAGATCACGGGCGAGACGGTGGGCAGCGATCTGCTGGATGAGATCTTCAGCAACTTCTGCATTGGGAAGT
>CAYOCI010000027.1:0-30745 GCA_964402415.1 uncultured Clostridia bacterium
CCGGTTTTGTCAAGCGGGTTCGCAACCCGGCAGACGAACGCTACGTCACGTTGGCGCTTACCGACCGTGGACAAGATGCCATTAGTTGCATCGACGATGCATTTATGCGGATGTACGGCCCTATCCTTGAGGCGGCCACCGATGAAGACTACGAGACCATCATCGCGGGCATGAAGAGACTAAGGCAGCTGATCACCGAGCTCGGTGAGGTCCCTGAAAGGAAGTGAGACAACATGCCACTTAAGAATAGAACGCCGCGGAAGCCACTGATCTTCTACTATGGGGTGACGCTGCTGGTCATCATGCTCTTCAACACGGTCATCATGCCCGAACTGGTCAGACGAAACATCACCCAGGTGGATTATGGTACCTTCCTGACCCAGATCGAGAACGGACTGGTGACCGAGGTTGAGATGAACGATCAGCAGGTCATCTATGTGGCCAAGGATGCCAACGGCAAAGAAAGCACGTACCTAACTGGTCGTATGGAAGACCCTGAACTTACCAGCCGGCTACACAAAGCAGGTGTGAAGTTCTCCAAAGTGGTTCCTAAGGAGAACTCGCCCTTCTTGACCATCCTAACCAACTGGCTGCTCCCGATCCTGATCTTCTTCGGCATAGGGCAACTGCTCTCCAGCCAGATGCAGAAACGAATGGGTGGCAACCCTGCCATGGCCTTCGGTAGATCCAATGCCAAGATCTATGTCGAATCGAAGACCGGCAAGACCTTTGCTGATGTGGCGGGACAGGACGAGGCCAAAGAAGCGCTCACCGAGATTGTCGATTTCCTGCACAATCCCGGCAAGTACACTCAGATCGGCGCATCCTTGCCGAAGGGTGCACTGCTGGTGGGCCCTCCGGGCACCGGCAAGACCCTGCTGGCTCAGGCAGTGGCTGGCGAGGCCAACGTGCCCTTCTTCTCAATCTCCGGATCGGAGTTCATCGAGATGTTTGTCGGCATGGGTGCCGCCAAGGTGCGCGACCTCTTCAAACAAGCCAGTGAGAAAGCTCCGTGTATCGTGTTCATCGATGAGATCGACACCATCGGTAAGAAACGGGACAATGGCGGCTTTGGCTCTAACGATGAGCGCGACCAGACCCTAAACCAACTCCTCACGGAGATGGATGGGTTTGATGGGCAGAAGGGTGTCGTAATCCTGGCGGCCACGAACCGTCCCGAGTCGCTGGACAAGGCACTGCTGCGTCCTGGTCGCTTTGACCGGCGTATTCCGGTGGAGCTGCCTGATCTCGCCGGCCGCGAAGCGATCTTGAGCGTACATGGTCGCAAGGTGAAGCTGGACGACGATGTCAACTTCAACGTCATTGCTCGGGCAACACCCGGGGCGTCTGGTGCCGAGTTAGCCAATATCGTCAATGAGGCCGCCCTACGTGCGGTGCGCTGCGGGCGGAGCAAAGTGGCTCAGGTCGACCTCGAAGAGAGCGTCGAGGTGGTCATCGCCGGTTACCAACGCAAGGGAGCCGTGATCTCACCCAAGGAGAAGGAGATCATCGCCTATCACGAGATCGGTCACGCGCTGGTGGCTGCCAAGCAGACTGACAGTGCGCCGGTTCACAAGATCACCATTATCCCTAGAACATCGGGGGCACTCGGCTACACCATGCAAGTCGCCGAAGACGAGAGCGTTCTGATGAGCAAAGAAGAAGCATTGAACAGGATCTGCACCTATACGGCAGGGCGTGCGGCGGAAGAGATCATCTTCGGCACGTTCACATCAGGCGCATCCAATGATATCGAGCAGGCCACCAGGCTGGCCCGCGCCATGGTTACCCGCCTAGGGATGAGCGAGAACTTCGGCATGATGGCACTCGAGACCATCACCAACCAGTACCTTGGCGGCGATGCCTCACTTACCTGCTCTCCTGAGACGGCGGCCAAGATCGATGAGGAAGTGCTGGAGATCATCAAGAACGCTCATGCCCGAGCCACCGCGATTCTCAAAGAGAACGCAGCCAAGCTGCACGAGCTGGCCAAACATCTGCTCGAGCATGAGACGATCACCGGTGAGGAGTTCTTGGCGATGCTGAATAGTTAAGTCTTTGGTCAGGCATCAGGTGACCAGCGGATCGTTCGCTGCACACTGATGGCCTGACCTTTTTCCATGGTCAACTCCTTCACTCTTGTGATCTCTCTTCACACCGATGTATGATGATGGTACAAAGAGCGAGGTGATATGTATGCCCGCCATGTTGTCACAGTCCCAACGGATGGCCTTAGAGCATATTACGAAGTACGCCAGATGCAACAAGAGCAAGGCCGAACAGACCATTGAAGAGATCCTGCAGATGTCCAATATTGGACGGGAAAGATATGAAGCCGCCATCGCCAAACTGAAAAAGCACGCCAGAGTCGCGTTGCATTTTCATCCGGACAGGCCCGATCCGACGATGAAAAGCGTCGCTGAAGCGTTGCTTGAGCAGGGAATCTATAAGAGCCAGTTCGAGACGTTACTGTCGAGCGGCAGTGTGTCGGCCTACCCAGGCGGTCAACGCGACGTTTGGGAAGAAAGGCTGTTTGGCGGAGCCTATCAGATCGATGGCTCGACCAACAGTCAGCGCCCCAAGTATGGGGCGCTGGACGTGATGTTGCATCCCGATGGACCAGCGCCACGTTTCGGATCCTGCTACCTCCTACTTGCGCCGGACGTTTCACAGCGTTGCACGTATACGTACTTGGATTCTCATCAAGACCCAAAGGAAAAGGGTACCTATGAAGAGCTTGACCTCATTTTGGCCGCACTGATGAGAGATGCCTTCTTGAGCGACTTCGCGATCGGCCAAAGGGATCTTACGGTTCCAAAGCTGATTGACCATATGCTTGTCAACCTGGATAGGCCGTTCCAGGACCCATCTGATAGGGAGTCAGGTCACAATCTCAACCACTACATCGAAGCTCAAGTCCATGGTGACGTGACTCTGGCAGAGGATGTACAGGTACTGGTTGCGGACCCGTCATTTAGGGGTACTGGCACTGGGAGAACTCTCGAACAGATATGCTCAAAGTACTCAATTGCTCTCTACTGGCACACGGGCTTTGTACTCTCGGTTGACCAAGTCCCGCTGGATTTCAGAGGTGCATTGATGCCCTCATTGGCCAAACGCATTGCACACAACGGCCTCGTCAATGCGAGCATGATTGGCTCTGCTGCCATGGATCTGAAGCGTGATCCAGATGCTTGGAGTGACAGAGGATCCTACCAAGAGGTTCTCCAGGAGCTTAAGCTGTTGTGGCATGTTCTAGTGAGATATGGGAAGCCACTTCGCTGTGTGTGATTCGCCATCGAAATTGGCCCGAACGAAGCCTAGGCGGCAGAAAACCGTCGGGCTTCTTTTTCTCTGGGCCTTAGGTTCTTTCGGTCTAGGCAGAGCTTAGACCTTGAGCAAACCGCGGAACCCCCTGACGGCATAGTAGGAGGGCGCACTGTTGTGATACACGAAGACAGTGTTGTAGCGGCGATCGGCAAAGAGGGCGCCTCCGAGTTCTCTAATGGTAGCAGGTGTCTTCACCCAGCTCGATGTCGTGGTATCGAGATCTCCAAGTTTCTGCAGCTCCCGATACTGCTCTTCCGTTAGGAGCTCAATGCCCATGGCTGCCGCCATATCGACGGCACTATTGTCTGGTTTATGCTCCTTCCTCGACTCCTGGCCCTCACGGTCGTAGCAGACACTTCTGCGGCCTTTAGGGCTCTGCGCCGAGCAGTCACAGAAGACGTATTCGTCGGTCTTCTCATCATGGCCAACAACATCTGGTTCTCCACCGGTTCGCTCCATCTCATTGAGTGACCACAGCTTTCCAGCATTGGCTTCCAGCCTTGCTTGTACTTGAGCCCATTTGAGGTCCTTATGGCGACTCATGTTCTTCTCAAAGCGTGCTTTCAATGTGCTGAGAAGTTCTTCCTGTTGCTCTGGTGACAACCCCTTCTGGTTGCTGCTGATGCTGTCCATGCGTTTGTGCCTCCTCATGGTGACTGATCGTTGTTGGTAGGTTCTCCCTGACGCTGTGGTCGGCCATGCAACACCGCTGAAGGGCCGTGTGCGCCAGACAGTGGGAGATTCGCTGTCACTTATGGTACGGTTCCCCGTATCATACCATACTTAACCTTGTAACCCAGACTTTCCTCCATACTCAAAATGCGGCGGGCCATGATACCAATGGCCTGCCGCATTTACCCATGGGTTTGGCTGTGGTTCGGGCCCACTGCCCCCAGATAGTCTAAGCGTTCCGTATGCTCCAGCACTGAATATGTGTCGGGCAGCAAATCCTGCTGGCCCAGGACCGGTTTGACATCCACTCCTGTCTCTCTCGAACCGATTAAGTCCAACTCAAACCTACGACCGACCATAAGTGCCGCCAGAAACATGATAGTCAGTCTAGGAGGCTGAGACTCGTTCTACTCGGCCAAGTCTGGTCCTATCCGTTGAGACACACATCCAGCCTGCCCTCTCGTGGCACGAGATTTGCGTATCACAATGGGAGAGCACAGCCGGCCTGGCTATGGGCATTGCTTTGCTGCGAGCTGAGTAGACGGAGTGAAAGGATAGGGTGAGCACATCATGATTGAGGAAGCACTAAGGCATTATGATTTTTCCGATCCCAGCGCCGAGCTGATACGCCACAACGAGAATATGACCTATCGTGTCGGCGGCGGGTATTTGCTACGCATACATAAGCATGTCGGAGGCTTTTCGACCGCTCCACTGTATGACGGCATCAACCGGGCTGAGATATGTCGGGGAGAACTGCGGTTCCTGGAACACCTCAAAGACCGCGGGTTGCATGTTCAGGCACCAGTCAGAAACGAGATCGGCGAGCTCGTCACTGTCCTGCAGGACGGCACGCCGGTCACGGTACTGACATGGCTAGAGGGACGGACGCTCGACAAAAGTGACCTCACGCCCGAGCGTAGCCATGAGATCGGCGTGATGACCGGCCGACTGCACATTGCTGCTCGGGGTTACAGTGACCACCGCCTGATCCGCTACGACCATGCGCTATGCGAACGCATGATAGAGCTGCTCGCCGGATGGCGTGACAGTAGCCGGATAGCGGCACAATATTGTGATCCGATGACGACAGCGCTAACCATTGTCGGCGACTATCTGCATAGGACGGAGCCGGAGTTCATTCTCGTGCACTCCGACCTCTCGCTGTCGAATATGCTGCTAACGGACGAAGGGCTCGCACCCATCGACTTCTCACTCTTGGGTTACAGTCATCCGTTGCTGGATATCGGTGGGCTCTACGGCAGCATTAACGCTGCAGAGTGTAGGCGAGCCATAGTTGACGGTTATGAAGCAGCGACCGGCAACAAGATCGACTGCGGTGCGATCGATAAGCTCTTCGCGCTGCAGGTGCTACTGGCCATCGTAATTCATATTGAGCTCTGGTCGAAGAAGGAGTGGTTTGACGAAAAGCTCAGCAGCTGGTGCCGTGGAATATTCGAGCCGCTTATCGCCCGCACTGCACGATGAGGCGAGGCTTCTTCGCTAGTCATGGAACTGGGTTCTAGGCTCCTGTTACCCAATCTCGACGATTCTGCTGTAAAGCCGCAGGGGGTAGTCACCGTCGTGGGCTTCACCCGCAATCGTGCGGCTCATCTCACCAGCCTCGGTGATACGAACTACCCCTGCCCGCGCAAGGCGATCGCTGAGCGAAAGGCGGTCGTGGTCAGCGCAGAGCAGACCGCAGGTCTGCAGATAGCCCTTCTGGACTTTGAGGGTGGGCACGATCTGCTCCCTTGGCAGTGGCTTCACCCAGCAGTTGCGAAACAGACAAGAGAGGGCGAGGGTGCTATCTTCCGTCACCAACACGCTGACCCCGCCGCCACGGTAGACGGTGTTGCCTGTGATATGCCCCTCTAGTTCCTCATTGTAAAGGGAGAGGGTCGCCTTGGCACGCATGCCAAGCGGAACCGGCGGATACGCAGCGCTGACCGACCGCAGAATCTCGTGAAACCGCTTGCCGAAGCCTTCTAGGAGACTGCGATCAGCGGTGTCCAGATAGATCCCCTGACAGGAACTGCACAACAGCTGCCTGGTCTGGCAGATATGGTGGGCGAGGGCAGTCAAGTCGTGGTCGGTGGCGTCCAGAGTGGCATAGGCGAAGCTTAGTTTGTGTCCCCACGAGATGACCTTGGTGTTGCAGGATGCGAGGCGGCGAGCGGCGGAGACGGCCTCGTCACCGCCCCAGACCACCACCGCATCGGCCACGGCAGCGAATCTCTGCAGACTACCCAGATCTGTAGAGGGCACGTCGAAAACGTAGATGAAGTCGGCCAGGGCGGGCTCGATCTTGCACAGCTCCGACAGGAGCAGAACGGAGATGCCGCTGTCGGCAGAGGGTAGCTTTAAGATGTTGATATTCCCCGCCAGCAGCCCCTCAATAACACTATAAGCAGGCAGACCGTCCACGTTGCCGGCGGCGATGTGGAACAGCACCCCTAAGGGGTAGCGGTAGCGCCGAATCTCACGCTGTCCGTCATGGCGAAGTGGTTCCGAGGTGTCGCCCAACTCGATGCGGCACTTGTACTGCAAGCTCTCACGGGAGAACAGCTGCAGTGCGGCCGACAGGTGCGCCTCGCTGATCTGCGAGTCCGCCATGAGCTGCTTGAGAATACGGTCGTAACCCCCCGCCGCGATCCGCTTTCCAAGGATATCGCAGGCGGTGATCACCTGGTCCTGTGTGACGGACTGACTGGCAATGGTGCGGGTACAATCCGCCTCCAGGGTGTCCAGTAGCGTCGACAGAGCGGAATCCTCATACAGCCTGCCTTGGGCTAAGATCATCGGTCACACCTCCGTCAACAACTGCTCGGCGCCAGCGGCGCAGGTGGTAATGTCTTGGACACCCACACGGCCGATGATCTCTAGATAAGGGGAGGCAATGCCGCAGCCGCAGTCTTCACGGATGACACCAAGATCATCGGTCATCACACTGAGGATGGGCGCGCTCATGGTCATGGGCGAGAGAAGATTTATCAGTCCCACCGTGCCGTAGGGCACAGGCGCCAGGGTGTCAGGATCACGGATGATAACCCGGCTGTAGACCGGGATATGGAAGTGGTGATTGGCGCAAGTGGTGTAGAGAATGGGGTGCTCCACAGCGCCGAAAAACTCCACACAGTGCTGTTCGGGGATACCTAGCAGATCCCACGCCAGTTGATACAGGACCTCCTTCTCTACCCTCTGGGCGTAAAACTGCTTCCACCCACCGCCCATGGTAATCATCGAGCCGCGGGGCAGTGTCATGGAGATCCCCGCTTCCTTCAGTTGGGAGAGGAGCATATGGGTGTACGCAGGGAACCCGATGGTACGAGTAGGGAAAGGACTGCGCGCACAGCGGCGCAGTTGCTTCACCAGCCCGTCCAGGTCCAGCTCGTACCTGCCGTCCCTCCACACCAGCGCATAGGTGCGCGACAAGGCGGGAGCTAGGTATGTAAAGCCGTAGCCGGTCTTGGAAAAGGCGGTCTGATTATGCTTGGTGGGCTGATAACCGAGAATGATGTAATGGCAGGGAACGGTGGACAACAGATGGTAGTGGCGTGCGACCCGCAAGACCATGGACAAGCCATGCAGCAAACTGCGGGTGTCAAAACCGATCTTGCTCATCTTGCCGCTGGTGCCCGAGGAGGTGGCTCGGATCAGCAGCCTCTCCTTAGGCATGGCCAGCAGCTCATGGTGCTTGAAATATAGGGTGGGCAGCACAGGCAGCTTCGCGACGTCATCCATGGTGCGGATGCTGTTCAGATCGACCCCCTGCATCTGGCAGATGCGTCGGTAGTCGGCACAGTTGGCATATTGGTATTGGGCGTTCTGAGCCATAGCCTCCACAAAGAGCTGCTCCGTGCCCTGCAGGTCGTAGGGGTCCTTGTGACGAAAGAGCTTCGTCCGCTTATCCATCATAGGTAATCATGCCCCTATCAAGCGTACTCTTCACTCCTTGGTGCCGGTCACGTGAGTTTTCAGCGTTGTGCGCAAAGACCTTACGCCCTCTTCAAACCACTTGTGCGGGTAGAGAATCATCCTATTCGCAACGATATAATCCATATACGCGAGCGAAGCCGCTGCCAACGACTGATCAAGGGCATCATTCACCATCGCAAAAAACGGTGGCCGTCCTACCTGATCCCATGCCAGCTTATCGGCAACGAACAGCGCCATATCATACGCAGACGGGTTTGCCTTCAATGTGCTGTGGCACTCAATGGCAGAAAGCACTCGTTCGTCGGTAATGCCAAAGTCTTGTTCAGCAATCACTCTGGCTATGCGCTGATGCAGCAAGAACGGATACTGCCGCTCGGCTTCGTCTATGGTCCAATCATTCTCCCTGGAGTATCGCAACATATCGTCAGGAGAGACTACCGCGCTAATATCGTGTAAGTAGCCGCATAGTTCGCATAGTTCCCTATCTACTCCATAGCGCTCGGCGATGCTGATATTCATCTCCGCAACGGCTTTGGCATGAGTAAAGGTCTTGGGCTTGTTGTTGGCCTGTAGCAGAGCCATTACGTCTGCTTTTAGATCGTTCGCTAGCGCAGGGATGATAATGTAAGGAAACGTCGTGAGCATCAGAGACCCTCCCGATAGACAAAATGCTGAACACCCTCGTCATTGCGCTTCAGCATCGAACTATTCCTTCGTCAGAGAGGCATAAGTAAGCGGTATGGAATCTACCAGCTCATCAAACCATTGACCCGCTTGCGGAATCTTTACGGCGATATCATCAAGCGAGCTGATTTGCGCGAAGTATTCAAGCCTCTCTCTTTCGACCTCGGGAATGTGCTGTGAGATATGGATCAGATAATAGTCGGCGTATGCCGGAGTGTAGATCAGCCTGAGCAGGTCAATCAACGGTTCCAACACGTAACGATTATAATAGGCATACGCTTCGAGGTACTGTCCGCGATAGACATATTTTTCTGCGCGCCGATACTGAGTCCGGCGGTATTTCGCTTCTTCAAGGTGGGACTTGGTCTGCTGGGAGAGATCCGCGCGCCCCTGTGACTTGTAGCGGATGATATTGTCTTTATCAAAAATGACCTTCGCCGCTTCGATCGGATCGTTTACGTAATAAGTGTACTCCTCGCGCGGACGGCTGTGCAGCTGCCAGCAGAAGTCGATCATTAAGTATTCGCTCGTTCCGTCGAGATGATAGATGCGCTGACGGATCTGGGGGTGGCCATGCTGCATGACATGTTTATAGTCAAGCGCAGCCAGCGCAGATAATGCGTTCTCCACCGCTTCATAGGCTTGTTCTTCATATTCGTCTTCAATATCAACCCAAAGGTCGATATCACTGTACTCGTCGACCGTACCGACGGCATCCGCGCCCTCAAGCCAAAAGGCGTAGATGAAAGGCAGCGGCGCTAGCACTTCCCGCAGTTGATTGATAATCTTGTGCCGATCAAGCATCTTCTTCACTCCTTAACTCGTCGGCGATAGCTCTAGCCCAGCAAACTTGCCCTTATACGCACACACCCAGGCTGGATAATAGCCGGCACGGTGCGCGACGCGCTGCGAAGCGATGTTTGAGGAAGCGGTACCGTAATAAGGTATGTACCCCCGTTCCAGCACTTCAAGTGTCAGCCGGTTAACAAGATAGGCCGCCAGCCCGTAGTGGCGGTATGCAGGCAGTACATCCATTCCGATCTGCCACATCCTCGCACAGTCCTTACTCGCTCCCGCCATGCCGACGATATGACCGTTCTTTCTCGCCAGCGTCACCAAAACGTCGGGACGGGGATGATTTATGTCGTATTGGACGGCGTTGCGAAATCCCTCGTATTGGTACAACGCCGGGATATCATCCTGCTCCACCATCTCATAATCGAACCCGCCAGGCGGAACAAGCGGCTTGATCTGCGCCAAGTCAGGCAGGTAATACAGGCTGTGGCCGTACACAAAAGGCATTGAAAACGCTTCGTCGCGGTCTTGACCGTCAAGTAAAGGTTTTACAGTGCCAAGTATATCCGACGTTGCGGATATGACGATGGATCTGCCCATGGACAGCATCTCAAAATGCTGCTCACTGCGGGGAAACGGCCTGCGGCCGGGATTGGCCTGTGCTTCTGTGAATATGAAGCTATCCTTTTCTCCGTTCAGATCGTCGGGCGTGCAGTTTAGGTCTATCGCAAGCTGCGACTGCACGATGCGCAGCATTTCCTGCGTTGTCATGTGAAACCTTAGCATCAGACACCCTCCCGATATACAAAGTGTTGAACGCCCCCGCAATATCGCTTCAGCATCTGTTCGATCCTCGCAGCTCTCATAAGGTGCCGGTTCGCCCCAGCGGTAGTCAAGCGGTGCCGCTTACCGCTAGCCTCACCGGCGACGAGGGCGAATTCGATGGCGTGGGTTGATCTCAAGGGACACTGTTTCGATACTCACGGACGGATCTCCTTGAAGCCCGTGAGACAGGTGAAGGCCACGTCGAGAGCACTCGACGTGGTCTTGTGTATTGGTGTATCCTTTGATGTCTACCTGGCGAAAGATGCAGCATGACTCTTTGGTGGAGGAACAACAACTCCGTTCGTGGAAATGAGCGTCAACCACGAAAAGGGAGGGATTACCGTTCGTTCTGCTCCCCGACTGATGCTCATCATTATGCTTCTGCTTGCGGTTCTGGGTGGTACTTGGGTCTTAGCTAGCGGTAGTCCAGTATCGTGGGGCTCCTGTCAGATGGGGCTGTTGCTTGCTGATCGGCCGATACCTATCAGTGCCGACAGCGAGCTGCTTCGCTTTACCCTGAGCGATAATCTGTCCCAGGCCGAGGTCTTCGTCCAGTACACCCTCACCAATCAGAGTGACCAGCATCAGACTGTCAAGATGTGCTTCTTCCTGGATGGAGACAAGCCGATCGTTCAGTTGGGCGAGGATGAGCTAGTGGTGGAGATGACCGACTCCGCGCCTGGCTTCCTACGGCCTTTTGAGTTACGCCCGGCGCGAGTCATCGATCCCGGCGGTGGGAGGCCAATGGATATCAAGGACCAATCCGACCGTCTCAGCATGGCCCTCTTCAATCTGAATCTCCAACCTCAAACCACCAGCCATCTGACGATACGGTACAGCCAAACATCATGGGGTGATCCCCGCCGTTATGCCAACTACCTCCACACCTACTCCTACCTGCTGCTGCCTGCCTCTGCATTTCAATCCTTCCGCGACCTCACCATCGAGATCGATTGCCCGTCCAACACCCTTATCGGCCACAGCCTCCCGCTGACCAGGGTGCAGCAGGCTGACGGGCGACAGCTTCTGCGCGGCGCGTTTGCTGAACTCCCCGAGGATGATCTCCATTTCTCCGTCATGTCCAAGACAGGCCTTTGGCTAGGGCAGACGAAGAAATCCTTCTATGAGGGCTTTGCCTTGGTAGCTTTCCTCGTCCTTGGGATATTGGCCGCCTACACCAGCGCTTACGCCATCGGGAGTATCGCCAACGCTTCCACCGCCCGGGTGATCAGTGCGTTCCTCTCACCCGCTGCCGCCATGCTCTCCGCCTGGACCTTTTACCGCACGATGGAAAAACGCATTCGCGTACAGAACTTTGGCACTTACTTTGAAGACTTCTTCGTCTTCGTAGTGGCGTCGGTGGTCCTTGTCATCATCAGCTGCATCCTTGGTATAGCGGTCACATCCCGCCGCTGGAAGGCACGACAGCCGAAACCACCGTGCGGGTAAGCTAAGGCCCCTTGAACATCCGACACGCAGTGTCGCAGTAGAATAGGAGCGATCAAATGAGCCGATACAATGACGCAATGCGCATACTGACTGAGCGGTTTGGGCGCGACACGCTCATTTCGCTCGCGACGGTGGAAGGCAATCGCCCAACTGTCCGAATCGTGAACGGCTATTACGAGGATGGCTCGTTCTATGTCGTGACACACGCGCTCTCAGGTAAGATGCGGCAGATCAAGAGCACTCCTGAAGTAGCAGTCTGTGGAGAATGGTTTACGGCTCACGGCATCGGCGAGAATATCGGACACCCTTGTGATCAGCATAATACCGCCTTGATGACAAGACTGCGTGAGGTCTTCACCGCATGGTACAGCAACGGTCACACTGACGAGAGCGATCCGAACACCTGTATCCTTCGTGTTCGCCTGACGGACGGTGTGCTGATGAGCCACGGAACCAGGTATGAGATGGATTTTGTCAATAGGAAAGAACAGTAATGCTGGGGTTATTCGGTGCGAGGGCTTACTCATCTCGTACGGAGAGAATTACGCCGTGTATCCTTGCAGCTACCAAACGAACACTTTGCGAGCCGTCTGCTGCTCGTCCTCGGGGATAGCAAGGGATTGTGGGCCCGTGAACGTGGAGCATAACCCTCTACTGATGGAGAGATTACGGGCCTGCAAAGCGAGAAAAACTAGTCGTGATCCGATCCCCCTCAAGAGTAAGGAGGAAGATTTGTGTTATTCATGTTGATAGTCAAAGCCTCAAGGAACTCAGAAGGGGCAAATCTCCCGAACCCGGAGCTCAGGGAAGCCATGACGAAGTATAATGAGCAATTAGTCCAGGCAGGCGTGCGAGTTATGGCTAAAGGACTTCATCCAAGTTCAAATGGGATCCGCATTTCGTATCCGAAACCAGGGGAAGAGCCGGTGGTTACGCATGGCCCGTTTACGGAGTCGAAAGAGTTGATTGCTGGGTTCATTCTGATTGACGTGAAGTCGAAGGAAAAAGCTATCGAGTGGGCCATGCGGATGCCGGACCCACAAGGACATGGGGAAGGTCAGATTGAGTTGCGTCAAGTACATGAGACGCACCCGGAAGTGTTGGCAAAGGCCTAGTTCTACCTCTCCCACCGCACAGAGTTCCCCTAGCCAACTTGCCAGGACCTGCCCGGCTGTCTATGGAGTAGGTAAGGTCCGAAGTCTGGATGCATCGCACGTTCTCAAACAAGGAATGAAGGCACCAGCTCCTGCTATGAGGAACTGGTGCCTTCTGCACGTTCCGATCATCCATACACACTCTTCGGTAGTCAATCAATTGCCCGGTAGACAGTCGTTTTCGGTACAATAGCACAGGGATTATAGAACCACCAAGATATTGTAGTAGATTGTCATTAGAACACAGAACAACAATGATACCGGCAATGTCTTCCGAACCAATTCGCCAAAAGTGATATGGAAATAGTCAGCTGCCACTACCAGACAGACATGGGTAGGCGAGACCTGACTGGCTGCATGACAGACGCACATCAGATATACCATCAGCGGCATCCCTCCTCCGGGGATGGCGGCAAACGCCAGAGGAGTTCCCATGGCGATGGCTCCGGTTGCGCCGCTGATCACAGTAGCCACGAAAAACAGCACCGCGAACACCAGATACGTCGGAAGCGGCAACGCTGCGATCGCTTGCGGCAGCAGCAAGTGATCACTGAGGACCATTTCACCCAACCCCTGCACTGAACTGACTCTACTATTGTCGCGCCATACTCCGTAAGGTGAATAGCCAGATCGATCATCCCGCAGCAAGGTCAGCTGGATGAACCCGGTCACAGAACCATGGTATCTGGTGCTCAGGGCCACTTGTGATAGACTTCTGCGTGTCATCCCATATTCTTGAACGCTGGAGCATGGACGTTCCATGCGGGGCCGCAGAGAGTACAGATGCTGCGGCAGGACTTTCCTATTGATGGCAGAACAATCCCTATGTACGTGGTAGCCAAGAGGGGTGAAGATATGACAATCTTGATACGAGAATACAGTGAACACTCGGATATCGAACGAGTGGTTGAGATCCTGAATCAGTGGAATGTGATCCCTACATCGGTGGATGCTATGCGATCATCTACACCACCAGTAGGGGGCATTCGCAGGGTAGTTCTGTGCGACGACGACTGGATACTGGGGTTCTGCGCAACTGCTCCGGCAGGAGACGACTGCTATTTCACCCAACCCTACGTGGATCTCGATCAAAGAAGGAGGGGGTTCGGCCAAGCCCTACTGGACGACGCGCTCGGGTTCATAGCTGATCAGGGGGCTAACAGGGTGGAGAGTCGTGTGCGTGACGACGACCCCATCAGCCAGAGCTTTGCTTCAAAGAGGGGCTTTGAGGTCACGGACCACAACTTCCGATCCATGCTAGTGGTCAGTGAGTTTGATGCGGCAGTCTTCTCCGATTGGCTCGCCAGGGCTCAAGAGATCGGGATCCACTTCAAGCTGCTCTCGGAAATGAGCTGCTCGGATGATCTACTGAAAGAGATCTACGAGCTGCAGGAGGAGATCGCAAGTGATATACCAGGCAACGGCCCTGCACGTCCCCGTCGGAGCTTCGAGGAGTACTGTCGACGAGTGCGGGAGAACCCCGACTGGACAAAACACAAGATCGTCGCTTTCCACGGGAGCAGGATAATCGGTCTCGCCTTCCTCAAGCCTCACCATAAGGACGGACGCTGCTATGTACTGAATGATCTCACCGGGGTGGCGAGAGGCTACCGCGGGCGGGGCGTTGCGAAAGCCCTCAAGGTCGTGGCTGTGAGTCACGCGAGACAATGCGGCGCCGATTATCTTTGGACCTGGAACAACTCTCACAATACCCCGATCATCCGACTCAATCAGAAAATGGGGTATCGGCCAGAGCCGGGGACTTACACTTTGGCCAAGAGATTGTCGCGATAGCCAGGTGGTGGACGATCATTTGATCGAAGGCACTTCCAGTCCTTCAAAATTGCATCGCCAATCAGAAACCCACGCAACACAATATCCTACTCTGTGAGCTACTCTTTGTGAAGCAAGGTTACTGGCGATGACATCATAGCTCGGAACATGACCGCGCTCCAATATTCCAGAGGTTAAGCTGTTTACGAGATAAGTTGCCAATCCATAATTGCGGTATTGGGGTAATACATCTACGCCAATTTGCCATAACTTCGCACAGGTTTTGCTTGCCCCGGATACAGCAACTATCTCACCGTCTCTCTTGGCAACCACAGCCAAGCCCGTGTGATATGGATGATTCGTATCATATATGATGGCGTTATCAAATCCCTTAACACCACGCAAACTATCAAGTTCATCATGCTCCACCACTTCGAACGAAAAGTCATGTGGTGGTGAGATTGGGTTTAGTATTTTCAGGTCTGGCAGATAGTGCAGGTAAAGTCCCCGGATAAACGGCAGGGAGAAGACGGTATCCCTATCCTTACCTTGCATCTGCGCTCTTGCAATTGACAGCCGTTCCGGCGTAGCTGACACCACAATTGACTTGCCCATGGATAGAATCTCAAAGTAGGCGCTCTTTCTCCGAAACGGTCGTCGTCCGGGGTTTTCCTTTGCCTCAACAAAAACGACACTGTCCTTTTCACCATTCAGGTCGGCGACGGTACAGTTTAGGTCGACCGCAAGCTGAGATTGCACGATGTCTAGCATTTCTTTATGTGTCATCATCATCTTCTATCCACCTCTATAGATGCAGTTTGCTCACCCATATCTAGACATGCAAAACCCGTTCCAGCGCATAACTGAATAAGGATATTCCTGCAAACGTGTCGCACCTTCGGTTGCTGAACCGGTCAATTAAGCGGCTACCTGTTCGGTCAGCGTTAGGCTGCGAAGGTGTCACCGCTTGACCCCAAAGAGGGTCAGAAGGCTAAAGTAGCACCAAATTGGCGCATATAAGGCCCACGCTGAACTTGATCAAGCGTGGGCTTTTCCTCGTCTGTCTGGGTGTTCTCACAACCAGCACATGGCTGGCATTACCGTTCCCCTGGTCTACGGGGCGATGTATCGCGGACTTTAATTGACTCCACGGTCATGCGGGTGAGGTGCCTACTTCCCCAACGAGAGTGGCGCGATGGGATAGTAGAGGTCACATTCGCAGTAATGCCTGTTGCACCGGGCGTAATTGAGGTACTCGAAGCGGAATCTCTCCAACAGGTCAAATTGGATCGTTGGCATCCAAATATCCCGGACATGCAGCCAAATCTGTGCCAGCTTGTCAGCCGTGATGGCCTCGGGAGCATGTGGGCCCATATAAGTGAAGACCCCATACCGATGCGGCTTGATGGTTTTGAGCTTCATATCGGGTGGGACGATGCTGTATTCATTGACCTGCAGGGATGGTTGGTAGATGGTATGGTCGTGATCGAACTGGGGCAGCGTGGTTAGCCCGAAATAGACATCTCGTTCAACTGGCTTGTCGATTCGCTTGCGATGGTTATGAAAGAAGTCTACTGCCAGACGATTGGCTGTTTGGTTTACCCGATTATCTTCAATACCCACCTGGTATTCCAGCCCAGCTAGTGTAAACGAGGGCATGACGCGGACAGCTTTGTAGAAGATCAGGCCTTCTCCGGCGCAGCTGATGAAGTCGGCGTTAAAGCGGTCGAGAATGTTGAGGGGTGAGGGATTCTTTCGCCACCTGGCCGGAGTAGTACCGTACTCATCCCTGAACGCTCGGCTGAAGGTCCGCTCACAGCCAAAGGAATACTTTGAGGAGATAAACTCGATGGACCCACGCGTTTGGAGCAAGTCGCTCAAAGAGAGCGCTATTCTCCTGCGGCGAAGGTACTCGATGATGCCTGTGTTGGTGGCGCCCTTCCAGACCCTTAACAGATGAAACTTTGAGATGTTCACATTGCTTGCGATATCATCTAGGCGTATCTCTGCCAAGATATTGCTCTCGATGAAGTCAGTTGTGTCCTTGATAATCTGCAGCAGATGATTATCCACCTTAGCAGTTTGCATAACTCATCTCCTCAGAACTTGCGTAACCAATCTATGCGGCAGAGCCGCGAAGATCAAGGAAGCGGATCGCCGCTCTCGTATTAACGACAGCAATTTGGGGAGATTGCAAGAGGCATGCGACCGCTATGAAGTTATGCAAGTTTCATACCTACCCCACAACCTTAGCAACATTTGTCCAGTTGTTGCCATTCCTATCGACTATACTATGTCATGTGCCCTAGGTTGCATAGGTGAGCAGCAGGCTGCAGGGGCGAGCAGTGGCCTTCGGCCACGGACCAGCCGAGCTCCGCTTGCGACCAGCTAGGTTGCATAGGCGAGCAGTTCACGAAGTGAACGACCAGCCCCGATGCTCTAGAAGGGATGTGGAAGCATGAGTGCACGCGCGAACACCGAAACACAGACTGAACTGAGGGAACGCTACCTCGCGACAGTGGACAGGTTCGTGGAGAAGGTGAAGTCAGACCCGAACGTGATTGCAGTGATTGTCAGCGGCAGCTTAGCCTATGATGTGCTCTGGGAGAAGAGCGATATTGACACGAGCGTCGTAGTACGCGACCAGCAGTTGAAAAACGACTCCTACGCCATCATTGATGACGGCATCGTGATGAACATTCACCTGACCACCAGAAGTTCGTTCAAGCGCCAGCTGGAGGGGAGCATCGGGGGGTCGTTCTTCCAGTCGTACCTGGCCAAGGGTATGATGGTCTATTCAACTGACGATAGCCTAGCGGAAGCCTTTGAAGAGATGAAGGTCGTAGGCAAGGATGACGTTGCCAGTTCTGCTCTGACGATTGCGGGTCGATTGCTCGGCGAGGTAGAGAAGGCCGAGAAATGGCTGACCGCCAGGCGTGACCCCCTGTATGCCCAGTATTATCTACTGAAGGCTGCCGAGACAGTGGCAGCGATGGAGCTATGTCTAGCTGGAGAACCGATGGGGCGCGATACTATCCAGAAGGCCTTGAAGCTCAACCCTGACGCCATTAACCCCTTCTATCAGGGTGCCATGTCAGGACACATGAGCGAACAAGAGATCCAACAGGGCATCGATAGGCTCTACGCCTATATTGAGCAACATCTGGAGATTATCACCAAGCCGATCATCGCATTTATGGCTGACCAAGAGATAAAGACCGGTACACTAATCGCCAAACACTTTGGCACTGATCCACATTTTCTGGTCCACGTCTTTGAATACTTGGCAGACCTAGGGGTCGTTGAGCGGGTGTCCCAGACCATTCGCATTACCCCTAAGGGTAGACAGATCCACGAAGAACTGGGTTACCAATATATAACCCAATAAGGGGGGGGCAGGGCATGACCATCCGCACCACCATCGAGGTCTCAGGAGCCAAGCAGAACAATCTCAAGAACATCTCAGTTGAGATTCCCCGCGACAAGCTGACGGTCATCACTGGCGTATCAGGTTCGGGCAAATCTTCATTGGCCTTTGATGTCATCTACGGCGAGGGCCAGCGGCGCTTTCTCGACTCCATCTCCACCTTTGCCAAGAGTCGCATCAGCCAGCTCAAGAAGGCGAAGGTAGACTATGTGCGCGGTCTCTCCCCCGTCATCGCCATTGAGCAGAAAAAGAGCAACAATAATCCCCGCTCCACAGTCGGGACGGTGACGGATATCAATGACTACCTGCGGCTGTTGTACTCCACCGCCGGAGAAGGTCGTTGTCCGCAGTGCGGCCATCCGCTCAAGCAGCTCTCGGCCGCCCAGATCGCGGAGCATATCGCTAGGCTGCCCATAGGCACGGTCGTGGAACTAAGGGCCCCGGTGTACAAGATATTTGGCGAGGACTATGAGTACACCTTCAAGCTGCTCCGTGACAAAGGGTACAAGAAGCTCTTAGTGGATGGGCAGCCCTTCTCACTCGCAGAACAAGACGATCTCGATGAGAGTCGCGAGTATCAGTTGGAGCTGGTCATCGACCGCTTCACGCTCAAGAAGGACTCCTATATTCAGTTAACCAAGTCGATCGAAGCCGCCATGTTAAGCCTGGAAGAGGATATCATGATTAAGGTCGAGGTGGTCGGGGGCGTCGACCCGGCCTTCTATGAAGGCTTTGGCTGCCCCGAGCACCACTACTCCCTGTGTGAGATGCAGCCCTTCCATTTCTCTTTCAACACCCCTGCCAGCGCCTGTCATACCTGTATGGGTGTGGGGATGTCATACTTAGTCGAGCCTCGCTTCCTGGTCGTGGCCCCAAGCAAGAGCATCAATCAGGGCGCGCTGAAGAACACCGTTTATAATACATCCAGCAAGGATAGCTACTATGGGGTCATAATGTACAGCCTCGCGCAGAGGTATGGCTTCAGCCTCGATCAGCCTTGGAGTGAGCTTCCTCCTCATATCCACGACCTGCTCTTCTATGGCAACAAGGGCGAAGCGGTGGAGATGCTACACCCACCGTACGCTAAGAAGCGCAACTGGATCACCGGTCGCTCCCGACCCTTCCGGGGCTTCGTAGCACAGCTAGAGAGCTGGTATAAACACTATATCCGAAAGACAGCGACCACCGAGGCGGTCGAGCCGACGTTCATCAAGGACTGCATGATCGAGAAGATCTGCCCCGAATGCCATGGCGCACGGCTGAAGCCTCAGCGCCTGCAGATCACCGTCGGCGGTATGAATATCGACCAACTCAGTCGCAAGCAGCTCCCTGATCTGCTCGAGTTCCTCGACTCGCTCACCTTTGCTTCCGAGATCGAAGAGGTGGCGCGCTCCATCGTCAGAGAGCTGCGCTCGCGCCTGGAGCTGCTGATTGAGATCGGGCTGCATTATATCAACCTCGGGCGCAGAAGCGACAGCATCTCCGGCGGCGAGATGCAGCGGATCAAGATGTCGACGCAGATCAGTAGCGAGCTGATGGGGATGCTCTATGTCATGGATGAGCCGAGCATTGGTCTTCACCCACGGGACTCCAGCCGTGTCATCGATACCATGAAGAAGCTGCGGGACATTGGTAACACGGTCATAGTTGTGGAGCACGATGTTGATACGATCATGAACGCCGACTACGTCATCGAAGTAGGCCCTGGCCCAGGCGTTCATGGCGGTATGATTGTGGCATCTGGGAGCATCGAAGACGTGATGAACGAGCCGCGCTCGGTTACCGGACAGTATCTATCGGGAGCTGCCAAGATAGCTGTTCCGAAGCAGCGCAGGCATCTGGGCGATGACTTTCTCTCTATTCAGGGGGCTAGAGAAAACAACCTAAAGAACGTGGATATCGATATCCCTCTAGGCCTCTTTCTCTGTGTCACCGGCGTTTCCGGGTCTGGAAAAAGCTCACTGATTAACGAGATACTCTACAAGCAGCTGAAGGTTCTCAAGACCGGTGCCCGTATCACCACCGGGGAACATAGCTTCCTCTTTGGGGCGGAGCTCCTGAACAACGTTATCAACATCGACCAGGCGCCGATTGGCAGAAACAGCAAGTCCAACCCGGCGACCTATATCGGCCTTTACGACAGAATACGTAAGCTCTTTGCCGAACAGCCCGAGGCTGTCGCCCGTGGTTATGGGCAGATCGACTTCAGCCTGACGCACGCCAATGGAACGCGTTGCGAGCATTGTGCCGGGGACGGCGTACTCGTCACCAGTCTGCAATTCATGGCTGACATCGAAACCATCTGCCCGGTCTGTAAGGGCCTGCGCTTTTCTGCCGAGGGCCTGGAGATCAAGTACAAGGGGAAGAACATTGCCGAGGTCCTGGAGATGACCGTCGAGGAGGCCCTGGACTTCTTCAAGGACGATAGGTACCTTCATCACAAGCTAGCGATCATGGATGAGTTAGGCCTTGGTTATATGCGCCTAGGGCAGAGCTCGACAACTCTCTCCGGCGGCGAAGCTCAGCGGGTAAAGCTGGCTCACGAGCTGGCCAAGATCAAGCGCGGAAGCCGTAACCTCTACATCCTGGACGAGCCCACCACGGGCCTACACCTGTTTGATATTCAGAAGCTGGTGGACTGCCTCAAACGCCTGGTGGACCAAGGCCACTCAGTCGTCGTCATTGAGCATCACCTGGACGTCATCAAGTGTGCTGACTACATCATCGACATGGGCCCGGAAGGCGGTAACGGCGGGGGTTATGTAGTCGCGGAAGGTACGCCAGAGCAGGTAGCACAGGTCGGAGCATCACACACGGGGCGCTTCCTGCGCCAGGTGCTATAGAGTCTTTGTGGGGCGGTCGCATTGACCGCCCCACACTCTCGTACTCTGGCTTCGGCAGAGTATCCCGCCGGTAATCAACGCAGTATCAACAACGGGACCCGTAACCTCTCCTGACGGAGAGGCTACGGGTCTCTCGACAAAGCAGGGAAAAACGAGGCCTGGCCCCTAATAACTCACCAATTCAGGTTTATAATCGTCAGGCAGTTCTTCTTCACGTAAGAACTTGAAACTGTCATCATTCAGTATTGGGATAAATACTTCATATGGAATCCTAGAAAACTCACAGGCATAGTCACTGGCTCCAAACCACTTACCCTCTTTGCTGCTCAAATTTAACCCTCTCGCGAATTTCGTATAGTTTGAGCAATCGTGAACGGCCAAATCCCAGTTTTCTTCATCGGCTATTCTCATCAATCTCAGAGTCAGCTCCCTACTCCAAATTGGAGATATATAGCCATGTCTGGAAATGTACAGACTTTCCCCCTGGTAATTGTTTATGTTATTCTCATTCAAATGCAGCTCTGCACAATTGATGAAGTCAAGTCTTGTCGCTAAAATTGCGTGCTTCTTCTTAAGCAAGGCTTGATAGAGTTCAGGAGTCATGGGGGTTTCGATGCCTACACTGTGAATATACTTCTTCGCTAATCCAATGTTCTCAATAACTCTGTCTGAACAATTGGAAGCACCCAGGTTGAAACGTATCTCGTTAAGGCCGGCTTCGCCTAATGCTTTCAAGGTTTCTTCCGTGGCTAAAGTGCCGTTGGTGTATAGGTGTTGGTGGATTTGAGCATTACGAAACTTCTCTATTACTGAATAATACCTTTCGATCTCCATGAAAGGCTCTAAATAGACATAAGAAATGCCAGTAGGTTTCTGCTGGATGGAAAGGAGCAAATCAATATCCTTCTCATAGAATCTTGTGCCCCCAATCTCCCACATACCTGCGCCAACTGGAGGAATATCGTCTAGTTGTCCATAGTTGTAACAGAACTTACACTCAAGGTTACACTTGTTCGTCTTCCTGATTGCACTCAGACCAGTCCCCAACAGACAAGAACGACATCCATTGGGGAATCTGTTTTCATTCCCTACAAAAAAGGTTCTATTATCTAAGGTGCGCAAACGCCTAATTGCTGACATTAAGATATCATTTCTATGATCGATAGCTGCCTCAATTTGTGCAAAGGTAGCATAAATAATCTCTTCATGTTTTGCGCTAAGCTCGTCTTCCTCGGTCAATTGTGAGAAAAAATCAAACCATATCAACGCATCTGTCTTGGAGATCTTCATAGCATCCTCCTCTAGTTGATCCACGCTGTGCCCACGTGCGCAAACCGTCAGCCAACCACTTCCGATCGGTTGAGAAACCCATAGACGATCGCCCGACCCCTTCCACTGGTCTGCGACTGCTCTGACCCACTTCTCTGCAGTGTCACGGTTTAGAGGCATGACTCTTTGATGATACACGTAGTAAATCAGCCAGCCACCTAACCAACCAAGCATACTACTTGGGAACCGGTGTGGCAATATGGAGTAGCTAGCTCAGTTTTGGCTTGTTAAGTGACTGGATGGTGCTCCTATTCAAGTCTGTCGTATCCAGTCTCGGGAAGAGCAGTTAGCAGGAATTTCGATCTGAATAAGACAGCTTAGGGCAGACCAAGATTGCCTGCAACCCCCGACTGATCAAGTAACGGCGAAAACGGGCGCCTCGACTGCTGCGGAGCCCGTTATCGCCGTTATTTATGATACGTCTCACCCCGGTTGATCTTGAACGCTCTGTATACCTGCTCTACCAGCACCAGGCGCATCAGCTGGTGCGGTAGCGTCATGGGCGAGAAGGAGAGGCGGTCGTCGGCTAGGTCAAGCACCGCCTTGGAGAGGCCGAGCGATCCGCCGATGACGAAGTTGATCTCGCTCTTGCCGCGCAAGGCCAGATCTGCGAGTTCCTTGGCAAAGCTCTCGGAGCTGCGCTCGCGTCCTTTGACATCCAGAACGATGGTGTGGCTCCCGGGCTTGATCGCCCGCAGAATCCGCTGGCCCTCGGCATCCTTGATCTGCTCCTCTTCTTTGGGGCTTAGGGTGTCGGGGGCTTTTTCGTCCGTGACCTCGATGAGCTCGATCTTGGCAAAGGGGGTCAGGCGCTTGAGGTATTCGTCGATGCCTGCTTTGAGGTAGCTCTCCTTGAGCTTGCCTACGGCGATGATCTTGATGTGCATGGTGGAACCTCCGGTTTAGTGTCAGTCACTGACGCAGCGAAGAGAGACCCGGTGGTGTGTGGTCTTCTCCAGTAGAAAGCTCAATCCTTCCTGACTGATGACAGGAGATATGCGAAGTTATATTGACTGACGTCAGTCAGTCGGGTATACTTGGTCTTACTGGAGCAAGGGAGGTCGGTAACAGGATGCCCAGGCAAAGCAAAGCTCCCGAAGAGCGCCGCCAGGAGCTCATGGATACCGCTGAGCAGCTCTTTCTTGAGCGCGGCTTTGAGTCAGTGCTGATCAGCGATATCGTCACCCGGCTAGGAGTAGCCCAGGGGACGTTCTACTATTACTTCCGATCGAAAGATGAGGTCCTAGCTGCCATACTGGAGCGGAAGTGGGACCGGTTCGCAGGCGGACTGCGTACTGCCATTGATCCGATCGTCTCCCCCGTAGCGAAGCTCCAAGTCGTGCTCGGAGCTCTCTTTCGTCCGCAGGACGAAGAGAAAGGCGGACTGCAGTACTTTAGGAGCTCAAATGACGCCGCGGAGCGATGGAATGGGGTCTTCGATCAGATTCGTATCGTCAAGCTATACCCTATCATTCAGGAGATCGTGCGTGAAGGCATCACACAGGGCGCCTTCGGCCCTCTGCAGCACCCAGATGAGATCACCGAGATCCTGCTCCACGGGATCAGTGCCTTCATGCATCAACACTCACCCCACTTTGGCGACCTGGCATATTTCCGCGCGAAGATGGGGGCCTTGGAGGAGATCTTGACTAGGGTCCTAGCGATTGATCGTGGCACGCTGCACTTTGGGACGGGCTCAGAAAGGAAGATGCCGCGATGAAGAGACAGCAGATCCGCAGGGCGGTCACACTGATATCGTTCCTCTTGTTCCCCGTCACCATGAATTACCTGTCGCCCTACCTATCCGTGGTGGGGGCGAGCGAAGGGGTCCTGACCGGGAGCTTGATCCTGTTTGGGCTGCTCTTCCTGGGCTCGCTCTTCTTCGGGCGGGCGTATTGCGGGTGGGTCTGTCCCGCGGCGGCGCTGCAGGAAACGTGTCGGGGCGTCAACGATAGACCGGTAAATGGCAATGTCCTGGATAAGGTCAAGTACCTCATTTGGGTCCCCTGGCTCCTTGGCATCGTCGGTCTTTTCGTCGCAGCGGGTGGGATACGATCGGCTGATCCCCTTTTCATGACGGAGACCGGGATCTCGGTCGATGAGCCAGCTAAGTACATCATGTACTACCTGGTGGTGGCGCTGTTCGCCGGGCTAGCCATGGCTGTCGGCCGCCGCGCATCTTGTCACACCGTCTGCTGGATGGCGCCTTTCATGATCATTGGTTCGCGTATTAGACAGATGGGCGCTTGGCCATCGTTGCGCTTGATTGCTGATCAGAGCAGATGCAGTGGGTGCCAGCAGTGCAACCAACACTGCGTGATGGGCCTAGACGTCAGCAGCATGGTCAAGCGAGCAGATATGCGTCATGACGAGTGTGTCCTCTGTGGTGAATGCGTGGACCATTGCACCCGATCAGCAATCCGCTATACAGTTGGCCGATCGGCGAGGGCGTCGGTCGATCAAGCTCAGCAGGCTGAGCAAGCGGCGATGAGATAGCGACTGTATTGCACGAACCCCCGCTTAGCGAGAGCTACGCGGGGGTTCGTATATGCCGGCTCATTAGTGTCCCATTCATTGTGGATGACATGGCCACATTCCCATAGCAGCAATTGCTGTAGAACGGCGACTAGGCTCTTATCCAGTAGTAACATTCACCATCACGTATACCATCGAGGACGCCGTTGTTTGCCTCAATCACCTTTCTCGATAGGTGGTTCTCTTCCATACACGTCATTAGTACGTCACTGATTCCTTTTTCCTTCGCCTTTACAAGCAGTTCCTTCAGTATCATTTTGCCATACCCCTTACCCCTCTCAGAAGGCCTGATGGCATAGCCGATATGCCCACCTATTCGCCTAAGGCTATCGTTCAGATAATGTCTCAGTTTGCCGTAACCCACTGGCTTGCCGCTCACGTACAACCAGTACATGGTCATCGGAACCCACCCAGGCGCCAGACCCCTACCCTCAGCCATGTTTGCATACCGCTCAAGGAAAGCAGGATAATCATCGTATTCCACGTTCCCGTCATTTAAGAACCCATTCTCCCCGGGACCGATCTCCCTAAGCATGTCATAGACGTCTAATCCATCGTTCATCGACAGTTCTCTCAGCATGATGTCCATCGTGAAGCTCCTTCTTCTCTAACAGTCCGACTTCGCAAAAGGTCTGACCATACTCTCCTACACTAGACGACCGGTCTTAGGTGCACAAGACCTCACAAGTACCGTACGCTTCACTCTTCCATCAAGACCGCCAGCATACGGCGGTGGTTGTTGATGAACTCCCGGGTTACGGTGTAGTGCTCAGTCTGCTCGTAGGCGACCTGCTCAAAGCCGCGTTCGGTGACCTGCCAGATGGCTGCATCGGGGTAAGCCATGATGATCGGCGAATGGGTGGCGATGATCAGCTGCGAATCATCCTGAACCAGCTGGTGGATGCGGGAGATCAGAGCCATCTGCCGGGTGGGCGACAGGGCGGCCTCAGGTTCGTCGAGCAGGTACAGACCCTGTCCACCAAAGCGATGGAGAAACGTGGCAAAGAAGGCTTCGCCATGGGACTGCTCGTGCAGCGAACGACCACCGTAGGAGTCGACCAGTCGACTGCGGCTGAGGGCACCTCCCTCACGATCCAACTCCTCGATATTGGTGGCGACGTTGTAGAAGCTCTCGGCACGCAGAAAGAAACCGTCGCGCGGACGCTGGGGACCCTTGATCAGGCGTACGGCTTGGTGTAGTTCGGAGTGTGAGCTGCGCGTGGCGAAGCTGAAGTTGCGGGTACCCCCTTCGGGGTTGAAACCAAAGGCAATGGCGATCGCCTCCAGCAGAGTGGACTTCCCGGAGCCATTCTCCCCGACGATGAAGGTGACATGGGGATGGATGGCCAGGCTGCCGAGATTGCGAATGGCGGGCAAGGAGAAGGGGTAGCGCTGCTGCTCCGCAAGCGGGATCCGGTCGGTATGGAGTTCGAGGGCACGGATGTACTGTTGGCCATCGATTAAGATCAGAGTCACCCCGTTTCCGAGAAGACGTCGAAGTCAGGAGTCGCATTTCTGTCATTGGAGTGGTGATCATGGGTAGGCGTCATGGTGTCGCCCGATGGCGACCTGGGGCGGGCGCGGCATAGCAGCGCCCCTACAGACAGCTCCGCTGTTTTGCGTTGGCTTTCCGATAACAGCAGATAGCTGGTCCGCGGTGTTGCGGAGACTAAACTGAGGATGACGTTTGGGGACAGTTCTAATTATTCGCTTCGGCGATAATCTTGGTCAGCACGTAGCTGGGCCTTTCACCACAGTACTGGCAGGTAGCCGGGATATCCAAGCCCCGGGCTTTGGCCTGTGCGAGGTTCAGGATATCCGGGGCCTGCTCATACTGGACCAGGTACTCATCAATGGCCCGTTCGAGGTGTTCTAGGCAGATGGCGATCATGGGAACCTCCTTATAGTAAATGGACGCCCACACGGGCGTCCTGTTTCGTATGCTGAACCGGTGAACAGAATGCGCTCTTGTCGGAGAAGGGCGGGCGCGGCAGAGCAGCGCCCCTACACGCGGGTAACGCGTTTGGGTGCGGCAACGGGCATGCGGTACGCGGCGGTGTGAGTGGGTGTCGTCAGATGCTTCGCGAGTGCGGGAAGCGCGCTCCACAAGCACCTCGCCATACCCCATTGCCATACACTCTGTAACTTGTGGACTTGTGGACTTGTGGGCTTGTGGACTCTCTCCCCACGATACCGCACTTCACTCCGGTTGTTCCGCCAACGTCACCGGCACTACCATCTCTTGCTTGCCGCGCACGATGGTGATCTGGATGGTCTCGCCCGGGCGCTTTTGATACAGGATGCGCAGGAACTGGTCGAAGCTGGTGATCTTCTCGTTCTCCATCTTGATGATGATATCCCCATCTTTAAGCCCCGCACGCTGCGCGGGAGTATTGGCGTGGATCTCGACGTAGATGCCATAGTTAACGGGCAGCTTATACTGCTGTGCCCAACCCGCATCAATGACCTGCCCGGTGATCCCGAGGTAGGGACGGATGACGCGGCCATGGTTGATCAGGTCCTCGAGCACCTGCCGAGCGCTATTGATCGGGATGGCAAATCCCATACCCTCGACCCCTTCAACAGCTAGCTTGATGGTGTTGATCCCCACCACCTGACCGGCGGCATTGACCAACGGTCCGCCGCTGTTGCCAGAGTTGATGGCGGCGTCGGTCTGCAGGAGTTCCATCTGTCGGTCCTCTTCGACGGAGATGGCACGGTTCAGACCACTGATGATTCCGGCCGTAACGGTGCGCTCAAGCCCCAATGGGTTGCCAATGGCAACCGCCGTCTCTCCCACCTTGAGGGTGCTGGAATTGCCAAATTCAACCACCGGAAGCGCGTCACGTCCAACGTCGGCGGGGTTGATCTTGACCACGGCCAGATCCATATAACTGTCACTACCGACCAGCGTGCCAGGAACCATCTGGCCATCAGCCAGTTTGACCACCAGTTCAGTAGCCCCCTCCACCACATGGTGGTTGGTGAAGATATAGCCGCTTGGGTCAAAGATGGCACCGGAGCCGCTTCCTCGCTCTACCAGGCGGGTGCGCTGCCCGAAGAAGTCCCTCACCAACACCTTGTTGGTGATGCCGACCACAGCCGGGGTGACCCGCTCAGCCGGTCCGGTTACGGCCACCTGTGGAGCGCGGCTCTCGATCGGGGGAGCGGTCTGGTCGCTGGACCCGGGTAGGCGGTAGCTCGGCTGCTGGCCCGACGAATAGGACGGTGGGTAGGGCAGATAACGCCCATACAGATACATGGGCGCGATATAGGCACTGGCTATACCGCCGATGAGAGCACTGATCAGTGCCACCAAGACCATCTTGCCGCCCGACGACCGTGGCTCGCGATACGAATCGCGATGATAGGGATCATCATAGAGTCCCATGGCTGCACCTCCCTACACTGTTGATCGCCTCAGTCATCCGTCTGGCAGCTTCTCCTCGGACAGTTGTCCACTTTTTCCTTTAGACGGTTGACAGTGAACTGGTGATGCCCGGGCCTGCTTCTTATTCCTCCCCATCTGCCGGGGTCTGCCCCAGCGGATGGTGCTCGGGTTCGACATATAGGCGGGTACGTCCGCCGTGAGCGAACAGATCGGGCTGACTTAGGCAAACACGTTCAAACGCAGCCACCACGTCGGGGTCGAACTGCTGACCGGCGCAGAGCCATAGTTCAGCGAGTGCTTGTTGGAGAGTGCGGGCTTTCTGGTACGGACGCCCTGAGGTCATGGCATCGAAGGAGTCCGCCACGCACAAGATGCGTGCGCCTAAGGGTATGACCTCCCCTTGGAGCCCCCCGGGGTAGCCAAAGCCATCATAGCGTTCATGATGGTAGAGTACATAGTCCAGGATATTCTGCAGGGTGTCCACCGATTCGAGGATACGCACGCCTCTGGCGGGATGATTCTTGATCTCGGCGAACTCTTCGTTGGTCAAGCGTTCAGGCTTGACCAAGATTGCATCGGCAACACTGATCTTGCCGATGTCGTGCAGCAGAGCGGCATTCTCGATTCGCTCGATCTCTTCGGCACTGAGTTCCATCTCGGCGGCGATGGCTACGGCGTAGCTGCAGACGCGTTCCGAGTGGCCATGTGTGTATGAGTCCTTGGCATCGATGGCTGCCGCCAAGGTGCGAATTGTATCCAGGTAGCTCTCACGAAGTTGACGGCTAAGGGTCTCCTTATGTAGGGCGATGGCGATCTGATGGGCCAGTAGCATCAAGAATTCTTCCCGATCAGCATCGAGATGATCCACCGGCGCTTCCACTGTCGCCAGTACTCCTAGGGTTTCCCCAGCCACCATCAAGGGAACGCCAAAGAACTGGTTCATGCCGTGCCGACGCAAGTGCTCGAGATGCGCCACTCTGGAGTCGCGGCCGATATCACTAACAATAAGCGGCCGTTGGTGTTGGGCCACGGCACCGACTAAGCCCTCACCCACGGCGAACTCGGGTGGCCATGCATCGCGGGCCAACCCCGTCTGGGTTTTCAGCCGCAGCTGGCCATCACTCTCCTTGAGATAGAGCGCACAGGTGACGGTGCCCAAGACCGAGGTCGCGATCCTGAGAATCCGGTCCAGGAGTTCATCCAGAGCCATGGCTGTATTGATGGATTGGCTGATCTCGATCAGCGACGACAGCTGATTCAGACGGCGCATCAGGTGATAGCGCTGATGACAGAGATCGCTAATCTGCTGTCCCACCACGCCGAGCAAGCGCTCCACTGCGGACATGCGTTCAGCTGTTATGATGCTGATCCGAGCTGCTTTCTCGCGCAGCATCTCCATCGGGATATCGTTCTCCTCGGCGATCCTGCCGAGCACATGGCTGTCCGGTTCCTGCTCAGCCATGTTGGCGGCGGCCACCATGGCTAGGTGTCGTCCATCAAGTCGCACTGGTACATAGATGAACTGGATGCCCATATGGCAGCGGGCACGGACAGGCTGGCCATGCTTGATCGCCTGTTCATTAACCTCCGCGTGACAACGAACGCACTCATCTCCCAGCGGAAGATGAGAATAGACCAGGGAGCAGAACTCCCCTCTCAGGGAGGCGCGTACCGCTGGCTCACCGTGTTGATCTTCGACGGTGGCGGTACAACCTAGGGCTCCCGTGACGGCATCCACGAGCTCCATCAGCTTATCGGGTTCTACCAGTTCATGAATGTGGTTAGGCATGGGGTTGCGAAACAGCATGGTAGCATCCTTTCCACGATTGGTACTGCGTCCGTTAAGGCGATGCACGGTTGCGTTGGCACGATCACTCCCGAGGGGCTAGGGGCACTGGACTACAGTGTCAACTGCTCGCCCACAGCCGCGGGAATGGGGGTGCGCTGTTGCAGTGGCGGAGCGACCTGCAGTTGAAGATGCCGCCCCCATGCCCCGATCTCCCGCAGATAGTCGCGAACGGTGGCATAGGCCAGCGCGGGATAGTTATTCTCCTGGCTGAGGTGCGCGAGATGGACGCGCTTGGTCTTTGAGCACAGCGCCGAGCCCAGTGCTCTGGCTGCGTCGGCGTTGGAGAGATGTCCATGATCGCTGGCTACCCGTCGCTTGAGAAAGTACGGATAGGATCCGGTCCTTAGCATCTCAAGGTCGTGGTTGGCCTCCAAGACGATCTCGTCAGCATCACGCAGCGCAGCCATGACGCCAGGGGTCACCACCCCTAGATCGGTGGCGATAACGAGTTCACTCCCGGCATGTGAGAACCGATAGCCGACTGGCTCAACGGCGTCATGGGAGGTGGCGAAGCTCTGTACCTCGATATCCCCGATCACGGTACTTCTGGAGGTTGGCAACGGCCGATGGGGTACAGACTCGAGTAGCGGAGTGGCGGCGACGATGGCGCTCCATGTGGCCTGATTGCACACCACCGGGATCTCCATCCTGGCCACGGTCTTGGCTAGGCCTCGGGTGTGGTCGGAGTGTTCATGGGTGATCACGCAGGCCGCGATGCGGCTCGGGTGTAGAGGGGTCTGCTTTAGTCTG
>CAYOCI010000027.1:30845-42688 GCA_964402415.1 uncultured Clostridia bacterium
CCGGCGACAACCAGGGCTAGGCCCAGCCACGGACCGGTGAAGCGGCGGGTATAGCGGCTAAAGTTGATGAGGAAGAAGATCAGCCCAACTCCCAGGACGATGGAGCCGGGGATCAGCAGCGCTCGCGCACGCGTCTGTGCGGCAAAGACGAAGAAGGCTGCCCCAACGATGGTGGGAAATATCGGCCACCAGAAGTCCATGCCCCCTGGCAGCAGGTGGTTGCTCCAGAGCAGGAAGAAGGAGCCGACTCCTGAGACGATGACCCCGGGAAAGAGCAGACCGCTGGCGCGCGTTGCCCCGGCAATGAGGAATACAAGACCAGGGAGCAGGATGAACAACGGCCACCACTGCAAACGAACGCGGACTAATCCTAGGTTGTTGGCGATGAAGTATAGACCAGCCAGCAATAAGCCAATCCCGACATAGGCATCACGTTTTTCGACTTTCACACTCAGACCTCCTCAAATCGCAGTTCTTGAATTTCGCCTCCGTAGGCGCGTTTCCCTTCTGTTGGTCGCTTTTCCGCATCCTGCGTTGGCAACACCGTTGGGCTGATCATCGAAACAGTTGCCGGATGGCACCCGGCCCACCGTGAGCTATGGGGCTCTTCATTTCTGACGCACTACTCTCTTACTCTACGCCAAAAGCTACGCTTTGTTCCAGAAAAATCCACGTATCGGCTATTGCATCAATATCCTTTTTACTGTATACTTACAACATCTTGTTGGAGGAGGAATTCCTGTGAAGAGAGCGTTCAAAATGATCCTGACCGCGGTGATCGGCACCGCGTTACTCTCCAGTCTAGTTGCCTGCACCCCGACCCAGCAGAATAACCAACCTCCCGCCCCTAAAGCTGCCACCACTCTTGAGAAGATCAAGAGCGAGGGCAAGATCGTCATGGGGACCAGCGCCGACTACAAGCCCTATGAGTTCGTCGAGACCGTCAACGGCAAGGAGACCATCGTCGGTTGGGAAGTGGACATGGCCCAAGAGATCGCCAAGGAACTAGGGGTCAAGCTCGAGATCAAGAACATCCCCTTTGAGACCCTGCTCGGCCTGTTGCCACTCAAACAAGCGGACATGATCGTCGCCGCCGTGACGATCACTCCGGATCGTCAAGCCTCAGTTGACTTCTCCACCCCCTACCATGATGGTGGACAGAAGCTCTTGGTCCTCAAGGAGAATACCGCTGTCAAGGGCGCTGCCGACCTGAAGGGCAAGAAGGTTGCCGCGCAGCTGGGCAGTACCGGTGAAGAGCTGGCTGGCAAGATCGAGGGCGCTCAGGTCAGAAGCACCGAGAGCTTTGAGGCCGCCGTGCTCGACCTCTTGGCCAAGAAGACCGACGCCGTCGTCGGCGATAAGACCGTGGTTGAGAACTACGCCAAGATCAATGACAAGCTACAGGTCGTTGGTGAACCGCTCAATGACGCGCAGAACGCTATCGCATTGCGTAAAGGCGATACGGAGCTGAAGGCAGCCATCGATCAGGCTCTCGCCAAGATGACACAGGATGGACGCCTGACTGCGATCAAGAAGAAATGGCTTGGAAACGAAGGCTATTGATGATATTATCTTGACATAACAACGGTGACTCAAGCAGCCGGCTGGTCCGGCTGCTTTTATTTGGGAACTGAAGGGAGGCCCGACATGGACTATCAACTGATGATCGACTCGATCCCCAGGCTGCTCGAGGGTGCCAAGATGACCGTAAAGCTATCGGTCCTGGGCATTGTACTTGGGGTTCTGGCGGGTCTAGGGATCGCCCTGATCCGCAGCCGCAAGAGCCGTAATCCGATCCACTTCGTACTCTACGCGCTAGCCACCGGGTATGTGGAACTGGTGCGCGGCACTCCGTTCATGGTGCAGCTGATGTTGGTCAACTATGGCCCGCCACTGTTCTTCGAGATGAATATCCCCGAGTTTGCGGCTGCCGTCATCGCCATCACCATCAACAGCGGCGCTTATGTCTCGGAGATCTTCCGTGCTGGCATCCAGTCCATCGACAAAGGACAGATGGAGGCGGCTCGTTCTTTAGGTCTCACTCCCGGTCAGGCCATGAGATTGGTGATTCTGCCCCAGGCCTTCAAACGCGTTCTGCCCCCCTTGGGCAATGAGTTCATCATGCTGATTAAGGAATCGTCATTGGTCTCGGTCATCGGTGTCAGCGAGCTGACTTGGGCGGGTAAAAAGATTGGTGCCGCTACGTATAAGCCCTTTGAGCCGCTGGCCATGGTCACCCTGTTCTACTTGGTCATGACTCTGATCGCCGGTCGCGGCGTATCGTTCCTCGAGAGGAGGCTGAAGGCCGGTGATTAAGGTAAGCAATCTGACCAAGCGCTTTGGTTCACTGTTGGTGCTGGACCAGATCAGTGAGGAGATCCAGCAGGGCGAGGTGGTCGTGGTAATCGGCCCCAGCGGTTCGGGCAAATCCACCTTTCTGCGCTGTCTGAACCTTCTTGAGCAACCCAATGGTGGCGATGTGGTCGTCCTAGGTCACTCGCTCTGTGACCCGAAGGTCGATATCAACTTGATTCGTCAGGATGTCGGGATGGTCTTTCAGCAGTTCAACCTCTTCCCGCATCTGACGGTTCTGGACAATATCACACTGGCACCGATCCAGGTGCGCAAGATGCCGACCCAGGCGGCCAGGGATTTTGCGATGGAGCTGCTGGGCAAAGTTGGGCTGGGCGACAAGGCAACAGCCTATCCCTCGCAGCTCTCAGGCGGGCAGAAGCAGCGCGTCGCCATCGCGCGGGCGCTGGCCATGAAGCCCAAGGTGATGCTCTTCGACGAGCCCACCTCGGCACTCGATCCCGAGATGGTCAACGAGGTCCTCGATGTCATGCGGGATCTCGCCCATGAAGGCATGACCATGGTGGTGGTAACCCATGAGATGGGCTTTGCCCGCGAGGTCGGTCACCGCGTCCTATTCATGGATGGGGGCAAGATCGTCGAACAGGGCAAGCCAGAGGCGATCTTTGGCGCCCCCCAGCACGAGCGAACGAAAGCGTTTTTGGCGAAAGTGCTATGACGCGAGCCTGCGGCTCGCAGCCCGCAAATGAGGGGCAATGAACAGTCAACCTACAATGATCCGTAGATGACCATCACGGCATTGATGACTTGTCCAGAGGCTACTTGTGGACTCGTGGACAAGTGGGCTTGTGGGCTCCTCTACTCGGACCTATGAACTCCATTCCCATAATTGACAAGCGGCACCTGTGTTCCGGGCCGCTTGTTTCTGTATGATTGCGAGGATACCGCCCCAAAAGCGTTGGGAGATGACGACTGGTGTGGTATGATGGGCTAGACCATCGGTCTATTCCAATCATTCCCTGTGGTTAGCAGGATAATGTTTATGTAAACTAATAGAGATAAAGTGCTGTCTCAGGGACCTTTTCTGGGCAGACTTACGTCTGTCATATATATGAGAGATGAGTACGAGCCTGATCGAAAGGAGGTCATCTTGTGGACGCGCGTATCCTTGTCATTATCCCAGCCTACAATGAGGAGAAGACCATCGCCCAGGTGGTGCGTAATATCGCCAGCGCGGCGCCGATGGTGGATGTGGTCGTGATCAATGATGGATCCAAAGATCGGACCTCTGCTGAGGCGCGCCGAGCGGGAGCGCCAGTCCTTGATCTGCCCTGCAATCTGGGCATCGGTGGCGCCATGCAGACCGGCTATGTCTATGCCCATCGTGAGGGCTATGATATCGCCATCCAGATCGACGCTGATGGCCAGCATGATCCCCGCTTTATCAGTGCGCTGGTTGAGCCGATCCTGGCTGGTCAGAGTGATATGGTGATTGGTTCACGGTATGTGGAGAAGACTGATTATCAGGGGGCCTTGACCCGACGTTTGGGTTCTTGGGTCTTTACCGGGCTCTTGAAGGTCCTGACTGGGCTGACCATCTATGATAGCACCTCTGGCTTCCGGGCGGTGAACAAGGGGATCATTCGCTCATTCGCCGAGTGCTATCCCCAAGACTATCCCGAGGTGGATGTGATCGTCCGCCTGCGCAAGAACGGTTTCCGTCTGCTCGAGCTGCCAGTGGAGATGCACGAGCGTAAGGGTGGCCAGTCCTCGATCACCGCGTTCAAGTCGGTCTACTATATGATCAAGGTTAGTCTGTCGCTGGTGATCAACTCTCTGAAACCCCGTACTGGGGTTACGCACCATGTTTGATCCCGGGGGTGAAGTCCATTGTTTAGCGTCTACACACTAGCCTGGCTGTTTAGCCTGGGCTTTCTAGTCCTCGTGGTCGAGTTTGTGCGTCGCGGCCGGCTGTTGGAGCAGTACAGTCTGCTCTGGATCTTGTTTGCCAGCGGGATGCTGGTCCTGTCGCTAAACGTTCGCCTGGTAGACATCCTGGGCCGGGTACTGCAGATCCACTACGCGCCATCGGTTCTATTCTTACTCGGCTTCCTATTTATCATCGTCTACAGCTTCCACCTGACGGTCATCCTCTCCAAGCAATCCGAAAAGCTTCTGCGCCTGACCCAGGAGCTATCTCTTCTCAGGCACCGGGTTGAGGAGCTTGAGCAACGACAGAAGTGAGGTTGTCAGCATGATCTATCTCCTCGTCGCCCTGAACGTGCTGCTACTGGTCTCCGGGCAGATTTTGTGGAAGACTGGTATCCCGGTGGGGGCAGATATCAAGACCATCATCCTGTCGCTGTTCACCGCCCGCGTGATGGCCGGGATTGTGCTCTATGGGGTGGCCACCGTCCTGTGGCTGTATATCCTCGCGCGGGGTCAGTTTAGTGTCGTCTATCCCCTGCAAAGCACCGCCTATGCCCTGGGCGTATTGGTCGCTTGGTTGGTGTTTAAGGAAGCGATCCCTGTGACTCGCTGGATCGGCGTCGGTCTGATCTTCGCCGGTGCGGGTCTGATCGCCGTCAAGTAGGAGGTTCTATGCTCAAACGCGTGCGTGAGTTCATCGAGAGTCGGGCAGGCGAGCTGATCATTGTCGGCTCAATCTTCGCCCTGGCTCTCTATTTGCGTCTCTACTTTGTCAACAACATCGCCCATCTACCCCTCAAGGATTACTCAGCCGACGCCTACAACTACGACGTGATGGTACGGCAGTTTCTCGATAAGGGCTTTCTCGGCTATCTCTCCACGAAGCCCAATGCCTATATCACTCCGGGTTACCCCCTCTTCCTCGCCGCGATCTACAAGGTGGTTGGCTATCAGCCAGAGAGCCCTCTGCAAGCCGTACGGCTGGTGCAGGCGATCGTCGCCGCGCTGACCGTTCCCCTCATGCACCTGGTCGGACGAGCGGTGAAGAATGTGCGGGTTGGCTATCTGGCTGCCCTGCTGACGGCGATCTATCCGTCCTTTGTCTGGGCACCGACCATCCTGCTCACGGAGACGCTGGGCACCTTCTTATTTGTGCTCTATCTCTACACCCAGCTGATGGCGTTGGCCAAAGACAAGCCGTTGTTCCACTTGCTCAATGGTCTCGCCTTTGGTCTCGGGCTCCTGGTCCGCCCGGCGGCGGCCCCCTTGATCATCTTCCCTTACCTCTATCACTACTGGCGGACCCGCGACCTGCGTGGCACCGTCAAAGGCTTCATCTGGACCGTGGTCGGCCTGGTGGCGATCATGCTCCCCTGGTGGGTGCGCAACGTCCTCACCATGCACAAGCTGATCTTCCTCGCCACTCAGACCTGGAACCCGATGCTCGGCGGGGCCTTCCCCTACTTCCAAGGGATGGATCCTCTGCCCAAGATCGAATCGACCATGGATGTGGTGAAGTTCATCATCCAAGGGTTCCTCAAGCAGCCGGGTCTGTACCTAAAGTGGTTCACTATCGGCAAGTTCAATATCATCTTCGAGCGCATGTGGTTTGACCTGGCGCCGAAGTACACCTCCCTACGCAGCCTGACTCTACTCCACCCGCTGCTGGTCTCTGTCGGTTGGCTAGGGGTGCTCTACGCCCTGCGCCGCCGTGAGATCCAGATCCCGGCAATCTTCGCCTTTCTGATGACCGGGATCCAACTGATGTTCATCCCCGTCAATCGCTATGCCTTTGGCATCATGCCGCTTTTGATGCTGACCACGGCGTTTGTGGTCGAGGTATTGTTCTTTGAGCCGCGGAGAGCCGTGGCGCCCGGCACCCCTCCACGGGCGTAGCATGGCTACGCCCCTACGTGTGGGGTGGATCATTAACATCGTGTGGGGGCGTAGCCATGCTACGCCCGCGCATACGAGACGAGGAGCACCCGATAGGGTGCTCCTCGTCTCGTATACCCACGCCGATATTAGAAGATCTGCAAGCTCACGGTGGCGATGATCGCTCCAGCCACGAGGTTGCCCAGGGCGATGGCCACCCACGCGCGGAAGATGGGCAGGCGGAGCAAAAAGGCTAAGAGTGATCCCGACCAAACCCCGGTGCCGGGCAGGGGCACGGCGACGAAGAGGAATAGCCCAATAATCCCGTAGCGGTCGATCTGCCCTCGTTTGCGCAAGGTTCGCTCAAATACCCAATCGATGACCCGCCGCGTGGGCTGCCAGCGGCGGAAGAGCTCTGTCATTGGGCGAAGCAGCAGGGCGATGGGGATCATCGGCAGCGTCGAGCCCAAGTAGCTAACGACGAAGGCGTGGCGGGGGGAAAGCCCCATGGCCAAGCCGATAGGGATGGCGCCGCGCAGCTCGATGATCGGTGCAGCGGCGGCAATGATGACGTAGAGGTCCTGGTAGATCAGGGTAAGCAATCGGCTGATCATGGTGACACCTTTTCCTATCCTCTAATGGTCCATACCATGGTTATTATAACATGACGTGAGGAGTCCACAAGAACACAAGTCCACGAGTCCACAAGGAGCAGGTGGAAACAGGGAGACCACAGTCCACAGTGAGTATGGTGGCGCCACCAAGGCACCAAGCCCGCAGTGGGAAACGGGGAACGCAAGCGCAGCTCATCGCGATTTCGTGAAGTCGCTCCTGGTGACTCGGACCCTACGAGAGGCGAGGGACTCTCTAGAGCTCGCGGCTATAGATGGGCACCGCCCCGGACGGCTCGGTGTCAAACGCCTTCTGCACCGCGCTCGCTAGCCCCTCGTCCATCAGAAAGCGCAGTCGGGCGATCCCTAGCCTCTGGGCATGGGCTAGGATGCTGGCGATCAGTTCCGGCTCATAGGATGGCGACCAAGCGTGCACAGCCGCCTCTTGGTATTGACCGCTGATATCGCGCAGTGAGACGAAGGCACACCCTTGAGGAAGCGTGACGCTGAAATCCATCTCAGCTGGTCGAGAGTGCATGGGTATGGCATAGAGCCCCGGTTCCCGCTCACCATCGAGTTGGAGCCAGGTCTGATAGCTGCTAAGGATCCGTCCAAAGAGCAAGGGAAGCTCGGCGACCTTGCCCCACTCCGGAAAGCGGGTTCTGCGGACGGGGTATGCGATTTGGGCGCCATCAGTGGCGATGCTCAGTTCGCGATAGGTCGCTGCTGGTTCGAGACCGAAACGCTGATAGAAGGCGGGGGCGGCCGGGTCGTAGGTGGTGACCGTATGGCAGCCGATCTCATGGGCCAGCTCGATGGCGTCCGTCATAAGCAGGCTGCCGATCCCCTGTCCCTGGGCCTCTTTGTCGACGTAAAGGACAGACAGGTTGGCGTTGATGCCAAACTCGGCATCGTCACCGACGATCATCTCCAGTTCGCCGACGATCTGACCGTCCCGCTCGGCGACGAGGGGAAACTGATCGAGCAGGCGCAGGCGGTTTAGGTGGATCAGACAGAGCTCTGGGCTCATCCATGGACCGCCGTGATTCCAGCGTTCAGCAGGGGTGAGATCGCTCCACGAGGTTGGCTTGGTGATCACCTCACCCTCCGCGCTCGTCGCCCGGGACACCCATTGGTCGATATCGCTGCGGTGGACGTGACTAATCCCCTCAGCATCGGCTAGCTCAGCGATGCGAACAGTAATCATTGCGGAACGCTCTCCTCTTGCACAGACTTGCTCTGGCGCGCAGCGGTCATTGCCTGCTCAACAAAGAAGAAGGGGATCAAGCCGATGATAACGATCACCGTGGAGACAAGAAAGATCGAGCGCAACCCGATCAGCGGCAGAAGTAGTGAGCCAAGCAGCGGGCCGATGGTGCCTCTCAACCCTAGGAAAGTAAGATAAATACCGCTATAGGTGGAGACCTGGTGTGCGGTTAAGCGCATCACCTGATTGTTCCAGCCAAGGTCAAGCCCGGAGTCGCCCACCCCAAACAGGGCGCTGGCGAGCAAGACGGAGACAAAGCCGAGTCCCAAGCTGTAAGAGAAGTTGGCAAGAGCAAAGAGGAGAACCGCACCGATCACAGCGTAAAGTGGCTTCAGCCTGTCGATGACCCAGCCCCAGATCGGATAAGAACCTAACCAGAAGGCCGTATAGACCATGCTGGCCGTGGCGAGCTGCTGACTGCCGAGCGCCAGTTGCTTGACTTGATAGAGTGGTATGGCCGGCGAGGAGATCAGGTTGCCGAGCCCCATGACGGTGCAACCAAGGAGGAAGAGCAGGAAGGCACGGTCGCGGCCAAGTAGCTCTACTTGCTCGCGGA
This sequence comes from uncultured Clostridia bacterium, assembly GCA_964402415.1. GTDB lineage: Bacteria > Bacillota > JAAYKD01 > JAAYKD01 > CAYOCI01 > CAYOCI01. Next base: position 39,397 of record CAYOCI010000027.1, read on the forward strand.
ACGAGAAGGTTGGCCGCTTGGCTGATCGTTCAGGCTCCTGTGGCTCGCGGATACGGCTAAAGACCAATGCGGAGGCGATCGCGAGGCAAGCGGCCAGCGACCATGTGAGTCGATGGCCCAACCTGTCGAGGTTGCGGCCTGCCACGAAGGTCGCTGCGATTTGCATGGCACCGAGAAAGAGCCGCGTCGTGCCGATCATGCGTCCCCGGAACTCTGCTGGGTAGATCTTGTGCATGAGCCCGGGAAAGGCGGGACCGCCGATATTGATCACCAACTGATAGACCACATAGACCCCCACAAAGGCCACGGGATTGACCATCATGGCGAGGATCATGAAAATGAGGCGGGCGGCGATGGATGAGTAGACGATGATGGGGACCTTGGGCCGCCCCTCCGAAAAGTGCCCCCAGTACATGGAGAAAAGCAGACCGATGAAGGGGGTAGCCTGCGCGGCGCCTACCCAAAGGTCCGATGCGCCCAACCGTATCAGCGTCGGGACGATAAAAGGAAAAGCCGACCCGGCAAAGAGTGCGAAGAGCGAGTCGGCGATGATATGATGGGTAAAGTTGTGTCTGAGTCTCTGGTCCTTCTTAATGTTCTGCAGCCAATCCATCTCGGTCTCCTACATTCTTCTGATCTTGCCACCTAGGTGGCGGAGTTTGTCTTCGATATGTTCGAAGCCGCGATCGATATGGTCTACCCCGTGCACCACGGTCTCACCCTCGGCGGACAGGCCGGCAAGAACCAACGCCGCTCCTGCTCGGATGTCAGAAGCGCAAACGGTCGCCCCAGTTAGCTGTTTTACCCCTTCAATGATGGCTGCCCGCCCCTCGACGCGGATGTCAGCCCCCATCCGGTTCAGCTCCTCGGCATGGCTAAAGCGCCTCTCAAAGATTCCTTCGGAGATGACGCTGGTGCCGTTGCAGTGACATAGCAGCGCCATGACCTGAGCCTGCAAGTCGGTGGGGAACCCAGGATAGGGCAGGGTCTTGATGTCCACTGCTTGGGGACGATCGATCATCCTAACCCGTACGGTATCATCCTCTTCGACGACATCGGCCCCTGTCTCCCTCAACTTCGCCATCAGCGCTTCGAGATGTTTGGGGATAACGTTCTCCACCGTGATATCGCCGCGGGTAACGGCCGCCGCGACCATGAATGTCCCCGCCTCGATGCGATCGGGAATCACCGAGTGGTTACACCCTTCCAGGCAATCGACACCATGGATCTTGATCGTGTCGGTGCCAGCACCCTTCACCCGAGCGCCCATGGCGTTGAGGAAGTTGGCGACATCAACTATCTCGGGCTCCTTGGCAACGTTCTCAAGGATCGTCAACCCCTTTGCCATGCTGGCAGCCAGCATGACATTGATGGTTGCCCCCACGCTGACCACGTCAAAATAGATATGAGCCCCCTTCAGTTCGTGCGCCCAGACCGACACGATGCCATGCTGAGTTTCAGTCTTGGCGCCCAGGGCTTGAAAGCCTTTCAGGTGCTGGTCAATGGGACGTTGCCCAATATTGTCCCCCCCAGGCAGTGCCACATGGGCCTCGCCTACCTTCGCTAGCAGCGCACCCATAAAATAGTAGGAGGCGCGCATCTTCTTCACCAGTTCATCGGGGGGATGAACCTCCGGATCAGTTGCTGACGTGATCTCCAGCTCGTTGGGACCACGCCATTTGATCGTGGCCCCCAGATCGCTCAAGATTGACGCCATATCTGCGACATCGCTGATCGCCGGCAGATTGTCAATCACTGTGGTCCCTTCAGCCAAGATACTTGCTGGCAGCAAGGCCAGCGCTGCGTTCTTGGCCCCATTGGTCTTGACGCTGCCGACCAGCCGCTCTCCACCCTTGATTACAAGCGAACTCACCTTGTTACCTCCTGGACCGCCCTGGTATGGCTTCCTGACCGGAACCAGGCAGGGAACGGTATTACGACGTTCCACCTTATTCGCGCCACGTGGCACGGACTCCTGCCCGGGCGTGGCAGCGAAGCAACATGCCCACGCTCACCACTCCGCACTGCCTCTCCTCGTACTGCACTGTGGACTGTGGTCTGTGGTCTGTGGGCTCCATATATGCCGGCTTCTTGTGGACTCGTGGACTTGTGAACTTGTGGGCTCATGCTTACGGGTTGTACCGCGCCTTCTCCTCTGAGATCCCGATCTTATTGATGACCTGTCGTACGCCACGAACATTCTCCGCGATATCCTGAGCCATGGCACGCAGCTCATCGTCCTCAGTGAAGCCGACGAGCGTGACGATCCCACGTTGAGCGCGAGCATCGACATTGGACGATAGATTGTGCTGCGAGAGATGGTGCTCGATCACATTGACCAGGCTGGCGTTGTCAGGAGTCTCGTCTTCAAGCTCCATGTCATTGTGCACGCCCTTTACACCCAGGGCACTCTCCGCGGTGTGCAGGGCTGCCTTGGCCTCGCCGATATGCTGAACGTGACCGTGGAGGGTGACGACCCCCTTATGAACCTCGACGCCGAGGTTGCGCACCCGAGGATTCGCTCTAAATTTATTCTCGATCTCATTCTTGATCCCGCCGTCTTCGACGTTGCCATCGGTGGCGACAGCCAGCGCATTCTCGACGCCAGTCACGCCGGGAAGCGCGCGGGCAATCTCTTCAGCCTTATGTTTCTCCGCCAGAACATCGACAACCCCATGTAGAATGACCCGGTTGCCACCGATCACGTCGACGTTGATGTCAAGTGCGCTGATCTCCATGGTGTCCTTGAGCGCGGCGACCACCTCTTCGCGGGTGATCCCTTCGGTGTGGCTCATGGTAACCCCTCCGTTCAAGCGATTATTGGGAGCCAGCAGCCCACAGCCCGCAGCCCACAGTAGGGTCCGAATGACGTCAGATCTGCAAGCGCAGCCTCAGCCATGGAATGCTCAGCTGGTTTCCTTTCCATAGTGTTCCCCGGATTTCAGGCGGTCAGTACATAGAAAAGACCGCCCGTTGGGGCGGTCTTGAATATTGGGGACGGTTCTATTTATTCGCTGACTAAGTGATATCGCGCAGCAGGGGGTATGCCAAATTCCCCCGCTAATCATGATGCAAGCAACTGCCCATCCCCCATCACAACTGTCTGTCGCGACCTTTATGGGTCGCTGACGACACCGCACCTAGCCGGTGCTAGTTGCGACTACGGTGAGGCGTGGACCCGTTGCTTCGCAGCCACGTCAGGGAACAATCCCGGGGTATTCACGCAACCCCGTCAGAGCGTTGTAGATGAACTCGTCACCTTGGGCCAGCGCTACGCGCCAAGCGGGGAAAG
>CAYOCI010000028.1:0-10602 GCA_964402415.1 uncultured Clostridia bacterium
GGTGACTGAAGATCGGTCGGAAAGCCGGGATGCGGAAGGGTGCGAATATCAACTGAGGTAAGGGGGCGATGGCCGATCACGCGAACGCGGTCTTCCCCCTGGATCACTTCCACCCCGGTCTCCCTTAGCTTGTGAATAATCGGCTCCAGGTGCTCGATGATGACATTCTCCACGACCACATCGCCGCCTGTGATGGCGGCAGCCAACATCATGGTTCCAGCGACAATCCGATCAGGGATGACGGTGTACTCGACGGAACCGAGCTCACTTACTCCCTCGATTCTGATCACGTCGGTACCGGCACCGCGGATCTTGGCGCCCATTCCATTGAGGAAGTTCTGCAGGTCGACGATCTCGGGCTCCTTGGCGGCATTGCCAATGATGGTCTGTCCGTGAGCCCGTACGGCAGCCATCATGATATTCTCGGTCGCCCCAACGCTTGGGAAATCGAGATGAATCTCAGCTCCCTTAAGCCGTGATGCTTCCGCATGAATGTAGCCGTGCTTCTCGGTGATCTCCGCCCCAAGAGCTGCTAGGCCCTTGAGGTGTAGGTCGATGGGGCGGGAGCCGATGGCGCAGCCTCCTGGATAGGAGACCCGCACTTTGCCAAACCGGCCGAGGAGCGGTCCCATTAGGAAGATGGAGGAACGCATCTCCCGCATCAGGTGTTCAGGTATTTCCCATGAGTTGACACTTGATGAGTCCACGATGATCGAGTTGCCATCGGTGGAGACAGCAGCTCCCAACTTAGATAGAATCCCTTGCATGTTCCGTACATCGCTGAGTTTGGGGGCATCATGAATGATGGTCTTCTGGTTGGTTAAAAGTGTCGCTCCCAGGATGGGTAGAGTGGCGTTCTTCGCGCCCCTGATGCGCGTCGTGCCTGATAGTGGCCACCCACCGGCGATAACGAGACGTTCCATGCCAGCACCTCCGCTTAACTCCTTATCTCGAGTGGACAGTCGGCAGATGCATGCACCCCACCGTCCTGCAGCAGCGTAAGAGTCTCTAGACCGTATCTCCATATATCCCCTGCACCCATGGTCATGACTAGATCACCTGGGAGGGTGACTTCCAGCAGTTTCTTAGGGATATCGTGTTTGTCTTCGACATAGATAACCGGACGTTTGTCGTGTCGATACAGGGCCTCAACGATCAGCTCTCCGGTCACACCTTCCTGTGGCAGTTCCCGAGAGCCGTAGATATCGGTGATAACGACCAGGTCAGCATCGCCAAACGACTGACCAAAAGCATCCTGTAAGAAGCGCGTCCGTGAGTACAAGTGTGGCTGAAAGACGGCGACCACGCGCTTGGCGTTGGTGGTCTTCGCAGCAGCCAGCGCCGCTCTGACCTCAGTGGGGTGGTGAGCATAGTCGTCAACCACTCGAATGCCCTGCGCTTCGCCGAGCAACTGAAAGCGCCGCTTGGCGCCGCGGAACTCAATTAGGGCACTGGCGATCTCAGGAAGTCTCAATCCCAACTGCAGGCTGACACCGATGACTGCCAGAGCGTTCTGGATGTTATGCTTGCCGGGCACCTTTAGCTCGACGCTTCCGAGCAGTTCGCCGTGGAGAACGACGCCGAAGCGTGATCCGAATGGCGTCAGCTCAATCTCGGTCGCGGTGAGATCAGCAGGGTGATCCAAACCGTATGTCAGTCTTGGGCATCGAACACGCGAGATGATGTCGCGAACATTGCCGTCATCAACGCCCAGCACCGCCAAGCCGTCCTCAGGCAGGTTACCCAAGAACTGAACGAAAGCGTCTATTATGTTCTCAAGTGTCTGATAGTGGTCAAGGTGATCCGCCTCAATATTGGTCGTGATGGCGATGGTTGGCTTTAGGCGCAAGAAGGTCCCATCGCTCTCGTCGACCTCTGCAACCAGGTAGCGCCCATGACCCAGAGCACCATTGCCTCCGAGCTGTTCCAGCTCACCGCCAATGACCGCCGTAGGATCAAACCTGTTCTTCAACAAGACCAAGGTCAACATGGAACTGGTGGTTGTCTTGCCATGAGCCCCTGTTACGGCGATACTCTCCTGCTTCTCCATCAAGTGGGCGAGAAGGTCCGCGCGATGCCAAATGGGGATGCCGCGTTCACTAGCCGCCACCAGCTCCGGATTCTCCTTCCGAATGGCCGACGACACAACAACGAGATCCGCATGGCCTACATTCTCCTCACAGTGCCCGATCGTGATGCGTGCGCCTAAGCCTCGCAGCGTATCGGTAATGTTATTATCAGCGATATCTGATCCAGATACCTCATAGCCCATCTGGAGAAGGATCTTGGCCAAAGCACTCATGCCAATTCCACCGATAGCGATAAAGTGAACAGATCCAGCCTCTCCTAGCATAGTGACACTCCTTCCATCTTCCACACTCTCAGGCGTATCCAAAGAGCGATCTTCACCCGCCCGGAGACACTTCCCATCCGCCCACCTACCGCATATACCATCGTATGCAATGGGAAAGGAGGGTGTTACGCCACCCAGGGGTATCCCGCATGGGCCGGTTAGTTCATCTAAATATGTAGGTACGATCTTCTCATCTCAGATGAACGTGTGGGTTGTCCACCCGGTACGCCAAAAACTGCCCTTGCGGATAGCAAGGGCGAAAGTACTATCTCCTACGGTTCTGTTTTGCCAAGCTCTCGAGGGCGTTGCAGATACGGTCGGTCGCCTGAGGCTTGCCATAAGCCAAGGAGGCTCGCTGCATCTCCCGCAACCGTTCTTCGTCGATCAGGATCTTCTGACAGTCATCCCACAGACGCTCAGACGTAAGCTCGTGTTCACGGATCATCAGCCCTACCCCAGCGTCCTCCGCCGCCCGTGCATTATGCTCCTGGTGATTATCAGCCACGTGCGGCGATGGAATGAGAATAGCGGGCAACCCGATGGCAGTGATCTCGGCAATCATCCCGCCGGATCTGGCAATGATCAGATCAGCAGCAGCCAGCGCCAGTGGCATGTTATAGAGATACGGCTTAATGATAATATTGCCGACCTTTTCCAGGTTCAGTCCTTGTCCACGGACACGCTGAAGGGTCCCCTCGTAGTGGGCGCTTCCGGTAACAAACAGCAACTGCTGATCGGGAGCCGATGCGACCTTGGCGAGCATGCCAACCACGGCCTCATTGATCGGTTCCGCCCCACGGCTTCCGCCGACTACCAAGAGCGTCTTCTTGCGTGGGTCGAGACCAAACTCACGTTGCCCATCATCGCGCTTAGCCTCAAACACCTCTGGCCGCACAGGATTCCCTGTTACGATTACTCTGGTCTTGGGGGGAAGATAGCGTTTGGCCTCAGAGAAACTTAGCGCCACCTGTCGGACAAAGCGTGCCAGCAGACGATTGGTTACACTGGGAAGGGCGTTCTGCTCATGAATAAGACAGGGAATACCCATCAGAGCTGCCTGCAAAACCACAGGTCCCGCTACATACCCACCGGTCCCGAGCACGACATCAGGACGGAAGCGGCGGATGACCGAGCGAGCTTCCCACACACCCTTCGTGGCAACCGCCACCGTCTTGAGGGTATCAAGGCTTAGTCGGCGACGAAAACCTCGCGAACTGACGGTGGCAAACGGAAGCCCTTCCTTGGGAACGATATCAGCTTCCATCCCACGCTCTGTGCCAACGTAAAGGATCACGAGATCGTTGTGCCTTCTCTGCATCTCCCTTACCACACTAAGTGCGGGGTAGATGTGCCCGCCTGTCCCGCCACCTGTTACCAGTAGTCGCATGCCGTACCTCCCATGGTGGGATCAAAAGTCATGAATCAAGAGCCATCCACGCCAGAGACTGGAGACCGTTTACCCCGCCCCCTGACCATGACTCTTGACTCCCGATCCTCATTCACTTCGAATACCGCGATACATTTACTATCACCCCGGCCGCCGCCATGGTAATCGCCAAGCTTGTTCCACCCGAGCTGATGAAAGGGAGCGGAATACCTGTGGCAGGCATGGAAGAGGTGACTACGCCGATATTAATGAGTGCCTGCAAAGCGATCATGCTCGTAGCGCCGATAGCCAACAGACTGCCAAAGCTGTCGGGCGCGTTGATCCCTGCCCGAAAGCCGCGCCACAGAAAATAGACAAACAGCAAGATAACAAAGGCTGCGCCGATGAAGCCAAGCTCTTCTGCCGTAATAGCAAAAATGAAGTCCGTCTGTGGCTCGGGAAGGTAACCAAACTTCTGGCGGCTGCGTCCCAAGCCAAGACCCAAGAGCCCGCCTGAGCCGATCGCATACAGAGACTGAATGATCTGCCACCCGTCTCCCTGGGGGTCCTTCCATGGGTTCCAGAAGACGAGCAGTCGATCACGACGATACTCAGAGAACCAGGCCAACGCCGCTATACCAGCAACCCCCAATGTCCCGATACCAATCATGTGCAACCACCGCGCTCCAGCGACGAAGATCATGACGGCGATGGTACCAGCTATCGCCAGTGCCGTTCCCATATCTGGTTGCATCATGATCAAGCCGAAAGCCACGCCCATGATCAGCAGTGGCGGGATGAACCCCCGCCAGAAGTGGGTGATCTTCTCTGACCGACTGGATAGGAAGTGGGCAATATAGACAACCAACACAACCTTAGCCAGTTCCGAAGGCATAAACGTTTGGCCAGCTATTTTCAACCACCGCTGGGCACCATTGATGTTCGTGCCTACACCTGGGATGAGCACTGCGGCCAATAAGGCATAGCTTACGATCAGACCAAGTGGTGCCAGCCTCTTCCACTTCCAGTAGTCGAAGTTGGCGGTAATGGCCATGGCGATAAAGGAGACCACCGCCCACGCCAACTGCCGCTGCAGGAACCAATAACTGTGACCGTGTTTAAGCGTGGAGATGATTGAGCTGGCACTGTAGACCATGACCAGCCCTATCCCAACCAGTGCTGACACGGTGATGACGAGCCTGATGTCAGGAGAGTGTTTGCGCGCTGGCATCCTCGCCCCCCTTTAGGCGCGATACTTCCTTAACGAAGTCGCTGCCTCGTTCCTCGAAATCCTTATACATGTCCCAGCTGGCACAGGCTGGCGAGAGCAGTACACAGTCACCTGCCCCTGCCTTACGACTGGCGGTCATTACCGCTTCCGCCATGGTCTCAACCGTTGTTGCTTGGGTATAACCAAGCCCAGCCAGCTCGGCTTGCAGCCGATCTTTGGTTTCACCGAGAAGCACAACGGCCTTCACCCGTTCAGAAATGGCTTTGGTCAGTTGAGAAAGATCCAACCCACGTTCCAGTCCGCCGGCGATCAGCACGATTGGCTCTGTCGGCGCCGCCAGTGCGGTCAGAGTAGCCTCCGGATTCGTCGCTTTGGAGTCGTTGATATAGCGCACTCCTGCAATGGTAGCAATCACCTGAAATCGGTGTGGCATCCCACGGTAGCTCATCAGACCCTGGCGAATACTCGTCGCCCTCGCGCCTATAAGATAGCTTATTAGCGCTGCGGCCAGTGCATTCTCGTGATTGTGATGATAGCCAATCCCAAGTTCATCGATATGGCAGAGGCGAAGCGACTCCCCAAACCCGCGGATCACAAGATGCCCATCGTCTATGCTGGCGCCACGCTGTATGGGCTTGCTGGAGCTGAAGAACGCCGCTTGTCCCGGCAGAGCGCCCGCTAGCTTCGAGACGTGTGGGTCGTCGGCATTGAGTACCGCCCAATCCTCAGAGGTCTGGTTCATAAAAATGCGAGCCTTTGCTTGTGCGTAGTTCTCGAAGGTGCCATGGCGGTCCAGGTGAGCTGGCACCAGGTTTAACAACGCGGCCACATGGGGCCGAAACCTCTGGATATCCTCCAACTGGAAGCTGGAGAGTTCCGCAATGACCAGGCTCTCTGGTCCCAGATCGGCAACCTCATGCGTTAAGGGCAACCCAATATTCCCTGCGACCACGACATGGTCACGATCGTTCCTCATGATCTCCCCGACCCAGCCCGTGGTGGTGGTCTTACCATTCGAACCCGTGATGCCGACAAACGATGCCCGGGAGAGCTGGAATGCCAACTCGACCTCGCTGATAACCGGGATCCCCAACTCGCGCGCCTTCAAAAGCGGAAGAATTTGGTTGGGGATACCTGGGTTCTTGACCACAAGTTCGATCCCTCGATCAAAGATCGAGAGTGGATGGGAGCCAGTGATGATCTCAAGATCGAGGCCGGCCAGTTGTTCTAGGTCATGTGCCACCTTTTCCGCCGGAGCGCGGTCGTTCACGATCACACGGGCGCCTCGCTGCACCAGGACACGGGCAGCCGAAACCCCGCTGCGGGCCAATCCGATTACCAGTACAGTCTTATTGCAGAGATCCATGGCAGTACCTCCCAGAATGGAGAAGCCCAAAGCCCAGAGGCCAAAGGCCAAAGTGGAAAACGCACTAGTTTGTGACCGAAGCCAGGGTTAGCGCGAGGAGCCTAGTCTCAAAGTGGCGACTCACCTAGGGTTTTGGACTATGGATGCTGTCAAAAAAACCAGGCGCAGCGTGGATTCGCGACATCTAAGCCCCCGGCTTAGATCGCCCCCATTCCGCCCAGACCGATCAACGCAAGAGCCGCGAACACTAGTCCCATCACCCAAAAAACGGTAACGACCTTCCATTCGCTCCACCCGCCTAGCTGGAAGTGGTAGTGTATGGGGGTCATGCGAAAGATGCGTTTGCCGCCGGTGAGCTGAAAATACGCGACCTGCATGGTGACACAGAGCGCTTGTACGACGTAGATCCCTGCAGCAACCACTAGGATCAACTCGGTCTTAGTCAGGATGGCAAGGGCAGCGACCGCTGCGCCCAGGCCCAATGAACCAGTATCACCCATAAACATCTTAGCTGGGTGCAGGTTGAAGACTAGAAAGGCAGCAATCCCTCCTGACAGAGCTGCGGCGAAGACCGCCAGGCCATAGTGCTCTGTTACCAGTGCCACAAGGGTGTAGAAGAGCGTGATGATCAGGGTGACCCCGCCACAGAGACCGTCCATGCCATCAGTCAGATTAGCCGCATTGGACATGCCGATCAACTCCAGCACGACGAAGGGAAGATAGAGCCATCCCAGATCCCAAGTCCAGTTGAGGTACGGGATCACAATGACTGTCGAGAGACGCCCGCTAACCACCAGGAAGTAGATCAAGGCCGCGAAGGCGACCTGCCCCAGCAGCTTGTAGCGTGCCATTAGTCCGAGTGGGCGCTTGAGCACGACCTTCATGTAGTCGTCAAGAAACCCAGTGAAAGCATAGCCAAACGTCGTCACCAAGGCGGTCACGACGAACTGATCGAAGGCGCGGAAGATTAGCAGTGTCAGGAGTAAGGCGATCCAGATGAGAAGACCGCCCATGATCGGGGTACCGGCCTTTTTCAGCTGTTCTTTGGGCATGTACTCCCGAACACTCTGCCCGGCCTTGAGACGTCTGAGAATGGGCAGAAGCACGGGTCCTACGACGACCCCGATCAAGAAGGCGACCCCGGCCGCCCAGAAAACTCCCGGCATGTGTACTCCCCCTACTGCCTAAAATGATCCACGAGACCGGCCACGATCTCCTCCATGGCCATACCCCGGGACCCTTTGATTAAGACGGCGCTGCCAGGCTTCAGCCAGTCCAGCAACGCCTGCAACGCATCGCGGTTGCTGATCGTTGCTCTGATTCGCTCACTGGCCATCCCTGAATCCGAGGCTCCCCTCGCGATCCGCCTAGCCAGCGGGCCACGAGTGATTAACCGGTCCACCCCAGTGGAGTGAACCAGAGCGCCCACCGTTAGGTGCGCCGCCTCGGTTGCTTCCCCTAATTCTAACATATCACCCAGGACGGCGATAGCCGGACGGTCGCCCCTGATATCGCGGAGAACACCCAACGTAGCGGCCACCGACTTCGGCCCAGCATTGTAACTGTCATTGATCAGGATGGACCCATCTGGGAGATTGACGATATTGAGCCGCTGGGCTGAGGGAACGAAGCTTGCTAAACCCTCCCTGATCTCGTCAAAGCTCATTCCGAAGGTACGACCCACTGCTACGGCAGCCAGAGCGTTAAGCACATTGTGCTCTCCAGGTGCGGGTAGATGCACCCGACCAACTCTCTCACCGTTGAAGTCAAGCGCAAACTTCGAGCCCTCGAGCCCCATGGTCTCTATCTCATAAGCCATATTATCAGCGGTGTGAACAACTCCATAGGTCACGACCGGTCCCCGTGCCTTGTGTTTCATCTTCATAGCCCAAGCGTCATCGGCATTGAGGATAGCAGTCCCATTCTCACTTAGAGCTTCGAGAATCTCGGCCTTTGCGAGGGCTATGTTCTCGATCGAGCCGAGGAGTTCGAGATGCACCTCGCTGATATTGGTGACCACAGCCACGTCAGGCCGCGCGATTGAGCACAGCTCTGCGATCTCGCCAGGACCGCGCATGCCCATCTCCAGCACCGCAACTTGATGGTCAGCCTCAAGATTGAAGATGGTGAGCGGCAGACCAACCTCAGTGTTGAGATTGCCTTCGCTCTTGAGCACTCGGTAGCGCTGACTGAGCACCGCCGCAATCATATCTTTGGTCGTCGTCTTGCCAACACTGCCGGTAATGCCGACTACCTTGGCCCCGATCGTACGTAGATGATGACGGGCCATTTCGTGAAGGGCACCGAGTGTATCGGGAACCAAAATCAGGCCCCCACCCTGTCCATCCACCTCAGCGCGCTCAGTGAGGACACCGGCGGCGCCACGAAGAATGGCTTGTCGGATAAACTGGTGGCCATCGGCATGTTCACCCTTGAGCGGGATAAACAGGCAACCTGGCGTCACCTTGCGACTATCAGTGACGGCCCCTGTAAACACCTGCTCAGAGGAGCCAGCTAATAGCCTCCCCCCTACTACTCCGGCTAGTTCGCAAAACGTCATTGAGAACATCAGAACGCCTCCCTTTAGGAGTCAGGAGTCAAGAGGCAGGAGTCATCCAGTAACTATATGTTGCTGCATCGGCTCCTGGCGCACGACCCCTGACCCAACTGTAGGTTTCTGCCCTTCTAGGCACGACCGTTGACTCCTGACCCGCCTTAGTGCCTCTCTGGCTACCTCGCGGTCATCGAAGCTCACGGTATGATCGCCAAATAACTGGTATGTCTCGTGCCCTTTTCCGGCAATCAGGACGAGATCCCCCTGATGGGCCTGGTTGATGGCTGCCGTGATTGCTTGTGCTCGATCAAGGATCGTGACGTAATGGCCACCGGCAGCCTCACAGCCGAGAGCAATCTGACGGGTGATCTCGCTCGGATCTTCACGTCTGGGATTATCCGAGGTGAGGATGGTTATGTCGCTATACCGAGACGCGATCTCTCCCATAACGGGACGTTTAGTGGTATCGCGCTCACCCCCGCAGCCGAAGACAGTGATGATCCGTCCCTGGCAGAGCTCGCGGCAGGTACTGAGGACCTTGGCCAAGGCATCGGGTTTGTGAGCATAGTCGACCACAACCGTAAATGGCTGCCCCTCATCGACCGTTTCAAAGCGCCCCGGTACGCCGGCCACCTGGCTTAGGGTATCGGCAATAGCCTCCAGAGACATGCCTTGCGTCAAGGCCACCCCTATGGCGGCCAAAGCGTTGTAGACATTGACGCGGCCGATCAGCTTCAACCTCATGGCAACGCAGGCACCTGCATAATGGACGGTGAAGATGGTCCCGTGTGGGCTGACCTGTATCCCCGTTGCACGCAGGTCGGCGCTGTCTGATAGACCAAACCGGATAACAGGGATGGATAGCTCGTCGGCCAGCTTAGCTCCCTCGGGATCATCACCATTGATGACAGCCCAGGAAGGAGCTTCCGCGTCCTCAGCCATCTGCTCAAACAGCTTCCTCTTCGCCTTGACGTAGTTGTCAAATGTCTTGTGAAAGTCGAGATGCTCATGGGATATATTCGTGAAAACGCCTACTGTGAACCGTGTCTGATCGACCCTATTCAGTTCGAGGGCGTGCGAAGAGACCTCCATAATGGCGTACTCGGTCTGCACCTGCACCATCTTGGCGAAGATACGCTGCAGGTCCGAAGCCTCGGGTGTGGTAGCCTCAGCTGCATCAATCTGGTCGCCGATCTTTACCCAAATGGTGCCAATCAGACCGGTACGGTGACCGCTCTGATGAAAAACCGCCTCCGTTAGGAACGCGGTGGTCGTCTTGCCACTGGTTCCAGTGATTCCGACCACACGGAGCTCATGGGATGGATCGCCGTAAAACCGAGCGACCAGCCTGGGAAGGCTGGTACGACCGTCTGCTACTCGAATAGCGGCCACGCCTGCGGGGAGGCTCACATCCCGCTCCATGACCACTGCGGTCGCTCCGCGTTCGAGTGCCTCGGGGATGTAATCATGTCCATCATGTTCCATGCCTCGCCACGCAACGAAGAGAAACCCTGGTGCGACATCACGGGATCGATTGGTGATCCCGTTGATCTCGGTATCGGGCAAACCTGCAGTGAGCTCTGCGCTCACTGCTACGAGAAGGTCAGCCAGGCGCATGCGTCCCCCGTGCCCCTGCAGTTTCAGGCTGAAGAGGCAACATTTTCTAGTATGGACCGCATAGCGGCAGGTTACTCTAGTGATTTACGTGACTCGTTCTTTCGGAACTTGCATG
>CAYOCI010000028.1:10702-24946 GCA_964402415.1 uncultured Clostridia bacterium
ATAGCGGCAGGTTACTCTAGTGATTTACGTGACTCGTTCTTTCGGAACTTGCATGACGTAGAGATAGGTTCATGTGGCGTAGTCTTAGGGAGTAGATGGTCGGCATCTGATCGTGACGATCTCGCCCAGCCCCACCCGAGTACCAGGACGCGGGCTCTGCTCATAGACCACCCCAGTCCCTGAGATACTGGCTGATAGGCCTAGCCGCCGCACGACCTCCTGGGCATCTGCCGCCGACTTGCCAATCAGTTCTGGTAGTTCGATGAGCGTAGTCTGTGGCTCTTCATCTCCGAGGGTCAACTGCACCAGCTGTCCCTCCGGGACCTGAGCCTTTGCCAGCGGGAACTGCTCCACAACCCGCTCGCCCTGCCCACTGAAGCTCCAGGAGAGTCGCTGGGCGACGAGCTTTTGCTGCGCTTCACCGACTGTCAAACCACGAAGCTCTGGCAGCTCGACGTGCTTGGGTTCAGGAGCTGCTCCAGAGCGAGGTACGTCCAGATAACGCAAGACACTCTCAGCGATCCTTCCGAAGACCGGCGCTGCTACCTGACCGCCATAGTAGCCATTGGGTCCACGTGGTTCATCGACATAGACGTAGAGTGCGATCGCCGGGTCATTAGCGGGTGCAAAGCCAATGGTAGAGGCTACGTATCTGCCCTCTTCATAGCCAACGCCACCTTGTCGAATCTTCTGTGCTGTACCGGTCTTGGCGGCAATCATATATTCGGATGAAGCAGCCTTTGACGGCGGATCGGTGTTAATCACATAGGCCAGGATATCACGCATGCGCTTAGCTGTCTCCTCTGAGATCACCCGGCGTTTGACCTCTGGCTCATTGCTCTGGACCACGGCCCCCTCTTCATCACGAAACTCCTTCGCCACGAAGGGACGGACGAGCTCGCCGCCATTGGCGATCACACTTACTGCCATGATCTGCTGTATCGGGGTGACGGCTGGCCCCTGACCAAAGGCCGTGGTGGCGAGTTCGACCGGGCCGACCTTATCCAGTGCGAACAGGATGCCGGTCGCATCGCCGGCAATATCGATGCCCGACTTCTGCCCGAAGCCAAAGGTCTTCAGATAGTTAAACAGCGTGTCTCTGCCCAGGCGTTGCCCGAGCGCCACGAAGACTGGGTTGCATGAAGCCTTGACGGCTTCCAGGAACGTCTCGCTACCATGTCCGCCGTGTTTCCAGCAGTGGATGGTGGCTGTGGCGACCTTAACATAGCCTGGATCGAAAAACGGTGAACTCTCCGTGACCTTACCCTCTTCTAGGGCTGCAGATGCGGTTACAATCTTAAACGTGGAACCGGGTTCGAAGGCGTCGGTGATCACCTTGTTACGCCACAACTCCCGGGCGAAATCTGCATAGTGGTTAGGATCATAGTCCGGCTTGGTGGCCATGGCCAATATCTCGCCCGTGTGGGGATTGACAACAATTGCTGAGGCGGACTTAGCGTTATTCTCCACCAGAGCGGTCTCAAGCTCTCGCTCGATAATCCTCTGAATTACTTCATCAACGGTGAGGTAAAGATGCAGACCGTTTTCTGGGGGGAGATAGGTCTCTGAGCCCTGTGGTAGCTCACGCCCGCCAGCGTCTTTTTCGGTCACGATCCTGCCTGGCTGACCTCGCAACAGCTTATCATAGTACAGCTCAAGCCCCTCGAGGCCTTGGCTGTCAATGCCCGAGAAGCCAAGCAGCTGGGAAGCTAGGTTTTGCTTGGGATAATAACGTTTACTCTCCTCAGTAAAGTAAAGGCCGTCCAAATCCAACTCCCTAATGGCATTGGCTTGTTCGGCCTCGATCTTCCGTTTTACATACACTTGTGCCCGGCGTACGCGAAGCAGATCAACGATCTGCTGCTTATCCATGCCCAGTATCCCAGCTATCTTCTCTGCGGTGGTTTCAGGGTCTTTCATCTCAGCTGGGATGGCCACCAGAGTAGGCACGCTGACGCTCACTGCCAGTTCCCGCCCATTTCGATCATAGATGATACCACGCTTGGGCTCCACGCGTATATCACGCGTCCACTGATCCAGAGCTTTCTCCTGCAGTTCATCTCCCTGGGCGAATTGGATATAGCCAAGCCGTACCACTAGAGCTAGGTAAATAACGGAAAGAAAGATCATGAAACCGGCGATGCGTCGTCTGAGTGTCACCTGTGTTAATACCGCCAAACAGGACACTCCCCCCCCGAAGTTAGCATGCTGTCGCATCACTCGTGATACAGGGTGCGCAAGCCACGCAGCTCCTAACTTCAGGAGTGATGCATACTCTGTTAGTGGACAGCTACTTTGGGAGCTGCAGTTGCGGTGTTGGGAACTTGATTGCTCAAGTGGACGTATTGGTCGTCAGCCGCAGGACGAAAACCCAATGCTAACGCGCGACGCTCCACTTCATCGAGTGCGGTCGCCCCGGCAATGCTCACTTTCAGCATCTGGGATTCGTTGAGCAACTGTGCATGCTCGGTCCGGGTCGCGTCAATGGCGAAAGCCATCTCAGCCAATTTGGCATAGCGACTCACCAGCAAAATGGCTAAAACCACCGTTGCTGTAATCACTGTCAGCAGCACCTTTGTGGAGAATTGTGGCTGCCGGCGCAATTGCGGCTTAGGCCTAGCGGCAGGGGCCGAAACTGGGACGACATTCATGGCTTTTCTGGCTACTAACATGGCTATGCACCTCCGCTAGTGACTAGAACACGCGAGCTTCTCGCCCACCCGCAGCTTGGCGCTTCGGGATCTGGGGTTGGTCGCTATCTCGTCATCCGATGGCAGTATCGGCTTCTTTGTGATCACTCTGAGGTCCGGACGCCTCCCACAGACACAGACAGGCACCTTGGGAGGGCAGACACACGGGTTAACGTGACGGGCCATGAGTTGCTTGACGATGCGATCTTCCAGCGAGTGGAACGAGATCACTGCCAAGCGCCCTCCAGGTGCCAATACCTGGATTGCTTTTTCCAACGCTCGCTCCAGGACCCCAAGTTCATCGTTGACCTTGATCCTCAGCGCCTGGAAGGTTCGCTTGGCGGGGTGTGGCCCACTTTCGCGCACCTTAGCGGGAATTGCCCGTTTGATGAGGTCAACCAGTTGACCGGTGGTATCAATCGCGCCTTCCTGACGGGCGGCAACGATGAACTGTGCAATGCGTTTGCCCCACCGTTCCTCACCATAGTCCCAGATGATCTGCGCCAGTTCTTCCTCATCGCCATTATTGACAAGGTCCCAGGCGGTGAACGGCTTGGTCCGATCCATCCGCATATCTAGGGGGGCGTCGAAGCGATAGCTGAATCCTCGTTCTCCCTCATCCAACTGCGGCGAGGAGACCCCGAGATCAAAGAGCACGCCATCGACGGAGCTAATCCCCAACTCGGCGAGTATCTGATCGAGCGCTTCGAAATTACGTTTGACCAGTGTCAGCTGCCCTCGAAATCCGGGCAAGGTCTCCTGAGCGTTGGCGATCGCGCGCTCATCTTGATCGATTCCGACAACAACCCCTTCGCCGCCGAGACGATCCAGCAACTGACGCGTGTGTCCAGCACCACCTAGGGTGCAATCAACATAGATGCCTCCCCGACGCGGCTTCAGTGCATCCACTGTCTCGCGCAGGAGAACGGTAACATGGTCAAATCCTTCCATGATCTCACAGCCCCAATGCCTGAATTTGCTCTGCTAGCTCTTCATAGGATGCTTCCGCGGAACTCTGATATGCTCCCCAGGCCGCCTCGCTCCATACCTCGACGCGATTTGAGACCCCGATGACCACGGCATCGCGTTCAATCTTGGCATAGTCGCGGAGCGTCGGTGGAAGGTTGATTCGCCCCTGCTTGTCTAGCTCACAATCCACGGCACCAGAGAAAAAGAAGCGCATAAAGGCACGTGCGTCGGCCCGCGTGAAGGGCAGTGTTTTGAGCTTCTGCTCGATCTGCTCCCACTCTGGCAGGGGGTAAAGGAAGAGGCAGTTGTCCAGGCCCTTGGTGGCAATGAAGCGATCTCCAAGTCCATTGCGAAACTTGGCTGGGATCGTCAGACGGCCCTTATCGTCCAGGCTGTGCTGGAACTCACCCATGAACATCGCTCCATACCCCCTTCCTTTTACGCCACTTTCCCCCACTTTGCCCCACTTTGATGATTGAATTCTCCCCCCACCCCTGATCTCCTGCTTCATAAGCGAAATAATCTCCCATTTTCCTAAGAAAATGGGAGATTATTTCTTCGGTAACAGGGGATCAGTCCGTCCACAGCGGCCAGTCGCTATTTCGCACAACCTTTGTGGGCGATGAGACAACGGGTGCAGTTGCCTGTGCAGCCCGTTGGAACCACCAGCGGGCTGAAGCAACGTGGACACCGTACCGCTTTGGGGTCGCTGACGTTTAGGCCACACGTTGGGCAGGCGATCCCTGAGGTCTTGGTGGACATGGTCATCATTACCACCTTCCTACGGCGCTCGCAGCGGGTGCTGCTGCGGGCTATCTGGGCTACATAAGCAGTTGAGCTAAGATACCACCGACACTAAAGGCTAGGATCCAAGAACCAAACCAGATAGCGGCGGCCTCGCGCCAACTACGTTCCTTGAACAGGATCATGATAGACGCGATGCACGGTACGAACAGAGTAATGACCACCAGCGAGACCATGGTCTGAATCGGTGATAGAGGCATATCGCTCAAACCAGCCGCGCCAAAGTCACGTCGGACCAGACCCATGATGAAGGCATTGGCAGCTTCTTTGGGCAACTTCAGCCATCCGGTGGTCATGGGAGCAAGAGCGTTTTGGATCGCGGTCAAGGCTCCGCTCAGTTGAAGGACGCTGATGATCACTGCGCCCAGCACAAACAAGGGGCCAGCATCTTGCATGAACATATAGGTCTTCATGGCTGTCTTCTTCAACACGTTGCCCAGCCGAGGCATACGCAGCGGTGGTAGATCAATGAGGAGGTGAGTGGACTCACCGGGAAGCATCTTGTTCAACACTGTGCCTGTTAGCGCAAAGATAATGAAGATGGTTCCCACGTACAGCAAGGTCAACTGAGGGCCCAAGACGGCCAACATACCGGTGATCACACCTAGCTGTGCAGAGCACGGAATGGTGAACCCCAGCAGGAAGGAAGCAATGGTTCGCTCACGCTGGGAGCCCAAAAGGCGCGTGGTGATGGTCGCCATGGTCACGCAGCCGAAGCCAAGAATGATGGGGATGATGGCACGGCCGTTCAGTCCGATACTGGTCAGGCTGCGGTCAACCAACGCAGCCAGGCGAGGGAGATATCCAGAGTCCTCCATTGCCGAGAGTATAAGGTAGAACGCGATCACCAGCGGGAGCAACAAGCCGAGCAGGTAGGTAACGGTCATGGTCAGAACGCCGAACTCGCCACCAAGGAGCTGGCCCCAGAAGCTCTCCAAAGAGATGAAGCGTTCAATCAGTCCCCGCATCCATGGCTCGTAATACTCGACCATGAGAGTCCCTTCGGTGAAGCCAACGATATCCTGAGCGACGACCACACCGATCACGTAGTACATCGCAGCCAAAAAGAGCGCTAGGATGGGGATCCCTGTGATCGGGCGCAGCATGGCTCTCCCCAGCTTGGTCGCAAAGCTTGCACCTTCGCGGGTCTCGCGAACGACGTCGGCGACGATCGCATTGGCATGCTCACGACGTTTGAGGTAGATCTCCTCTCGGCCGTCCATGGCGGGAACTCCGTGGCGCTCGGCCACGTGAATGTCACCCTCCAAAACCAGCAGCGCTTCTGATTGGGAGCCGACGCGATCGACGAGCTGATGCAGCTGTTGATGAAGGCCCGCGTCGATCTTCCCGGGGCGAGCCGTTTCGATCGCCTTCACCAGTTCCTCGAATCCTTCTTTATTGACAGCCACGGTCGGGATGACCTTAACCCCCAGCAGCCGACCGAGAAGATCCGCATTGATCTCGCGGCCTTGGCGACGTGCCTCGTCCATCATGTTGAGGGCGACCACCACCGGGATACCCATGTCGATCACCTGCAGGGTCAGAAACAGGTCACGTTCGAGGTGGACAGCGTCTACCACATTGATGATAATATCCGCCGACATAACCACGTCGCGAGCCACGCGTTCCTCCTCGTTGAACGAGGAGACGCCATAGATCCCCGGTGTATCCATGATCACGTCGCGCCCGAAGCGACCATGGGTGATCTCCACGGTGGTACCGGGGAAATTGGAGACATCGACATACATGCCTGTGAAGGCGTTGAAGAAGAGCGACTTACCTACATTGGGGTTGCCGACGAGGACGATCTTGCGGCCATCCGACGGGATCTCAACCCCTGCATTGTGGTGATGATGCATGTGAAAACCAGGCTTTGAGTGCTTAGTTGAGGCTGGAGTTGGTGCATGACAGCTGGCCACTCTAGCTCACCCCCTTGATAGAGATCTGCTTAGCTAGGTTGCGCCCCACAGCGATCTGTTGGCGGTGACGGCGCAAGATGATGGGCCCACCTGGGATTACCTCATCACAAGTAACTGTCGCGCCGGTGCCGATCCCGAACCGGATCGCCTGCACGCGGATGGATTCATCGGGAATATGGTCAATGACTGCTTCTTGTCCGACCTTGAGTTCAGCCAGCATCTTGTGTTTGCTTACCATACAGTCGCCTCCTGAGCGATTGATATTCATTCTCAATTCATGGGTAAAAAAAGAGACCTTTTGTCTATATTCTACTTGCCCACTCAGGTATTGTCAATCATGATTTTCATTATCATCGCGAGTTAAGAGTCAGGTGCACGGCATACGAAAGGCCACGCTCATGCCCTGAGTGTCTCCTTTTTGCCTCATTCGTTCTCCTTTGGCTTCTGACTCTTGACTCCCAGCTCTCCAACCATCTCACCGAGCTGCTCCGCTAAGTGTTGCAGTCCGCCAAACGGCTGCAGCTTCAGCTTCTTGACGAGGAGTTCGTATTGACGAAGGGTTCCAGCGATCAGGCAGTCGCTGGGATCAGGACTGAAGCCCGCCACGCCCTCCGCGACCGCCACCTCCCCGCCGATGGACAGCATCTCCTGTTTGAGAATATTGGCAGCCTTGGACGATATACCGTTAACCCGCACCACGCGGAAGATCAACTTAGGCGCCATGTAGTGGACACCATAGGCGCTAACGGAGATCTCCATCATCAGTTGGCGAGCCGCCTCAGGCGATTCGATCTTGACGGTCTCTGTCGTGATCGGACACATATTCATCCTCCTCAACGCGGGCGAAGAGCTCCGCAAACAGCTGAAAGGCGAGTAGTTGGAATCGACCGGAGCCCTGGCAACAGGTCCGTGCCCAGACCAGTCGTCTTCAGCTTCTGCGGGCTGTGGGCTGATTGGCTGCGAGCTCGCTATGGTGGTGTTGGCGTGCTGACCTTGGGCAGTTGTTCAAAGAAGCGGTAGGCCAGCCCCGCCACATCAGCGATGGCCTGGTCTGAACCGGGTTCGTCAGGATCCTCGACCATCATGGCGATGACGAAGGTACGACTGGGCAGAAAGACGATCCCCACATCATGCCGGTTGTGAATCTGGTTCCCGATCTTATGAGCAACGCGCACCTCTTTGGGGACCCCTGCGCGGATACGATCGGCGTAGGCGGTGTCGCTGAGGTATTCGACCAACTCTGATCCTAGGCGCGAGTTGCTACGGCTGAGTGTCAATACGTTGCGAAGGTAGATCCCCATATCGCGAGCAGACGTGACGTTGCTGTCGCCGGGCATGACCTCCCCGCCTAGGCCGCGCATGAACTGATGAATCTGCTTCTCACCTAAGCGGCGGATCAGCATGTTGATGGCGACGTTGTCACTGGCTACCAGCGCCTGTTTGGCCAGTTCACGAAGTGAATACCGCGTCCCCAGATCTTCATACTGAATCCCCCCGGACCCGGTCTCGTAGTCCTGGCGGCGATAGGTTAACCTCTGATCGAGATTGACGGTACCTTGGTCGGCCAAGATAAACAGGTAGAGTACGATCGGGAGTTTGATGGTGCTGGCGGCAACGAACTCATCGCGATGATTTATGCCTAAGGCATGACCACTGGAGATATCTTCGATGTAGACCGCGTAGCGCTTGGCCTGTCCCTGCATCCGCTGGCGGATCTGGTGCTCCAGAGGGTCGAAGTCAGGAGCTGGCACATCGGTGTGGTCCATGCGCCTAGGCTGGTCATCAGGTATGGTCTGGGCATCGGGGGATGCTGGCGGATTGGCATCTGGACGACGGGCTGCCATCGGCCAACAACCGGATATGAGGAGAATAACCAGAGCAAGGATCACCCCGCGGCTTGCAGATGCTCGTCGTGACCTCTTTCCGTTCCCGCCCTGCCTTGTGCCTCGATCTTTTGGGCTCTGCATGAAGGCACCCCCCAGCAATGGAACTTCATTGCTAGAATGCCCCGCCCAGAATCAAAACCATCAGATCTGTGATTTGGTTCTTTTTTTCACTGTTTCCACGGCTGCCCAGAGCTCATCTCCCTTGGGCGGCGCTACGACCTCAGTGCTGCCGTCTGGGCGCTTCAACAGCCTATCGCCATGGCGAAATCGACCGATGACCTGGGCCGCAATATTGGCACTCGCCAGTTCACGCACCAACTCCTCACCGCTCGCGGTCGCTATCAACATGCACCCGCTTGAGATCAACCGAAGTGGATCAACACCGAGCAGCCCACAGATGGCCTTGGTTGACGGCAGAATCGGAATCTGATCAGCCTCGATGGTAAAGCCGAGTTCGGCACAGCACGCCATTTCGTACAGGGCACCTAATAGGCCACCTTCCGTGACATCATGCATGGCGGACGCACCCAGTCGCGCTGCTATCCTTCCTTCTTTGACCACGCTGATCTGTCTGGTCAAGGCTCGTGCTTCGTGTAGCAGTTCCGGTGCTATGTGGCGTTCCAGATAGCTCCCGGCATCATGGGCCAGGATGGATGTACCTTCGAGACCGACGCCTTTGGTGATCACGATTGCGTCGCCATCTCTGGCGCCACCAGAGGTTACCATGTGGTCGCGGGAGACCTTCCCCAGCACCGTGGCTGACAGAACCATCTGGTTGACCGCTGCGGTCACCTCAGTATGTCCACCTACGATCTCAAGGTTTAGCTCTCGGGCCGCCTCGGATGCATCCTTCATGACCTGCTCTATCTCATCCTCACTGGCGGTCGGCGGCGCAAGCACGGTTAAGAGACAGGCCACCGGTTCGGCGCCATTACTCGCCACATCATTGGCAGAGACATGCACGGCCAGCCAGCCAGCGGCGCTGGCTGCACCGGTAATCGGATCTGTTGATACCACGCATAGCTGATCGCCGAAGTCAACCACACTCGAGTCCTCTCCCAGAGTTGAGTGCAGGAGAACCTCGGCACGGCGAGTCGTCAGATGACGAAATATCCGCTGTGTGAGTTCATTGGGTGGCAGCTTACCTAGTTCCATAATATCCTCACTTCTAAAGCCCGAGGGTGCTATCCATGCCCGCCTGGACTTTCGGGTGTGTGTGCGTTGGAGCGCCCGCTGTTTGCGCACTGCGCTGCACCCAATATAGCGAATTCGAGGTAGGAATGCAACAACTTGCCGGTTCTGTTATCCTTGACTGGTACGAGTTTGCGCGGGATAATGAGAGTGTTGTGTTATGGAACGTTTTCGGCGACTTGGGAGTCAAGAGTCAGGAATCATCCCAACTAGCTGACCGTCTTTGGACTCATGACTCTGCACTATAAACTGGAGGTGCTGACTTGCGCCTAAACTCGAAAACCCTCTTCTTGACTTTGGTCTTCTTCGTCCTCGGAGTTGGATTGTCAGTTCAATTCCGTTCTCAGAGTCAGATCAGAAGTGTCGAATGGCTGGCACGTACAGAGCTGGTCATCTCCAAGGTCCACGACCTGGAAGACCAGCGTGATGCCCTACAGCAGGAGAACCGCGATCTCAAGAAGCGGATTACGGAGCTGGAGTCCACGAGCCAGTTGGAGCTCATGCATACTGAACTAGGTAACTACCGACAAGCTTTGGGGCTCACAGCCGTGGCTGGTGAAGGTGTCGTTGTGACTCTGGACGACTCCAAGAAGGCGAGAGAAGCGGGAGAAGACCCGAGGCTCTACCTGATTCACGACTTCGATATCCTCCAGGTGATTGAAGCCCTCCTCGTTGGTGGCGCAGAAGGTATATCAGTTAATGATCAGCGGTTCGTCTTCTCGTCCTTCCGCCTGCTCTGCGGCGGTCCCACAATCTTGGTCAATGGCGAACGAGTGGTACCCCCTTACAAGATCCGAGCCATCGGCGATCCTGACAATCTAATGGCCGAACTGGGGCGCAAGGGTAGTCACCTGGAAGGGCTAAAAGCCATGCAGCTGGACGTCGCTCTTGAGAAAAGCGACCGTGTCGAACTACCCGCCTATGTGGGCAACGTCAACCTGAACCTAGCGCGGCCACTACAGTGACAGGAGTGATCTCGTGTCTCTTCAACGACTACCAGCAGTCCTTACGACAGTCTTGGTGACAGTCCTGGTCGGCTTCTTGATCGCGGTGCAGTTTCGTACTCAGATCCAGATTCAGACCAGTCCGCAGCCTCCTGAGCGGATCGAAGCGCTGACCGAGGTACTCACTGAGACTGAAAAAGCCCGTACCCTGCTTCAGCAGGAGGTCTCTGAGCTGCGTCAGCGGATTGCTGCCAGCAACATAGTGGATTCATCAGGTAAGGTCTCTGCCCTGGCCGAGGAAAACCGCCAGCTTCAGCAGTTTGCTGGCCTAACCTCCGTCACGGGACCGGGGGTTGTTATCTCGGTCTCCGCCATCACCACGCCCAAACACCCCAATAACGCGGTCATGAGTCGTGACCTATTGCTCCTTGTCAATGAGCTCCGCGCGGGAGGGGCCGAAGCGATCGCAGTCAACGATCAGCGTCTAGTCGCAAGCTCAGAGATTCGCGAGGCGGGATCATATATTCTAGTGAACTTGACCCGCGTTTCCCCACCCTATGTGATCAAGGCCATCGGCGACGCCGATATGCTTGAGAAGACACTGCTGATGCGCAACGGGATCGTCGACTACCTCGCCGGTTTCAATGTGATTGCCAACCCAGTCAAACAAGCTCAAGTCCCAATTCCTGCTTGGGACGGCGCGATCCGTCAGCGTTTCGCGGTTCCCGAAAAAAAGACCCCACAGTAGGCAGACAACAGTCAGCCCAGGCGAGCGCCTGGGCTGACTTATTCTTGACCTGAGCGGAACTTTTCGATCCTGCTCCACGTATTGGGGATAGGAGGTGGTCTAGCCATGGCTAACCTGCGCCGTTGGTCCGTGGTCTTGCTGATATTGGCCCTGTTTCTTCTTTACAACCAGCAGATCCCGCTCACTCAGGACGAACGTAGCCAGCTGACCGCTCCATATCAGGCTACCCACCGGGTATATCAGATCCAGGCACGCTATCACAGTCACGATCAGATCAGAGTGAGCATGCTCGCTACCCCAATCAGTGGTGGCGCGGCTGACCGTATTAATGTTATCTATGATCGCACACGTCAGGCCATTGTGGCTGCTGAAACCACCGGTTTTGGGACTCCCTTGGGTCAATGGACTCTACAGTTTGCCATAGTCTTTGCCTTTTGTGCGGGTTGGCTTCTCTACTTGGACCCACTGATCGCGGGGCGATACTGCCCCCATTGTCGAGTGGCAGGCATCTTCCCTCGCATCCTGCGCGAGAAGGAGAGGACCATCTTCCCTTCAGTCCTCGCTGATGATGGAGACTACACCCCTGAGATCATCGAGAGAGAACGTGCCTGCGCCAGTTGCTCATTCGGCGAGTATGGTGTCCGTGAGCACTCGATATCCGTTCAGGGCAATCTGCTTACGGAACTGAAGGGAAGCGTTGACATCTTCCGGTCCAACGAACAGAATGCACAGGATATCCGCGAGATCGAGCAACGGGCAAAGACCAAAGGCATCACACGTCAACAGCATCTAGAACGCTTGGAACAGGCCAAAGCAAGAGCGGCGGCCAAGACGACACCAAGACCATAAGTAAGAGCCGGGCGTTCGCCCGGCTCTTCTTGCCTACTAAGTCTAGTGAGGAAGATGCGGTTTGCGATGAAGATCGCCAGTCTTCGATTCGAAGCTGCCACAGTCTACCTCGTTGACGCCATCGGAGACAACCTGGATGGCCTCCAGATTACAGTGGCTGTCGGAGTAGAACTTGCACTGATCCACATGGCAGGCGACTTCCTGGTTCTTCTTGTGTGTCATCCGCTCGCCTCCTCGTTGTTTGCATTCGCCCAGGAGTAATGGGGCTGGGATCTAGTACTTGCGCTCAAAGTTAGCGCATTCTGTATCGTCACTGGTCTGCGATTTCTCGCCCTCGCTCTTGTCAACCAAGATCTCATCAAGCTTGCAGAGCCCCTGAGTACTGTGATTGGCGCAGTTAATAACGTCACAATAGATCTTTGTCACGCTGCCACCTTCCTCTCTGCGAATTGTCTCCTAGTAGAGTGATCTGTTACGGTAAAAATGAAACACGCAGAGGACGAGATCGCGCTGTACAGCGATCCCGAACTTAGTATGGGCATCTGACGGTCAGCACAAACTGAGCGGTGATAGTCAATTCCGCCAGATTTCGGAGTGCCACTGTACAGTTACCATCCGAGGCAAAGTTGGTCGTATTTAGTGAAATTTCCCACAGACCTATCAATTTCCTGGTTTGACATCTACTGTGTCTATGACGTACAATTAAACTGTTTAGCAAGCTCTCACCTATGAGCAATATGTGATCGGAGGTCATCGTAAAGTGGCTAACCCTATGCATATCTCGGAACGTGCACACTCTGTACAAGCGTCACCCATTCGTCGGTTGGTCCCCCTGGCCAACCAAGCGAAGGCGCGCGGTCTCCATGTCTATCACCTCAATATCGGTCAGCCCGATATTGAGACCCCTCAGGAGTATTGGGACGCGATCAAGAACTATGAAGTCAAGGTTCTAGCCTATGGTGAGTCTGGCGGGTTGCCGGAGTTCCGCCAAGGTCTAGTAGGCTACTACAAGAAATACGGTATCAATGTTTCCCATGAGGATATCCTGATCACCACTGGCGGCAGCGAGGCACTGCTCTTCGCCATGTTGACCATCTGCAATGCAGGCGATGAGGTGATCGTTCCCGAGCCTTTCTACACTAACTATAACAGCTTCGCCACCATGGCAGGAGTCAAAGTGGTTCCTATCCCGGGCAGCGCTGCCAACGGGTTCCGCCTACCGGCAAAGGCTGAGTTCGAAGCCAAGATCACTCCGCGCACCAAGGCGATCCTCTTCTGCAACCCTGGGAATCCTACCGGTGTGGTCTACACTCGCGACGAGCTCGAGGTCTTGGCCCAGCTGGCCAAGGAGCACAACCTCTTCCTCGTAGCCGATGAAGTCTACCGCGAGTTCATCTACGATGGCGTCTTTACCAGCATCATGACTCTTCCAGGGCTCGAACAGCACGCCATCATTGCGGATAGCATCTCGAAGCGCTATTCAGCTTGTGGAGCACGCATCGGCAACCTTGTGACCAAGAACAAGGAGATCATCGCCGCTGCCCTAAAGTGGGGCCAGGCGCGCCTCTGCCCGCCGACTTTGGAGCAGATTGGTGCCATCGCCGCTTTGGACGTTTCCGACAGCTATTTTGCCGCAGTCAAGGAAGAGTATATCCGTCGTCGCGATGTGATCTACGAGGGGATCAAGGCCATCCCTGGTGCATCAACCTATCTTCCTAAGGGCGCGTTCTACACCATCGCCAAGCTTCCCATCGACAGTGCCGATAGCTTCGCCAGCTGGATGCTGACTGAGTTTAGCCATGAGGGAGCCACCACCATGGTCGCGCCGGCGAATGGTTTCTATGCGACCCCGGGCATGGGTGAGGATGAAGTTCGCCTAGCTTATGTTCTAAATGTTGAGGACCTGAAGAAGGCCATGGAAGTCCTGAAACACGGTGTTGCTGCCTACCGTAAGGTCAAGGGCCTCGAGTAAGATTATCGACAAGACGAATGGTGTCCCTGAAGCCTGAAGCTTTAGGGACACCATTTTGATTCTATCTGGCGATATGGTCACGGAACCATCTCGTTGTGATGGTCGTCGGTGATACGCCGCTCCTGGCTAGAAGCCAGGTGGGCAATGACGATACACGTGCCATACAGGAGCAGAAGCGGCACGACGACAAGCAGTTGGGCCGCCACATCTGGACCGGGGCTCAGCAGCGCAGCAGCAATAAAGGACGATAGTACCACGAGACGCCATCGGCG
>CAYOCI010000028.1:25046-41624 GCA_964402415.1 uncultured Clostridia bacterium
CACCACCCCTGCTGTCGCCCCGACTTTGACCTGCGTCAGCAGGGCTTCTGTCACCCCCAAGACCACTAGTTCGCCCACTGGCGCAGTAAGAAAGCGGATGATCGGGCGGGCGTATACAAAGCCGACGATGGTAGCTATCAGCCAGGCAGAAGCAGCTCGAATCAGGCACCAGCGAAGATCATTGAGATGCTGGAGAAACTCTTGAGGTTCGTACTCCCTCATGGACGACGCTGGTGTTCTTGATCACTGGTATCATCATCGCCGATGGAGCGTAGAGCGCGCCGAAACTCCACTGCCCCCTTCCCTACCGCTTTGCCGATCTCGGGTAGGCGGTTGGGACCAAAGATCACCAGCGCCACTAAGAGGATGAGGATGAGTTCC
The DNA here is from genome assembly GCA_964402415.1 of uncultured Clostridia bacterium. Classification (GTDB taxonomy): domain Bacteria; phylum Bacillota; class JAAYKD01; order JAAYKD01; family CAYOCI01; genus CAYOCI01. The sequence goes on from CAYOCI010000028.1 coordinate 25,428, forward strand.
CAGGGACCAAGGCTCCCCATGCTAGATCACACCTTTCTAGTTGTGGTCATGAGTCACAAGTCGTGAGCCTTCACCGTGATGGCAGTAGCTGGACTGCGTGCAGTGAGATGTTCCCATGCCCAGGTGGATAGATGCTCCACCGCCCTCTGTGCTGCCCGCTCGACCAGTGGGCTCAGCTCCAGACCGTAGGCCATAGCGGCGGGTACGATCCCGAGGATCCGTGTTCGCTCATGCAGTGCCTCAGGAAGCAGTTCTCGAGGCGAGATCTGATGAAGGTTAAGTGGGGGCCAGCAATCTAGCTCCGTGAGCGGTAAGGAGATGATGGTCCCCGGCGTCAGGTCCGCTGCCACGGCATCCACGATGATCACCGCCGCCAGGCTGGTCTCCAGTAAGCAAAGACCACTGGGATCGTGCTCCATCCAGATCAGCGAGAGCTCACTGGGAAGCTCCCGTGCCGCCAGCTGATCGAGTACCCATGGCCCGACGCCGTCATCCTGTCGCAGTCGATTCCCCAGGGCTACGATGGCTGACCGGCTCATGATCTCGCCTCGTCGCTGGCCTGTGCAGGCTTCTTCTTCCTGTGCACCCCGATGACCATGGCTGCCAGCTTGCTTAGGTCAGAGGTGATGGCAAGGTAGATATGCACTATGATGGATGCGGTCCAGATCGTCGCCACCAGGAAGTGCACCAGGCGAACGTAGGAAAGATCCCAAAATGCTATGCTTAACCGAACCGAACGGCTCGGCTTATAGAGGATGAAGCCGGTTGCCGCCTGGACGAGAAACATGGCGATCCATGCGGTGAACTCCATCTTCTGCAGCGGATTGTACTTAAGGTAGGGAGGCTTCTTCTCGCTGAGGAACATCATGTAGCGAACCATCTGCGGCAGATGATGGAGATCCCGTCGGGTAGGGATCAGCTTCGCCGTCGCACCGAAGGCAACGGTGAAGTAGGCCCAAAGAACAAACAGACCTGTCAGGATGAAGGCTGTGATGGAGTGGGTGTAGCGAGCAGCCTGATAGCGGTTGTAGAGGATCGCTCTCCAAGGCGCATGCATATAGAAGCCGCTGATGGCAATGGCGGTCATGGTAAGAAAAAAGGTCCAATGAATCAGGCGAATCATCAGCGGCTGCCTGAGATAGGCCCTTTCGATCACTGTCTTCCGTTGGTAACGTACCTTACGGTAAGGCTTAAGCATGTCACACCACCTGAAAGCTAGCTTGCCCCTTGGCGCTCACCACATGACAGGCGCATGAGATGCATGGATCATACGACCGAATGATACGCCCCAGTTCCACGGGGTTCTCCTCATCGGCCACCTCGGTGCCGATCAGGGCCATCTCGAGGGGGCCCGGTTGACCCGAGTCATCATGCGGCGACAAGGTCCAGGCTGACGGTGTGATGATCTGAAGCTTCTCGATTTTGCCCGCCTCTACCCGCAGCCAATACGCCAGTGTCCCCCTCATGACTCCCACTCGGCTATGACCTTCACCCTGGCGTGGAAGCTCATACTGAGTGAAGGTCGGCCCCTCAGGCTCCAGACGCGCCAACGCCTGTTGGAGATAATCAGCTACCTCGCCCGCCTCCTGTGCTCGCGCCTGGATACGGTGAAGCGTTCCTCTCCCCTGGCGATAGCTGCCCTTGATCATCAGTCGCGGCAGTGGTCCCACTTCCATCGGTCGGCCGCGATAACGAGGTGCCTTGACCCATGAGTATCCGACCATCTTCTGACGGTCAGGGTCGGTCTCTTCCTGGGTGGGCTGTAGAGCTGGCTGCTCTCTATACCAGGAGTGAGTAACCGCCTCGGTGATCAGGCTCATATCCAGTGGCTGAACCTGGTCCGGATGGTCCTGCATGATGATCCCCTCTGGGAACGCCAACCCGCCATTTAGGGGGTCTGGAAATAAGCCAAAGTTCATCATGTCTGGGGCACCCAGCCCCAATTGGTAGTACTCGGGATAGTATCTCCCTAGGCTCTGAGCTGCGGGGATCATCTTCGTCTGAACGAAATCCCGTATCTCTGCCAGTAGCCCCAATGACCTGCGTATCTTGTCCGCCTCTGGACGAACGGAGACCCCGCCAACCACCACTCCATGGACATGGGGTGCCTTGGCGCCGAAGGTAGCGGTCAGTTCATGCGCCTTGCGAGAGATAGCCTTCGATTGACCATAGAGGTCAATATACTCATCATTGAGTTTCATCGGGAGTCGATGGTCGCGATTGGATGTGGTGAACATCGTTACTCCTGTCGGCGGTTTGGCCCAATCCCACAGGCTGAGCGTGAAGAAGTGACGGATATGGTTCTGCAAGATATCGGCGCCCAACATGATGTTGCGCAGGAGTATGGCATTCAGAGGAACCTGGATACCCGCCATATTCTCCACAGCCCATGTCCCAGCCAGGTTGTGGGCGGTGGAGCAGATGCCGCAGATACGCGAAGTGAAATACCCCAAGTCTCGCGGGTCTCGCCCCTCCACCATCTTTTCAAAGCCGCGAAAGTAGGTTCCTGAGACCTTGGCCTCAATGACGCGATGGTTGTCCAGAGTGACGGTGACATCAAACGTCCCGTGGACGTGAGTGACGGGGCTGATTAAAATGGTTTTACTCATGCTCTGCTTGCTCGTCCCCTTCTTTGCCCTCGCCACGCCTGTTCCGACCACCAAACAGACGCTTCCAAAGGCTGTGCTTGGGTCTGCTGACACGCCCGCCCGGTCGGTGGGAGTGCCCCCCTCGACGAGGACGCTCCGACGCTTCGGAACTCTGCTCCCCCGCCGGTTCACCCAGTAGGTTGTGCTTGAGACGACCACTTACGATGGTGGCAATGGCATGGGTACCGATGACGCTGGCAGTAACCGCACCCGTAACCAGGCCAACCGTGTTGGCAGCAACGGTGACACCACCGATCTTCACACTGGGTAGGTGGACGAAGTACGGCTCTGAGCTATCGGGGAAGCCGGGGTTCACGCAGCCGATACAGGGGGTATTCGCCTCCACCGGCCAGTTATAGTGGGTATTCCACTGCCTGATGGGGCAATCCGAGTACGTTACAGGGCCCTTGCAGCCAATGCTGTAGAGGCAGCCCTCATCACCGGGTTGCTTGGCGAAGATGCCATTCTCGAAGTACTGGCGACGGGGGCATCGATCATGAATGGTCTGCCCGAAATAGAGTGTAGGGCGCCCCAACGAATCGAGCTGCGGGCGCCCATAGAAGACCAGGTGAAGCAGTGTGCCCATCAACCAGTCCGGATGGGTCGGGCAGCCAGGAACGTTGATCACCCGCTTGCTGGTCAGTTCCTGCGCACGCTTGTACTGTCCAGGATTGGGATGTGCAGCAGACGGTCCTCCCCATGTGGCGCAGCTTCCAGCCGCTACCACATCCTTGGCGTTCTCAGCCAGAGCCTGGAAAGCTTCCAGGGCGGTCAGCGGCCGTCCATTGATATTGCCCGTCGTCTGCCAGATCCCTCCGTCGCGAGTGGTGATCGCTCCTTCCACCACCAGGATGTAGCGTCCTTTTTGCTGCTCAAGGGTTTCTTGATACAGGCGCATGGCGTCTCCACCCTCAGCAGCCATCGGCAGATAGTGAAAGCGCTCGTCGACAATCTCCTCGATGAACCTAGAGTAATCGGGATATTGCACATTGAAGAAAGAGAGTGAATCTCCCGAGCATGACCCGATATCCAGCCAGAAGACCGGCGGTTTGCCACCGGGGAGCTCGGCAAAAGCCTGAGCGAGGTTAGGCCCAAGAACTTGGGTCAGAGCCATGCTGGCACCGGTCGACACGCAGATCCTGAGGAACTCGCGACGGGTTAACAACATCGAACAGGCCTCCGACGATTATTGAAGCTACAGCCCAAATGGCTAAGGACTAACGTGGCCTTGAGACTACCAACGAGATCCTTACCAGCTAGTATTTACCGTTGTTCACCTTAATATGATGGTAAGGAAGCAAATAACAGCCCGGTCTCACGACGAGACCGGGCTGTTCGTATGCCATTACTTATGACCATGCGTTGGAATGACCCACAAAGGGACTGATGACCCCGCCCTGTCATTAATGCTCATGTCCACACGTGCAATCGGTATGATCCTGGGCAGGATAAAGATAGATCATTGCCCGGTGTGTGAGGTAGTTGAAGGTTGCTTCATCTTCTACCAGTGAGCGGGTGACCTCATCCACCGGTGTTCCCTCGCTCTGAACCTGAAACACCGCCACCCTCGCCTCATGCCAGCCCTCTTTACGCAGACGTTTGGCCTGTTCGGCGGTCAGCCGTCCTAATGCGATCGACCAAGGTCCATTGCCATTGGGGGGATCACCATGGTCATCCCAAAGCTGCTCCATTTGTACATATTGCTCGTCATCCTCGGCGATATCGGCGAGAAGATAGGTCAGGTCAATCCATTCGTCCTCGCCGAATGGATCATCCAATGGGCAGATCAGATGAACTTCATAACCGGTTGGTATCAGATGCATCATCATCCCTCCTGGAGCCTAGAATATCGATCCCTGCACCGCCTGTCAACTGCTCGACAGCGATCGGCGAAAGGTATGGGCAAGTCAGCGAGGCGGAGCAGTCACGCTCTGACCAGGAAAATAAGAGGCGAAGCCGTATGGCTTCGCCTGGAGAATTTGGTGGAGGGAGCTGGATTCGAACCAGCGAAAGCGATGCTAGCAGATTTACAGTCTGCCCCCTTTGGCCAACTCGGGAATCCCTCCGAATATGGTGACCCCAGCGGGATTCGAACCCGCGTCGCCAGCGTGAAAGGCTGGTGTGTTAGACCGCTTCACTATGGGGCCGTGTGAGATACGAGATGTGAGAGGTTAGATGTGGGATTTTCGCAAATGGTGGAGACGAGCGGGATCGAACCGCTGGCCTTCTGAATGCCATTCAGACGCTCTCCCAGCTGAGCTACACCCCCATGTGTGATGACCTCTGGCTTCCAACTTCTCAACGAAGTGCTCACATCTGAGCAAAAATGATTATATCAGCGGTGGTCACTCAAGTCAATTAGAAGTTTAGGGCAGTTATGTATCAGTTCACCCATGGAAAGAGCCGGCTAGACGCCGGCTCTTCATACGCTGACTAGATCACTTCTTCGTTGGACGAGTGAGGTCGGGAAGATCCTTCGCCGAGACGGTTGGGCTCTTCTCGAACATCTGCGTCGATGGATCAGAACTGTCGAGAGGGGCATTGGCACAAGGGCCCGACCCGTAGTTTTCGCGCAAGTCACCAAAGGTCGGGGCCATGGAGCTGCCTTTTTTCTTGCTCATATCCACGCCTCCTTCGTCTTTTGGGCATCCCGTCTCAATCGGGTTCCGCGACTCGATATCTCATATCATACCGACTGCATCGACCCGAGCTTAGTTTCGGCTACCGCATGCCAACTGATGCTAAGCAGAGTTGCCCATGGCTGCTTCTCTTATGATCATCTGCTTGTTTTTGTCTACAGAGGTCGTAGCTAGAAAAAGATCACGGAAGAAGAGGCATCTCAGCAGGAGATGTGCGTCGATCCGTCCAACATCTGAATGAGAGTCATTTCCAGACATGAGACTTGGACATGGTGCGTTGCCAACGTGGGTTAAGATCTCAATCATCGTTTGATCCTCTGGTATGCATCCGTTTGGGCAGTCTCAAGGCATTTTGAAGCCTGGAAAACAATATGGATCAACTGGAAGAAGGAGCTGTTTGTGATGTGGTCTGGCTTGATCAGGGAATACTCCCGCTATCTTCCTGTTACTGCAAAAACACCGATTGTCTCGCTGAGCGAAGGCAATACCCCGCTCATTCCCTTGACAAATATCAGCCAGTCCATGCCTGGACTAGAGCTGTTTGCCAAGTATGAGGGGGCCAATCCCACGGGTTCGTTCAAGGATCGTGGCATGACGCTGGCCGTCTCCAAGGCCAAGGAAGCTGGTTCCAGAGCCGTCATCTGCGCATCCACTGGCAACACATCCGCCTCAGCAGCAGCTTACGCAGCCAGGGCAGGGATGCGCTGTGTGGTGCTGATCCCTGAAGGCAAGATCGCCCTGGGCAAGCTCTCGCAGGCGCTCCACTATGGTGCCAAGGTCATCGCCATCCATGGTAACTTCGATGAGGCTCTAGCCATCGCTCGTGAGATCGTTAAGGAGCACCCGCTCACACTGGTCAACTCGGTTAACCCCTTTCGGATCGACGGTCAACAGACCGCGGCATGGGAGCTGATCGAGCAGTTAGGGGCCGCTCCGGACTTTCTTGCCATACCGGTGGGCAATGCTGGCAACATCTCTGCGTATTGGAAGGGGTTCAAAGCGGCCGCAGCGCGCCAAGAGATCGACCAGCTACCCAAGATGATTGGCTTTGAGGCCTGGGGATCGGCAGCCATCGTCCGCGGGGCTCCGATCGCTCACCCGGAAACCATTGCCACAGCCATACGCATCGGCAACCCTGCCAGCTGGCAGACCGCTGTGGCTGCGCAGCAGGAATCGGGAGGCACAATTGATGCCGTCACCGACGAGGAGATCATGGGCGCCTATCGGCTTCTGGGGCAGACTGAGGGGATCTTCTGTGAGCCTGGCTCAGCCGCGTCATTGGCAGGGGTACGTAAGCTGTATGCCCAAGGCTATTTCGCGAAACCTGCCCGGATTGTCTGTGTCCTGACCGGCAATGGCCTCAAAGACCCAGATAACGCCATCGCGGGGCATCCACAACCGCTCTCAGTGGCCGCAACCAAAGAGGCGATTATCAAGGCGATCTGGGGGTAGCGCAATGATCACCGTTCGTCTTCCAGCTACCACTGCCAATCTTGGACCCGGGTTCGACTGCTTCGGACTGGCTCTTGCCCTTTATAATCAAATTGAGTTTCGTCCAGCGGACCGCTGGACGATCAGCATTGAGGGCGAGGGTGCCGAGCACCTGGAGAACACGCAGGAGAACCTGGTCTGGCGTGCCGCCTGCAGGCTATGGCACGAGGTGGGCGCTGCAGTCCCAGAGGGCATGGCGGTTCATCTGGTCAACCGTATTCCCCTCGGGCGGGGCTTAGGCAGTAGTGCTGCAGCCATCGTAGGCGGGTTGGTGGCGGCCAATGCGTGGGCTGGCTCTCCCTTTGATCAACAACGGCTTCTGGAACTGGCCACCGAGATGGAAGGTCACCCGGATAATGTCGCGCCGGCACTGTTGGGCGGTTTGGTGACGAGCGTGATGACCGACAGTCGCGTGATCAGCGCCTCTCTCCCACTGAACGCAGATATCCGCTTTGGCGTCTGTATCCCTGAGTTCGTGCTCCCTACTGCCCTGGCGCGTCGGTCCCTGCCGTCAACCATTCCCCACCGTGATGCCGTCTTCAACGTGGGGCGTGCGGCCCTGATGATGGCAGCACTGACCCAAGATAGACCCGACCTGCTATCGGCCGCCTCTCAAGACCGCCTTCACCAACCCTATCGCGCGCGGTTGATTCCAGGTTTCACGGATGTCAGCCGGGAAGCCATGGAGGCGGGCGCTCTGGCGGTGATGATCTCTGGGGCTGGTCCTACCATCCTGACGATGCTCAGGAGCCATGATGACGGTCAAGCGGTTGGTGAGGGGATGTGTGCTGGCTTCGCTCGTGCCGATGTTAGAGCGCACTTCATGGTCCTAGAGCCAGATTTCAACGGCGCCCTGGTTGAAACAGACAGAAGATAGGCTCTGCGCGCAAGCACAGGGCTCATCTTCTGTTTGTGATAATGTATCGCCTACGGCGATATGATGTTTCGCCTGTGCGAAATGATGTATGGCGGTTTCACCACCATATGATGTGGCTTCGCCATGAGGTAGACTTGCCCCCCTATGCCCCGCTGGACACATCATTACCGAAGGCAACACCGATTGAGTGGCGAAGCCGCAGAAATCAAGGAAGCGGATCGCCGCCAGAGGCGTGCGTCCGCGAGGACACATCATTTTCCCGCAGGGCAAGCATCATTGAAAAACCCAAGCTCCGATTTCCACGGAGCTTGGGTTTTTCATACGCAGGGATTAGCCACCACGGTAACGAAGAGTCCTCTTCGACTTTGCTCAGAACTATGAAACAACGGAGGGTGCCCATGCTAACTGTTCGCCGTGGCCAACTAAGTGACCTGCCCGCAGTATTAGAGCTGTTGAGCCATGTATGGAAAGATGATTATGTACCTCATTGCTGGGCAGATTGGGCTGCCACACCGGATGAAGGGGTCGTACTCGTGGCGCTTTTGGGTGAACAGATCATCGGCACCTGCTATGTACACTTTATCGATAAAGAGCAGTGCTGGTTCCAAGCGATGCGAGTCCATCCCGATCATCGTCGTCTCGGCGCTGGCAGCGTTTTGACCGAGAGAGCACTCATCGAGGCGAAGAGCGATGGCCGCCGCGCAGCCTATCTGGGGATCGATGCTGACAACACCGCCTCTCTGACCATGACGGCCAGAGCAGGTTTTGGCAGAGTGGTCAGCTACCAACGCCTGCACGCTGACCTTGCCGACCGCCCGTCTAGCGGGCAATGGCGGATTGCTGACGTGGGTGATTCTGATCAGATCTACGAGATAATGCGTGCTTACGCCGAGCGTACTCAAATCCCACATGCTCTCTTCACTCATTGGGAGTGGCAAGAGCTGACCGAAAACGCGGTGGCTGGCGCCATCGGTCGGCAGGAACTGTGGGTGTGGGAAGGTGATGGTTCCACGGTGGTAAGCGGGATCAATCTTCACGACGATGAGGTAGGTGTCTTCGCTCCCATCTACGTGGGAGAGGACGATCTCGTGGCAGCGCTAGAGTCCCTTCACTCGGCCGCCAGTCACAAGGGAGCCAAACGGATGGAGCTATGGCTTCCAGCCGACGATCCACTGCTCACTCACCTAGCTCAACGCCTAAGCTTTAGGTACGAAGCCGATGACGCCTACGTCATCTGGACCTACGACCTAACGCAGTAGAGATAGCAGACATGCGCCCAGAAAAATGGAAAAGCCGCTAACGAGATATCCCGTTAGCGGCTCGCGGCGGTAACATAAGTAGACCTGTAAGCCGAGTTCTGTCCTACACGCCTTACGGCATGCGAGGTGATCATCTATCTAGGACGTTGGTTGCCCAACGCCTCAAGCGACCAACCCGGGAAGTCGGCGGGCAGCCTCATCCTCCCCCTATTAGGTCTTGCTCCAGGTGGGGTTTACCGAGCCAGCCAGTCACCTGGCTGCTGGTGCGCTCTTACCGCACCTTTGCACCCTTACCGAGACGACAAGCGTCCAGGCGGTATCTCTCTGTGGCACTTTCCTTAAGGTCACCCTCACTGGGCGTTACCCAGCACCCTGCCCTATGGAGCTCGGACTTTCCTCAGATACGACCTTGCGGTACTGTATCCGCGATCACCCGATCTACTTATGTCACGGTCAACCGTGGATATAAATCATAACACGACTCCGCTGCATGGTCAAATGGCAAATGCCGACGCTGATGCCGGCCCGTGCCATAATAGACGCATCCGACATCCAGGCGATTGAGCGATGACTATTGGCGAATGACGATTGAACTTATCGTGGTTTGTGATCTACTCCCAAATCAGCAGACGTCCACAGTGTTCACATTCGACCACGCTGGTGCTCGCTGAACGCAGACGCGAGAGCGTCGCGTCAGCTAAGCCAACACCACAGCCAAGGCAGTGTTTTTGGCGCACCTTGGCAACCGCGCGACCTTGCTTGCCTGCCAATAGACGTTCGAACTTCCGCCAAAGCTCGGGGCGGATTTTTTGTTTGATTTTGTCCACAGATTCGGGGATGGCGTTCAGTTCGGCAGTGAGCTCGTCATACTGCGACTTGCCCTCTTCCTGCAGTAACAAGACCGTCTGCCTCTGACGCGCCAGTCTGCCCTGCAGGTCGTCATACTGCTCTCGTAAAGACTGATCTTCGGGGCTTTCCGCCATACGGTCAGCCAACCCCTGTTGTGCCGACCGCATGCGTTCATAGAGCGCTTTTTCGTCTTTGTACTGAGCGATAATCGGCAGGGTGTTAATCTCCTTCGTAAGTGTCTTGCGTTTTTGTAGCATCTCCTGAACATCCCAAAGCATCACGACGTCTGACATGGGCTTTCGCACCTTTCTGCTGCTATCGCCTTGATCAACGACTTACCATTCGCTAAGCAACTGCATAATCCTCTCCCTCTGTTCTGTAAACTCGTGCAGTCGCGGCTGAACTACGGTTGCCTTGCGAAGACCCGCTATGGCGGCCTCGATCACGCGCAAATCCCGTTCCAGCAGATCGCGTAACAGGAGTTCCCGACGCCGCAGCAGGATCGGTCCGTATTCCAGCTCGAGAGGTGTCAGTAATGCTGACATGCCTGGTTCAACAGCGATGATCTGATAGAGATGGCGTCCCTCTTTTGCCATACGCTCATCAACGATTCTGAAGACGTGCTCGTTCAACCAGGCCCGAGTCTCTGCGATTCTGACCATGGGCTGCACGACTAGTCGTGCAGCTTGATTGGCGACCTCAAGCCCGTTCGCGATGATGGTACAGATTGTTGTCCCACCCATGCCCGCGATGACGATAGTCCCAGCCTCGCACGGCTGCAAGACATCAAGTCCCGGGCCATGGCGCAGTTCAATGTGATTGGTTAACCCATACTGCAACAAAGTCTCGCGTGCGGCACGGATGGGATCGAGATTGATATCTGACGCTATGGCGCGTGGCGCAAGACCGCTCATGACCGCTTGGGCGGGCACATAGGCATGATCGGTTCCCACATCGGCGAGAACAGTTCCTGATCTGATCAGTTCGACGATGGCCTGTAAACGCGGGCTAAGCTGCAGCAGCATATGGCATCCTCCACATGATCTGGCGCTTGGATTGCCTATATCGCAAAACGACACCTCGCCAGATCTAGTCTTCACTAAACAGAAAAAAACACACCGCGCACGGTGTGTCGATTTGCGTGGTGGGCAGAACAGGACTCGAACCTGCGACCCCCTAGATGTGAACCAGGTGCTCTACCAACTGAGCCATCCGCCCACGAAAATGGTGACCCCAGCGGGATTCGAACCCGCGTCGCCAGCGTGAAAGGCTGGTGTGTTAGACCGCTTCACTATGGGGCCGTCTGTGAAGTGTGAGATGAGATGTCAGAAAGTGTGGGAAATGTATTTCTACGATGTGAGGACTCATCTCAGATCTCTCACATCTCACTTCTCAAGATGGTGGGCCCACCAGGACTCGAACCTGGGACCAACCGGTTATGAGCCGGCAGCTCTGACCAACTGAGCTATGGGCCCAGGACGCCTTATGAAAACGAGTCTAGCTCGTTGTCTCACCAAATGGCTCCTCGAGTAGGATTCGAACCTACAACCTACCGGTTAACAGCCGGTTGCTCTACCGTTGAGCTATCGAGGAATGTGTTAATAGTATAGCAGAGACATTTATCTAGGTCAAGCGTCAAGTTCTGTATGAGGGCCGACCAACATCACAAGCCGAGGAACCTCATCTTCCTTCGTTGTTCGCAAAACAGATTGTAGCAGAGAACAGGAACACTGTCCATGGGTAATGAATCCAATAGCGAGACTAAGGCCACAAAGGCAACGCCTGGCCGCACGCGACCAGGCGCAATCTAAGACTCCCTACTCCAGAAAATCTTTGAGTCGTTTACTGCGGCTGGGATGACGAAGCTTACGCAGCGCCTTTGCCTCGATCTGTCGAATACGCTCACGCGTAACACCGAAGATCTGGCCTACTTCCTCAAGAGTGCGGGAGCGTCCGTCATCGAGACCAAACCTTAGCCGCAAAACACGCTCTTCCCTCTGAGTTAGTGTTCCCAAGACGTCCTCAAGCTGTTCTCGAAGCAGAGTAAACGCAGCCGCCTCACCTGGAGCTAGCGCATCCTGGTCCTCGATAAAGTCACCGAGATGGCTGTCCTCCTCTTCACCGATGGGGGTTTCCAGCGAGACTGGCTCTTGTGAGATCTTGAGGATCTCTCTGACCCTCTCGACCGGAATCTCCATCTCCTTGGCGATCTCTTCCGGCACCGGGTCACGACCAAGCTCCTGGAGCAGTTGGCGCGAGACCCTAATGAGCTTATTGATAGTCTCAACCATGTGAACCGGGATGCGAATGGTTCGTGCCTGGTCCGCTATGGCGCGGGTAATGGCTTGTCGTATCCACCAGGTAGCGTAGGTGCTAAACTTAAAGCCTTTGCGATAGTCGAATTTCTCGACCGCCTTGAGCAGTCCCAAGTTCCCCTCTTGGATTAGATCCAGGAACTGCATGCCGCGACCGACGTAACGTTTGGCGATGCTTACGACCAAGCGAAGATTGGCCTCAGCCAAGCGCCGTTTAGCTTCTTCCTCACCCTGCTCCATCCTCAGTGCTAGCTTGATCTCCTCATCAGCTGACAGTAGAGGGACACGACCAATTTCTTTAAGATACATCCGAACTGGATCGTCGATCGCAACGCCCTCAGGAACCGACAGATCGAGATCAACCTCTTCAGCTTCCTCTTCTATCTCTGGCTCAGCAGTGTCGAGAGTCTCAAGGCTCTCTGCCTCCCCCACTACCTCAATCCCGTGCTCGGAAAGCAACGCGTAAAAGTCATCTATCTGTTCGGGATCCATTTCAATCTCCTGCATGGAGTCCATGATTTCCTTATAGGTGACCGAGCCGCGTTTTTTCGCTCTGGCCAAGAAATCTTTGACTGCCTCCATCTTAATCTCTTTGCCTTTCATTGATCGTTCCCCCCCTTCGATCATCGCTGCCGCGTGGCCTGACCCTGGGCCTTCTGTAATAAACCTAGAACTCGAAACGCCCCCTGCTGGTCGCCGAGGCTGGAAAGTCGCTCAAACTCCGCAATCAACGCTGGTATCTCCTTCTTACTCAACTGAGCCTGTAGGTATTCCATACTATCGATGAAGGCACGTTCATGCCCATCCTGCAATATGTCGAGCACCGCCAAGACACGTGGGAGTGCCTCTCGCGCGGCATCATCGTATATAACCAAGGAGAGCTGCTCCAAAGGCAGGGTCTGACCACCCGCCCACCTAGGTCCGAGCTCCTTGATAAGCGCGAGATGCCCTGGGTCAGAGAAGGCGGCCGTCGTCAGCTGACTGAGCAATCGACGTCCGAAACCAGCGTCTACCAGTGCCACGGCTATTAGGATCGCCTCAGCTCGCTGTCTGCCGCTCTCCTCAACCGTGCTACCTTCCGCACGACCATCAATGCCGATGCGCTTCTCAATCAAATGTCGATCATCGTTCTCATCCGCACGACTTGTACTATCATCTCGCACACTGCTGGATTTATCCGGGTTCCTGCGTGTGGGACGCCCACGCTGTTGCACCCGCGCCAACTCGTTGCCTAGGGCGGTCTCGGTGACACCGATCTCATCCGCCACTTTACGAAGGTAGAGTTCTGTCTCCACGGCACTATCGAGTTGGGCTAAGATAGAGACAAATTCGCGGGCAAACTGGGCTTTTCCTTCTGCACGCTGTAAATCGTACTTTTTCTTTAGTCTTTCTACACGATACTCCATTAAAGGCAACGCTGGTGCTAGAACCCGACTCCGAAACGCGTCGGCACCTTCCTGACGAATAAACTCGTCAGGGTCCTTGCCTGTCGGAACACGTGCGACCCTAACGCGCAGACCCGCTTGGCGCAGCAGTTCCATCCCTCTCTGCGTGGCGTTTTCACCCGCCGCATCGGCATCGTAGCAGATGACAACATTGGGTGTGTAACGTTTGATCAGCCGTGCCTGACCTTCGGTAAGAGCAGTTCCCAGGGAGGCTACACCGCCCTGTATGCCACCTTGGCAGGTGGTGATCAGGTCCATATAGCCTTCAAAGATGATGATCTCGTCAATCGTTTGTTTGGCGTCTTTGAATAGGTGAATCCCGTACAGGTTACGCCCCTTGTCGAAGATTGGTGTCTGTGGGGAGTTGAGATACTTGGGTTGTCCATCATCAAGGACGCGTCCACCGAAGGCAATCACGCGCTGACGATGATCAAAAATGGGGAAGATCAAGCGATTTCGGAAGCGATCATAGTAACCGTTCCCATTCGGCTGCCGGATGACCAGTCCTGCCAGCTCCATCAGGTCAACGCCATAGCCCTTGATCTGCAGGTATTCCGCCAGGTCGCGCCACCCAGGTGGAGCATAGCCCAGTTGGAAACGTTCCACGGTCTCCTGCTCCAGCTCACGCTTGACAAGGTAGTGTCTAGCCTGCCCAGCCTCAGGATGGCTCTTTAGCGCTTGCCGGAAATATTGCAGCGCTGCCAGGCAGACATCATAGAGCCGTTGCTTCAGTTTAAGTTCAGCCAGTTCGGCCTCACTCTCTGGCCCTTGGGCGATAGTGATCCCAGCTCGATCGGCCAGATGGTGCACGGCTTCGACGAAGGAGAGATTCTCTTTCTTCTGTATGAAAGTGAACACGTTGCCCCCGGCCTGGCAACCGAAGCAGTAAAACAGTTGACGATCGGGGTCGACGGTAAAGGATGGCGTTTTCTCGTGGTGAAACGGACAGAGCCCTAAGTATGAGCGACCTTGCCGTTTGAGCTGAACGTACTCGCCGATCAGGTCAACGATATCGAAATGATGAGCTACTTCTTCAATGACCTGCTCAGGGATCGGTCCTGGCACTCTCCTTCACCACCTCTCATAGCCTGCAACCCGCTGCCGGCAGCCCGCAGTGACGTTGAGCGCCGGGGATTGGGACTAGGATCCAGCAAAAAACCTCATCCCTGCCGGGACGAGGTAAGACAAGCGGGGCACGGGCGTAGGGAGCAAGATCATTCGACATGAAGCTCCATAATTCGTACATACTACGTTTCGTTGCCCTGTGGAAGAATCCTGCTTGCGCCTACGACGAAATTATTCCGTTTCGGGCTTGACGGGGTATTCAAAATGTGGTATTAACGCCTCTAAAGTATTGGACAAAACTGGTGATCTTTATACATCGCCCGTTCGTCGACACCACAGGGCTGCAACAATCCAACAGGCCCTCTTTGGGCTTTGCCTTCGGCCTTTGGGCTGCCTGTTTAGCCCAACCACGGTTTAGGAACAAAGATGTCCTCGAAAACACGAATGATGTAACGGTCTGTCATACCGGCGATGTAGTCAGCGATATTGCGCTCTAGCGGCCAGTCCGGTTTCAACTCTGCCTGAGGGAACTGCTCGGGATACTTCTTCCAGTAGTCAAACAGATAGCTGATGACGTGGGTCGACTTCTTCTCCTCGACCTTCGCCTTTGATCCGATATAGACATGCTCGAACATGTACGAGCGCAGTCCAAGCATCGCCCTTTCAACCGGCTGACTGAGACCGATCTCATCCTTTTGCCAGCTGGTCCGAATCAGATCTGTTACCAGTGTGTTGATGCGGCGGGCGTGAGTCTCTCCGAGTACATCAACGATCGTTGCTGGTAGGTGTTCATTGCTCAGAACGCCCGCCCGGATCGCGTCGTCAATATCGTGGTTGATATAGGCGATCCTGTCGGCCAAGTGCACAATCCGCCCTTCAAGGCTCGAAGGCGCAACTCCTCCTGAATGGTTCAGGATCCCATCACGCACCTCCCAAGTAAGGTTCAGCCCCCCGTCCTCCAGGATATCAACCACCCTGAGGCTCTGCTCATTGTGCCGAAACCCTCCTTCGAGAAGACCGTCGAGGGTTGCCTCGCCAGCATGTCCGAAGGGGGTGTGCCCTAGGTCATGGCCTAGGGCGATCGCCTCGGTCAGGTCTTCGTTGAGGCGCAGTGCCCGCGCCACTGTACGAGCGATCTGAGCCACCTCGAGAGTATGGGTTAGTCTGGTACGGTAATGATCGCCCTCGGGTGCGATGAACACCTGAGTCTTATGCTTGAGACGGCGGAAAGCTTTGGAGTGTAGTATCCGATCGCGGTCGCGTTGATATTCCGTACGCACCTCGCAGGAACGCTCCTCACGGACGCGGCCACGGGTCGACGCGGACTTAGCCGCCTGTGCGGATAGCGTTTTCTCCTCCAGTTCCTCAGCCATCTGACGAAAATTCATGTTGCACCTCCGAAGAGCCCGCAGCCCGCAGCCCACGGCCCACCGGGACGTGGCGAGAAGCTTTCGCGTAGCCTTTTGCCGATGAAACCGTATAAGGGGCGGTTTCGATAACCGCCCCATGAAACCCTGCCTACGAAAGATCATGATCCGTGACCCTGCCTATATCGTACTACTTATTGCGGGCTGTGAAGCCATCGCTGCGTGAGCTGCAGCCAACCGAG
>CAYOCI010000029.1:0-34019 GCA_964402415.1 uncultured Clostridia bacterium
AAACATTACGCCCATTCCCCGGTGATCAATGGTACAATGAATTATGGGTACTGCTTGTCCTGTGGAGATAGTCAAGGCAACACAGGAGCCTTAGGGGGATGACATACGGTGAAGAGAGAATGGCTGAGTCGGCGATATCTGCATCATGCCCGCCTGACCAAGGAAGCAGAGAAGCAACTCGAGCTTCTCAAAGCGGCCGTTGGCTACGATCCGGCGAACAGGGATGCCCATCGTCTGCTGCTCAGTGCTGCCAGGCAGAACCAGAGACTCCTGGACCTGCTCCCCTTCTATCAAGACTTGGCGCAGCGATATCCCTCCGAGGCGATGATCGCCAACTACTGGGGTGGGGTGTACCATCTCCTAGGTGAGCTGCATATTGCCAGGGAAAAGTTCATTCTGGCCAAGTCGCTCGATCCTGGTCTTGTCTCCGCACGCACCAACTTGGCGCTGGTAGCTGGGTTTTTTGGACGCTACGATGAAGCTATCTCCGAACTAGAGCACTGCTTGACGCTAAACCCCAACAACAGTGACGCACATGGGAATATCGGGCTGGATTATCAGAGTATCGGGCAGACAGACAAAGCCCTAGCTCACCTAACCCGCGCGGTCGAGCTGGACCCAACCCCTTACCGAATGAGCGTACTGGCAGGTTTCTACCTGCAGCAAGACGACTACTCTCAGGCACGCTACTGGTATACTCGTGGTCTAGGGAATGACCAAACGGTTCTGACCATGGACCTTAGGCACATTTCCACGCTAATCAACCTGGTGCACTGTTACCTCAAGGAAAAAGACTATGCCCGCTGCAATGAGCTTCTGGAGCGGGGCCTGGCCATCCCGGGCGCGGAGAATACCCTCAGCCTGCATCGCAGGGCGGGTGAGGCTTACCTTGAACAGCGGCTATGTCCACAGGCCATCAGCCACTTCGAGCGTGCCCGATCACTGGCCTTGGACAACAACCTGATCCTCGGAAGCATCTACCGCAGCCTCTCCGCGGCTTACTACCTCACAGGCGACTTCCACCTGTCAGTCGAGTCGTTTCGACTGGCCTCAGCCCACCGGCAGGCGTCCCTCGGCCAGGATCTTGATTGGTTCGCAGCCCTAGTCCATGAGGGTCATGGCGCGCTTGCAGACGATCTGTGCCGCTCCCCTTTCCGGAACATGCGTACGCTCTATGAACATGGGCATTGGGAGAGCGCCTTGGGCGAGCTACTAGCGATGGAATCGCCGCCAGAGGTACGCGGCGAGCTGAACCTGATGATTGGCTGGACCTACCTGCTGCTCGGCGATACGAGCCGAGCATGGCGGCACATATACCTCGCCCTTTATGCTCTCAACGACTCGCCAGTGCCTTTTCTGCTGGCCGGGCTAGCCGCTCTCTACGAGGGTTCGTACCTGTATGCGAGTTTCTACCTGCGTCATGCCCTCAGCCTTGACGACCAGATGGCCACGGCTTGGCGGCTGCTAGGCCACTTACACGGGGTACAGAGCGACTACCATCAGGCGCTGGCGTGCTACCATCGCGCCAAGGAGCTGAAGCCGGATGAAGCGGACATTCATTGCTGCCTAGCTGACGCCTATCTGCGGCTTGGACAGCGCGAGGATGCACGAACGCACCTGTGCATTCTGCTGGACAAGTATCCTCAACACCTCATCGGGCTTGCCCTGCAAGCTGGGCTGGCGAACTAGGGGAGATGATAACGCATCAGCTAGGCCGCATGCCTGGCATGCCAACCTGAACACTGCCAAGAGATCAAGGGCGCCCGAACGGGCGTCCTTGTCTTGGCCCAGCTCCCGCAACCTCAACGAAAGAAAGAAGGAAGGGCAATATGAGCAAATTCGTCATTGAAAAGCCATTCTGGGATCTGTTCCCCGATGCCGAGATTGGGATCGTCTTGGCTAAGGGAATCGACAATACAGAGTCGGGCCGAGAGGCAGCCCGCGCTGAGATCCTTGAGCTTCTTACCCAGAGCAACGCCCAGGCCAAGAACTTCCTAACCGAAGGGGTATTCAGCGAGAACAGAGTCATCTCCGTCTGGCGCGATGCCTATCGCAAGTTCAAGACGAAGAAGGGGGCCCGCTGCTCCATCGAAGCGCTGCTCAAGCGGGTAGAGAAAGGCAACGAAGTGGGCCGCATCAATCCCCTGGTGGATCTCTATAATGCCGTATCACTGCAGTACGGGCTGCCTTGCGGTGGTGAAGACCTAGACAAGTTTAAGGGTGATCTGCGTCTCACCGTGACCACAGGGAACGACCCTTTCCTCGCTCTTGGGGATGAGGAGCCTGATAATACCCTGCCTGGCGAAGTCTGTTATCTAGATGATGCTGGGGCGGTCTGCCGCTGCTGGAACTGGCGGGACGGACAGCGTACCGCTCTGACCGAGAATACCAGAAATGCCATCTTAGTGATCGAAAGCGTTGACCCGGCTCGCTCCGAGGTTCTGCAAGCGGCTCTCGACACCCTCGCTGCTCGGACCATAGCATACTTGGGTGGCAAGGCAGAGGCCAGGATCCTCAGCAAGAGTAACCCCGAGATTGAGTTGAGCTAAGAGTTGGTCCAGGCACTCGATTTTACCTGACCACCAATCTCCTCGCGCTGGGAGGCTGGCTGGTCGTCATGACGGCGATCCCGGTGCGCTTCTTTCAGTGGGAGTGAGAGAAGGAAGCACGGAAGAAAAGAGAACAACCCGTGGCTCCGTAAGGGGCTGCGGGTTGTTCGTGATTGGTGCCAATTACTCAGTTACTCCCGGTGGAAAAGACAAAGAGATCGCCAAACGTCCCGTCATCATAGTCCGCATCGGGGCAGCCTTTGATCAGTTGGTAGTTACCATTGGTATACTCACCGATGACCGAGATCCAGAAGTGCACTGAGGACAAGTTCTTGGGATGCCTTTTTAGCTGCCAGCGGCCTTTGAAGCGGTCAAAGACGTACCGGGCAGCATATCTGCCGACACCCATCCGGCGGTACTTGTGCATGACGAAAAACTCCGCCATGGTGTAGTCTGTCCCGCTTACTACCTCAGGGTAGTCGTTGATCATCACAAACCCAGCTAGCTTCCCATCCACTTTGATAAAGAAGGGATATCGCTTCTCTTCAACCCAATAGTGATCTAGGTATCCATAGCCATACAGCCCCAAAGGGCCAACATCACGCTGGTCATACTGCGAGAACTCATAGTCATACTTCTCTAGCAGGTTGCGCAGGATCTCCTTCTCCCCCTCTGGGACCGGGACCACCTGTATATCCATGGCAAGGCACCTCCTAATCAATGGGATTGCTTCCCAGTATGGTATATGTGCCCAGGAAGGCGTAGACGGGCGTGCAACGCGTCGCCGTTCTAGCGAGATCCCTCGGGGAGCGGATGGCCACATTTCAAGCAGACCGACCGACGACGCATGTTCTTGGATCCGCAGATGGGGCAGGTACACATGCCTGACACGTCTTTGGCTACGGCAGGCTTCGGCTCCGGTTCTACCATGATTCGCTCCGGTCGCTCCTTCAGTCTTGCCGCGGTGCCATACATCTGGAGATAGAAATAGTACGAGCCATCGGACCGGAGATCGATATCTTGGCGCATATGGATGATCGCATCGGCATCAAGCACGAGGGCGCGCTTCTTTAGCTCTTCGACGGCAATGTAGAAGGCCGCATCGGAGTCCCTGCCCTTGAGAGTATGTTGACCGTAGACAGGTCCCCAGTCGCGTTGGTCGTGCACCGTCCGAGCCTTGGCATCGTCTGAACTGGCGAGTTCCTTACGATACTGGTTCACGAGGTCCGAGAACGGATCGCTAAGAAAGAAACTCCCGGTACAGACCTGATAGTGTACCGGTCCGATGATGGTGTAGTCCGCCCGGATATCCCCCGTCGTGACGATGATGTGCTCTGTGGTCCTCAACTGCCTCACTCCTATCACGGCACTCCTTGCTCGTAATAGCTTCTCCGTAGATAAATGGAATACCTTGGAGCATTCCGAGCGAGATCGTGGTTCGCAATGGCGCATTAGTGCCAGGCACTAAGTTCTTCGTTACATGCCATGGATTATCGCTCATGGACACGCTTTAGGCCCAATCTGTCCACAAGAGAGGTTGGTCTCTTGACATTGACGATATCCGAATGCTATAGTGGGGACAACTTAACCTGACAAGTATAGGGGAGTAGCTTGCGCGCGAGCGCTGTAAAGTCAACATACTGGCCTTTTGGCCTGGCTTTACTTAGAAGCGAGACCTATGCAGAGTAGTCATACTCTGCATAGGTCTTTTTGTATGACCTTCCCACTTGGCTACAGGTCTACATTTTCATACCAAGGGGGAAGATCAATGTCGGCATTCCTCAAAGCCTTCACCATGGTCCTATTTGCAGAGATGGGGGACAAGTCGCAGTTTCTGGTGGTGGCGCTCAGCAGTCGTCATCGGATTCGTGATGTGCTATCTGGGATTACCATCGCTATCCTCGTGCTCAATGGACTAGCGGTCATGGTCGGCACCTATCTTGCTGATGCCATCCCGATGTATGTGATCAAGCTGGCCGCCGCTGCCTCGTTCCTCTACTTCGGCATCTCTTCGTTGAAGGATGAATGCGACGACGAGCACTGCGAAGTCAAGAGGACCCTGGTTCACCCAGTGCTCGCCATCGCCATGACCTTCTTCCTGGCCGAGATCGGTGACAAAACCCAGTTGGCCACCATGGCCATGGCCGCTCAGCTCCAGCAAGCCCTGGCGGTTCTTCTGGGTTCATCGGTAGCCATGGTGCTCGCCGACAGCCTCGGGATATGGGCGGGGCGTTTCATGAGCAACAGCATCTCGGCGAAGACGCTGCAACTGGTCTCCTCTACCATCTTCATGATCTTTGCCACAGTATCGGTATACGAGATCTCGCGCCTAGGAGCGCTAGTCGTCGGTTTGGTGGCCGTGGTGGTGCTGGGTAGGGAGCTTACGCGGCGTAAGGCTGATGGCAGCGCCCAAATAGACGAGAAGCACAAAAGAGCGCAATAGAGCCCCCAAAGCAGTCCGCACAGACCCCACGGGGTCTGTGTCTTTTCTTCAATCGGTGCGGCACTCAATCGTCCGGTTGTTTGTTCTATGAGCTCCTCTTAAGCAACTGCATCGTTCTGCCCATGATTGACGAGTTTCTGTGGTTGGCCTATGCTGTTCTCAACTGTTCCCATGTATCACCAAATTGGGGGATGCTGGAGATGAAGAAGACACTGCTGATGATCACGCCGGAGAACCGCGAGATCAACCGCTTTCGCGCCCATCAGCACAATAACTTCACACAACTCACCATGCCTTACCTGGCGGGCTTTGTGCCAGAGCACTATGAGATTACGTTGATTGACGAGTATCGCCAGCGTGTGGAGTATCGGAGCTATGATCTTGTCGCCATCACGGTGAATACTCCCAACGCGCTGCATGCTTACGACATGGCTGCTCGGTTTCGGCAGCTCGGAGCATGGGTGGTGCTCGGCGGCCCCCACGTGACCCTCTGCCCTGACGAAGCAGCCAATCACGCTGACACCATCGTGATTGGCGAGGCTGAGGAGACCTGGCCTCTGTTCCTCGCCGATCTCTTGGCAGGGAGACAACAGGCCCGCTACACCTGCCAATCCGCTCACAGCCTGGCCAGGCTGCCTTTGCCTCGGCGCGATCTGATCGTTGGCCATCGTTTCACCAGCGGAGCGGTCTTCGCCACCAGGGGCTGCCCACACAACTGCAGCTACTGCTGCCTGAAAAGGATCTATGCGCCAGAGTTCCGCACCAGACCGATCCCCGAGGTGGTCCGTGACATCGCCAGCATCCCAAACCGCTACTTCGTCTTCTGGGACGATAACTTCTTTGCCGATCGGGACTATGCCAAGGCGCTGCTGAAGGCGATCACCCCTCTGGGCAAACGGTGGGCGGCACAGGTCACGGCTCACAGTTGCGACGACGACGAGCTGCTGTCGCTGGCGAGGAGGGCGGGATGCCTCTACCTGTTCTTGGGACTGGAGTCGTTTTCGGCAGCCAGCCTGGCAGATGCCCGCAAGGAGATCAACCGTATTGACCAGTATCAGTCCACTATCAGCAGGCTGCATCGACATGGCATCAGCGTGCAGGCGGGGGTGGTGTTTGGCTTTGACGCCGACACTCCGGAGGTATTCGCCAACACGCTCAGGGCTTGTGAACTGATCGGGGTCGACGGCGTCACCCCTAGTATCCTTACCCCCTACCCAGGCACCCCGCTTTACGAGCAGTACCAGGCAGGAGGCCGATTGCTCCCGGTGAACTGGTCGCACTACAACAGCAAAACCAGAATCGCCTTCCAGCCCAAGCAGATGACAGCAGACGAACTGCTGGCTGGCTTTGATCGCTTCCGGGGCGAGTTCCTGTCGTGGCGGAGCATCTTTCGCAGGTTGAGCAGGTCAGGGACTAACCTGCCTTACACCTTCCTGATGAACCTAGGCTATAGGAACGCCTACTTGGCGAATCGGAAGGGGTCGAGCTGACCAGATGCTGGTAGGACGGTCATTGGGCTATCACCTCCAACACGGCCTGCGGGCTAGCTTCGCCCGTGGGCGGTGGTTGGCGCGACTATCGCGTGGCATATTAGCAGTCTGACACGGCTACCAGTTACTCTATGAAATGATCTCTTAGGGAGGATGAAGCCTATGCCAGCCCCGGTGATCATCGTCGATTACGACCCCTCTTGGCCAGAGCTCTTTGAGCTCCTCAGGGAAAGGATAGCACGGGTAGTGGGTGACCTTGCCCTAACCATCGAACACGTGGGAAGCACCTCTGTCCCTGGTCTAGCAGCCAAACCGATCATTGATATCGATATCGTTATTGACGAATATATCGATCCAGCGAGCGTCATTCAGCGCTTGGGAACACTGGGATATGCCCACGAAGGTGACGGAGGAATTCCTGGACGCGAGGCGTTCTCCCCTCCCCCGGGTGGCCCATACCATCACCTCTATCTATGTACAGAAACCTGCCCCGCCTATCGGGAACACATCCTTTTCCGCGACTACCTTCGCTCCCATCCTGACGTCGCCAAAGTCTACGGCGACCTTAAGAAGCAACTGGCAGAACAGTATCGGACAGATCGCGTGGGATATGGTCGGGAGAAAACGGAGTTCGTCACAGGGATACTGCGGCTAGCACGGGAGGGCGGAGATCACTCGTAACCATACCGGATGAGAAGCCCCTAAGACTGATGTCCTAGAGGGCGCCACGGTGCTTGGCACGGGAGTCTTCAGTTGTTTGTACAGGTCACTCCCAAGCCCGGCGTTATGTTCCGGAACCCGCTTCTCCGTAAGGGGCTGCGGGTTTTCGTATTCGCACCACGAAAGCGGAGGAAAGAGATGATCTATCCGCGAACTATGGCAAGCGTTTAGCGTCGATCAGGTCCTGTGCCACTCCCCTGGAGAGACGCCACTGGCGCATTAGCGAAAGGAATCATCGCCATGAAGATCGACCGATTGATCGCCATCACCGTGCATCTGCTCAACCGCCAGACTGTCAGCGCGTCGGCGCTGGCCGAGCGATTTGAGGTCTCGAAGCGCACCATCCAGCGCGACATCAGCGTACTGACCATGGCCGGTATCCCCATTGTCTCGACCCATGGCTCTGACGGTGGCTACGAGATCATCGACGGCTTTGGGCTGCGGAAGCAGATCGCAGGGGCGGACGACTACCAACACATCATCACCGCTCTGAAGGGTCTAGCCACTGCTTACGGCAATCAGAAGATCAGGGCCACACTTGAGAAGATGCTGGCATCATCGCCACGGTCGGAGCAGCGCGTGTTCATCGATCTGTCGGTGGCACGCGAAGGTGTCGGGACCGAATCCTATCTCAAGGGCATCGAGACCGCCATCCAAAGCAAGACACCGCTGGAGATTGAGTACACCAGCGCTCAGCAGACGGTCTCCACCCGCGTTGTGGAGCCGCTGGCGCTGACCTATCGGTGGTATGCTTGGTATCTGTTTGCCTATTGTACCGCGAAGAAGGGCTACCGGTTCTTTAAGCTGGCGAGGTTCTCGACCTGCCGTCCGCTGCTGGGACGCTTTTCGCGGGAGCATGGTCCTATCGAAGAGCTCCTGCAAGAGCAGCTGTCCGCGGACACCAGGCGCTATCTCGATATCAAGCTGCTCTGTCGTCGCGAGGTCAGGCAGCAGGTACTGGAGTATCTCAATGGCGAGATCATCGCCGAGCACGAAAGCGGCGAGGTCATCTATGCCATGCGCCTGCCAGAGAACGAACGAATGTGGTTCTCTCTGCTCCTGGGCTTTGGTGACCAGGTTCAGGTGCTGGAGCCGGATGAGCTGAGGCGCAGACTCCGGCAAAAAGCCGAAGAGATTCTTGGCATCTACTAGATCCTCTGCCCGAATGGCGACACACTGGTGTCGCCATTGCCATGCTAACCTGTTCATGGAAGGAGATGAGATGATGAGATTCCATGAAGAGAAGGGGCTGGCGGTCTGCGGTTTAGCCTGCGCACTTTGCAGTGAAGAGGCTTGTCCCGGTTGCCAGCAAGGTGGCTGCACGAGCGCCGAGACCTGCTCGATCTATCAATGTGCCTCTGATAGGGGATTGGCGAGCTGCTATTTATGTACGGAGTTTCCTTGCACCGCGAGCATGTTCGAGAAGGTCCGGGTGCGTGCGTTCAACCGCTACGCTAAAGAGAAGGGCATCAATGAGCTGATGGCCCGGCTACAGACGAACTCTGAGGCGGGGATCATCTATCACCGCGGCGGTGGACTAAGAGGCGACTATGATCTCCTAGAGAACGAAGAGGATGTCATGGACATGATCGAGTATGGTAGGGCGATCGATCCCTATGTCAGTTGTCCCATGCTGGAGACGGACCACTTCTTGCTCAGGCTGGTGCAGGAGTCCGATGCCGAGGATCTGCTGCGCTGCTACTCCGACCCGGAGGCAGAGCGCTTCTTCAACGCCGACAACTGTACCAGCAACTTCTGCTATACCACCAAGGCTCAGATGCGGGAGTGCATACGGTTCTGGCTCCGATCCTATCAGGCGCGTTATTTCGTGCGCTGGAGCATCATTGACAAGCAGGTCAACAGAGCCATCGGGACGGTGGAGATGTTTGCCGATCCGCAAGCGTGGGGCGTCCTGCGAGTGGACCTAGCAGCCAGCTATGAGACGGACATGTTTCTGGATGAGCTATTCAGCTTGGCGAGCAGGCGCTTCTTCACGTTGTTTGGGGTGGACAAGATGCTGACAAAAGCGATCCCCGAGGCCGTCGCCAGGATCGCCCCGCTGCGGAAGAACGGGTTTACTGTGACTGAGTTCAGGGGGCACGCACACTACTACGCGCTCAATCGGTAGAGCGGTGTTACTGCCTCATTGGTTACTGCACCGTTTGCTGGCAAGGTCCCTCTTAACTGCGCACGCGAGGTGCCCTCGTCCCATAGGGCATGACTGGGCGGTGCAGGGGCAAGATTATGGACATGAGCCAGCGAAAGGAGCAGCACAATGAGTCAGTCGCAAGAGAGCAGAGCCTTTCCTCCCCAAATTCAGGATCAACAGCCGGGCGTTCAGGCCCAAATGGATCCTCAGCCCGTCACCATCCGCGGCAACTACCAGGCCAGCGGCAAGCTACAGAACAAAGTCGCCATTATCACCGGCGGTGACAGTGGCATCGGTCGCGCCGTGGCCGTCGCCTTTGCCAAAGAGGGCGCCGATCTCGCCGTTCTCTACCTCAATGAGGAACAGGACGCTGAGGAAACCCGGGGGCTGGTTGAGGCAGAGGGACGTCGCTGCCTCTTAATCGCCGGCGATATCGGCAGTGAGACGTTCTGCCGCGACGCAGTCAATCGGGTCATCCAGAAGCTGGGCAAACTCGACATATTGGTAAACAACGCAGGCGAGCAGCACGTCCAGGGCAGCATTGCCAATATCTCGGAGCAACAACTGCTACGCACCTTCCGCACCAATGTCTTCTCCTTCTTCTTCATGACTAAGGCTGCTCTGCCTTATCTGCAGAGCGGTAGTTGCGTCATCAATACCGCCTCGGTCACCGCCTACGAGGGCAACCAGCAGTTGATCGACTACTCGGCGAGCAAAGGCGCGGTGGTCACCCTTACCCGCTCGCTCTCGCAGAGCTTGGTCGGTCAAGGAATCCGCGTCAACGCCGTGGCGCCTGGCCCGATCTGGACCCCACTAATCCCGGCCTCTTTCAGCGCTGATCAGGTGGCTGCCTTTGGCACCACCAGCCCGATGAAACGTGCCGGTCAGCCGGCTGAGGTGGCGCCATGCTACGTCTTCCTGGCCTCTGACGATGCTTCCTACATGACCGGTCAGGTGCTACACCCCAATGGCGGCACCATGGTAAGCAGTTAGATCGAGATGGGTAAGCCTCTCCGCAAGGCACGGAGAGGCTTCTTGATACCTGTGATTTGCATCTCATCGTCCCTCTCCCTAGGCTCGGCCACAGGAAGGGGGTTGGAGCATTAGCGAAGATGCACTACTATCGCGGGCTGTACCTCTACTACACCAAGCAGCATGCGCAGGCGGTGGCGGAGTCTGACCTTGTCCGCCAAGATAGCGCCGACACCCACGAGGGGCTGATGCTGTGCGAACTGGCTACCCTGCGCATGGGGCAGACGCTCGACCTACTGAACCAACGCCAAGAAGCGGTGGCGCGCTACCAGCAGTTGCTCGCTGAAGGCCTGACCTTCGTAAAGAGCGAGGCGGAACGGTATCATACGAAGCCCTTCACTCGGCCAAGCTCGTAGTACACCAGTTAGCGCTCGGCACCAAGCCGCTGATTTGTCTGGCCTGTGTGAGTGAGTCTCGCCGCTGGGGGCCGCTCAGTCATCGGGACTATCTCCCATCTGCACAAGGCAACGCCGCCCCAGTGGGCGGCGTTTTTGTGTCTGCGCTCTACGAGCCTAGGTGGTCTATCCAGTTCCCTATACTGCTTAGTCAGAGCATGCTTGGGCTTGCGTACGGTTCATTTGTACCAGCAAAGACGGGCCGTCCTTAGGACCAAATCTTCCACTTGATCAAACCATCGATAAGCCGCTGGATGAGCGGTATCAATCCAGTTCTTTAGTTGACATGGCCCCTTGCCCCTTGGTCGTGGTCGCATTTTACAGAACGGCTCCATAGTGACAATATCACAGGCCAACAGCAGAGCTCTGTTACTGGTCTTGACATGCGTTCGAGTAGATATTACCATTCAAGGACGGTAAGCGTTAGGAGAAGCCAAACATGGGCCTTTTTCCCACGTTAAGGAGGTAAGCTATGGCCGTTAGTAAGGGACTGTTCGCAGCTAAAGACTTGACCGAGGGCACGCCATGGAAGAGGATTGTGGAATTCACTATCCCAATGCTGATCGGTAATATTGCGCAGCAACTATATAACACGGCCGATTCGATTATTGTAGGAAGGTATATTGGGGATAATGCTCTAGCAGCGGTGGGGAGTGCTGGGCCCATCCTAAACCTGCTATTGGTACTCTTTGTTGGCATTTCGGTCGGTGCAGGTATAGTCGTAGCCCAGCTCTTTGGGGCTAGAGAGCGAGACAAGCTCTCCCGTGCAATTGGGACATGTATTACCCTCACGGCCATCGCCTCTGGTCTGATCATGTTTATCGGTCCCCTAGTGAGTCGATCACTCTTAGAGCTTCTGAACACGCCCGCATCGATCATCGACTGGTGCGCTGACTACCTTAATATCTTTCTTCTGGGCATCGCTGGTTTTTCTTACTATAACATCCTGGCCGGAGTTCTTCGTGGGCTAGGCGATTCGGTTTCAGCACTGTTCTTTCTACTCATCTCCACTGTGCTGAATGTTGGTTTAGATATTCTATTTGTCGCGGGTTTCGGCATGGGGGTTCCAGGAGTTGCCTTAGCCACCGTGATCGCCCAAGGTGTCTCCGCTGTTTTGTGCCTGTTGAAGCTTCTTAGGATGACCCAGATCTTTGATCTGAATTGGTCCATGCTTAAGCTCAATCGAGAACTCTCCTCGACAATTATTAGACTAGGTTTACCATCGGGAGTGACCCAAGCAATCTTTTCGCTAGCCATGATTGTAGTTCAGTCCTTAACCAACAGCTTCGGTGAAATGATCATTGCCTGCAACGTCATTGTCATGCGGGTCGACGGGTTTGCGATGATGCCAAACTTTTCGTTTGGTAGCGCCATGACCACGTTTGCCGGGCAAAACATCGGTGCCCGGAAGATGGACCGAGTAGACCAGGGCACCAGAGATGGCACGAAGATAGCGGTGGCCGTATCCACCGCCATTACCATCCTGCTCTTGTTCTTTGGTCGCTATCTGATGAGTGTGTTCACCGACACCCGAGAACTCGTGGATCTCAGTATGCGCATGATGCGGATTTTGGCCCTTGGGTATATTGCCGTGGCTATCACCCAATGTCTATCGGGCATCATGCGTGGCGCAGGCGATACCATGACACCTATGTGGGTCTCACTGGTCTCTGTAGTCTTCTTGCGGGTCCCCACTGCTTATGGACTCGCCTACTTGACTAGAAGTACCCAGTATCCTACCGGTAGACCAGAGTCCACCTTCATCTCCCTATTGGTCTCATGGACCCTGGGGGCAGTCATCACCTTCTTCTACTACAAGAAAGGTGCTTGGCGAGAGAAGAGAATCAGCCAGAACACTAAGGGAGAGGCTTTCTAGCCTCTCCCTTTTCAACTGTGTTCAACGGCGTCCCTCTCGTTTGGTATAGGTCGACATATAAGCAAACACAAATCGTCTTGCTGCATTGTCTGCGCACCGCCCCCAATTTTGGTATGCTCTTCTGATCCCGTCAGTTAGGCATTGACGGTCGGCCAGGCGGCGGGTGTAGCCCCATTCCGCAAGGGTTTGGGTGGTTCTTGGGCGCTACTCAGCTGGCACGTTCAAGATAGGAACTGACCCTTCTGGAAAGAACGATGGGCCGCCTGCCGCCTAGCGGGTCTCTCTGCGGTTCGCGCGTCTGCTGAACCGGACTACAGCCAGTGTCGCAGGAACTAGGACAACAGCAGTCAGCACCTTGGCGCGTTCCACTGGGCGATAGGTGAAACCGCCTGCTGCGGTGATGGTGAGCTCTGTGGCATGGATGTCAGGTTCGCCGCCATGCTCAGAACAGGCGCGATGGAAGACGCCGACCACCCGTACCGTATCGCCACGCTGCTTGTGCGAGCCTAACCAGTTGATCTTCTGCAGCTGATCGCTGGTCGCCCAAACACCAATAGCCGCCCCCTGATCGAGGATATTGGCCCAGCCGCTCTGCCCTCGCATTAGGATGTCGCCAATCGCCTCGCCGCCGATCTCGACAGCCTGACCGTCCAGCTCAAGGGTGTTCTCAATTAGATCAGCAACGTGAAGCGGTGCCGCGGCGACGGAGATGGACGGCGTGAACAATATGCCGAGCACTAAGATACTAATGATCGTCCCTTTCACCGCCGTCTCACCCCCGCAATGGCGAATCCGATTAATGTATAGACAGAGAAAAACTCGAGCCGCGCGATCCACATGGTGAAGATGAACCAGAGTTTGAGCAGGACTGGCATGGTGATACTGGTGACGCCAATACTGAGACCGACGTTGCCCGTGATCGACGCCACCTCAAAAACTGACTCGGGCATAGAATAGCCAGACAGGGTGGTGAAGATAACACCCAACCCAAACAACAGCACATAAGAAAGAACGACGAGAGCCGCGCTCCTCACATGCTTATCCTCGAGGACCACGTCGCGCACATGGTGGAACTTCTCGACGACAATAGCCGATCCCGGGGCCAACAACCGACGCGTATCCTGGATGACAGCCTTCGCTAGGATCCCCATACGCAGCCCCTTGAACCCGCCGGCGGTTGAACAGGCTGAGCCACCGATCAGCATGGCGATGGCGATGGCGGTAATGGCAAGCGGGCCCCACTCATGGTAGATCTGGCGGGCATAGACCGTTTGGAAGCCAGTCGTAGTGTGGGCCGACACGATCTGATAGAAGACCTTCCGAAAGAGTGCGACGGCGCTGGTATAGATCCCGGAGCGCGTCAGCCCGACCGAGGCGAACAGTGTCGTCAGCGTTAGGGTAATGAAGAGTGACATGTTCTCGATATTGCGGTAGACTTCGCGTCGTTTGCCTGTCCAGATGGCGTAGTGAAGCGCGAAGTTGAAACCGCCAATGATGAAGAAGATGACGGTGACGACTTCGTAGAGAGTGCTGTGATAGTACATGACGTTCATCGACATGGGAGCAAAGCCGCCGGTACTCCAGGCACCCATGAAGATCCAGATGCCATGCAGCAGCGCTGTAACCACCGGCAAGCCGATGACCATTCCTACGACCCAGAGAGCGGCGGAACCGATCACGAGATAGATGATGCTGATCCACCAAATAGCCTGAGCAGTGTGCACCACGTTCGGCAGCAGGCGCTCATCTTTGCCTTCGCCTACGTACATCTTGATCCCACCGCTGGCCTCCTTCACCAAAAAGGTCAACGCCAGAACGACCATCCCTTGTCCACCGACATAGGTCAGCAGATGCCGCCACATATTGAGCCCATTGGAAACATGGTCGAGATCCTGCAGCAGGAACAGGCCGGTGGTGGTAAAGCCGCTCATAACATCAAGCATAGCATCAACGAAGGACGCCATATGCCCACTGAGATAGTAAGGCAGCGCTGCCAGAGCAGTCGCCACCAACCACGAGAACGAGGCTACCACCATCCCGTGAACCCATGAGAAGGTCCGTCCTTTGGGACACAGTAGAGTCAAGGCCGTTCCGATGAGCAGCGTGACGCAGCCGCTATTGATAAAGTCCAGAGCCGTATTCCATTCCCCAAACAGAAGCGCGGTGATCAGCGGTATCAGCAGCAGCAGGCCCACGCCGATGATCACCTTACCAGTGTAGTGACCAATGGTAAAGTAATCCTGGCGGCTTGGTCGACGTATCATGCTGGCCACCTCACGATAAGCCAGCTCAACCCAAAGGCGACCGCCATCACGGCTACCGTCAGCCCAATCTCGACCAGGATCCCATAGATCATGTCACCCAAAGACGAGAAGCGCTCCATGAATTCGCTCATTGTGCCTTTCCCCCTTAGCGGCCGAGCAGGATACGACGCAGTTCAGTGCGTGTTTCGGTCGTCGTCATGGCCAGAACCGTGTCCATCTCCCTGAGCACGGTATTACCCCGAGGGAGAATGACTTTGCCCTCACGGATGATGGAGACCAGTACACAGTCGGTGGGGAGCGGCAGTTGTTGAACCGCTCGGTTGGCTACCGGCGAGTGCGGCGGCACCACCACTTCGACCATCACCATATCCCCCTTGGGAAAGGTCATGAGGGTTTTCAGCTCGCCCACGGTGACCTGGTTCTCGATTAGGTCGGCTATCACTGAGGTACTGCTCACCGCTACATCAACGCCAAGCTTCTGAACGATCCGTACGTTCTTGGGGTTGCTCACGCGAGCAATGGTGCGGGGGACCATGAAACGGCTCTTTACCAGCTGGCAGACCACCAGATTGACTTCATCCTTGCCAGTCACAGCTGCCACCACATCGGCATCCGCGACATTGGCTTCTTCCAGACACGAAGGATCGGTCCCGTCACCATTGATTACCATGATATTGAACTCCTGGGCGACTCTACTACAGATCTCACTATCACGCTCGAGTAGGCAGACACGATGCCCTTCGTCGACTAAGGTCTTGACCAGGTAGTAGCCTACCTTCCCGCCACCAACCACTATAACCTGCATACCTACTCTAGCTCCTCCTTGTCTCTGCCTTGGCCGCGAGCCGCGCGAGATACTCTGTGTGCGCAGTCACGACTAGCTCATCTCCGGCACAGATAACATAATCGGGCGTTGCCAGCGTCATTCGCCCCGCACGATTGACCGCATGGATCACCAGGCCCAGCTCTGGCCCAATACTACTGACACGGCGCCCTTGCCATTCCCGCGGAGAGCTTAACGATATGACCTCAAGACCATCGCCTAGTGAGAGCAGGCGACGATAGCCATCGGCAAGAATGGCCGTCTTGGCGCCGTAGACCCCCATCTTGGTGGGGCAGATGGTGGTGATGCCAAAGTCCTGATAAGCCTCCTCACGCTCTGGGTCCGTAATGCGAGCAATAGCTTTAGGCACCCGAAAAATGCGTTTGGCCACCTGCGCCGCCATGACATTGGCGGCGTCGCTGTCGGTGACTGCCACAAAAACATCGGCTCGCTCAATGCCAGCTTCGCGCAGCGTGTTCTCGTCGATGGCGGTTCCGGAGACAGTAACCCCACCGAAAGAACGTCCCAGGCGTGCAAAACTGTCTGGGGCCTTGTCGACAATCACCACATCGTGATCCTCAAGCGACAACTCAGTAGCCAAGTTAGCACCAAGCCGCCCGCAACCAGCAACAATAATGAACATGGTTCTCCCTCCTACCACAGCCCACTCCTAGACGACCGACCTCTTTGGTCAGTCAAGGTGGTCGCTAGCGTTCTTTGCCCAACAGTCGGTCTAGGATGCGGGCTGATGCAGTGCTCGGAATGATCAGTGCTACGTAATCCCCTGCCTGCAGCGGAGTCTCTGCCGCCAGTACTCGTCCCTCACGCGTGGTCACGCTCGTGGCGATCCCCTGGATCTTTCGGTCAACCCCACTGCCGATGGCAGGCGCTCCTTGTGGGATGATCATCTCCACTAGCAGCATCTGACCCTGAGCGTAAGGAATCTGGCGGACGATCCCCTGCCTAGGCATCCCGAGCTCGAGTTGTTCAGCGATGAACCCTGCAACGCTGAGCGTCACATCGGCGCCCAGGCTAGTGAAGATCGGCTCATTGGCCGGATCATGAACCAGGGCCATACAGCGCCGCGCGCCAAAGAGCTGCTTGGCAAGCTGACAGGCGACCAGGTTCTCCGCATCGTCGGGAGCCAGTGCCAGGACTAACTCTGCCTGATCACAAGCGGCGGACTCCATTACGTCGACATCGCTTCCTCTTCCGACCAATACTATGGCGTTGAGCTCCCGTGCCAAGGCATCTGCTTGGCGTCGGTCAGAGCAGATCACCACTACCTCAATATTCTTGGCCATCAGACTGCGGCAGACATGGTCTAGCGGTCGCCCGCTACCAGCAACAACGACTCTCATCTGATCGACTCCTTACCATTTCAGTCTGTGTAATCCGTCACTCCAATTGCTTGAGAATGGCGGCGGCCACGACTTGGTCACCCTGGACAGTCGTGATCCCCAGTCGACCAAACAGCTCGGCCTGTCGACCATCCTCGCTGAGGCAGATCACATGTGGAACGCGATAATGCACCTTGGCCACCTCGGCCAACATCAGGCGCAATGTGAAATCGCCTGTGACCACTAAGGTCACTTCAGCCTGCTTAAGACGAGCGCGATCCCATGTCAGCGCCTGGGTGAGGGGGGCACTTAAGGCGAAGCCAGTGAAATCGCTAGACAGCCGCGCAAAGTTGCTCTCCGTCTCGTCAACAATCACAACGCTTTCGCCCGCCTTCGCCATGGCTTCGGCCACGGCGATACCGATCGGATTTGATCCGAAAATGACGGCATGCACGCTACTCACTCCCTCGTTTCTCGGCCTCTTGATCGTCGAGCTGTATCCCAGCCATCGTGTACTCAAACTGAGCCGTCCGATGGAGATTGGCATCTGCTGGCCTGTAGCTAGGATCCAGTGCCAAAGCGGCCCGATACATTTTCTGGGCTTCCCGAACTTTGTTCTCCATCTCCAAAATAACGCCTAACAGGTTAAACGGCTCAGGGCGGCTGGGGTCATCGCTAATGGCACGGTGCAGCATATCTTGCGCTCGATGGAAGTCCTCCTCGGTCACGGCAGCTTTGGCCAAGCGGATGAGATCGATAGCCGTAAGCTTGCCTTCCTCGTCAAGCTCCTGACGACTGAGCACATCGGCGCATACGTTACGGATCTCGTCTGGTGTAAAGGGCTTGCGCAGATAGTCAACCGCGCCGAGCTTCAGGGTCTCCACGGCATTCTCGATGGTACCGTGAGCCGTGATCATCACCACGGGAAGCTTGGGTTTGAGGTCCCGGATACGGCGCAGCGTCTCGAGCCCATTCATGCCCGGCATCATCATGTCCAGCAAGACGAGCTGGACCTCTTCGTTCGTCAGCTTCTCCAGCCCCTCATATCCATTAATCGCGACTGTCACCTGGTAGCCAGCCAGTTCCAGACACTGCCTAAGAATAGTGCGGATGTTCTTTTCATCATCGATGATCAGAATACTAGGCTTGGTCATTTGTCGACACGCTCCTTATTTCTTCAAGGTTGACTGGATCATCTGCACCAGCTGTTTGGGGTGAAAGGGTTTGACCAGATAGTCAACTGCACCAAGAGACCGTGCTAGCTTGATATCCTGATCCTGTGCCTTCGCGCTCATCACCAACACCGGGATGCTGCTGGTGCGTAGATCTTGCTTGAGGGCCTCCAACACCAGATACCCGCTCATCTTCGGCAGCAGCAGATCGAGCAGGATCAACTCAGGGGCCCAGTGAATGGCCTCCTCCACAGCAGTTAGGCCATCGCTGGCCACTCTGACCTCGTATCCATGGGCATGCAGACACATGGTCACTGTCCTGACGATATGCTCTGTGTCCTCGACCACTAGGACGCGCTCACTCAACACCCATCTCTCCTCCCGCTGGTTGCTCGGCTAAGGGTAAGGTAAAGGTAAACGTGCTGCCCTGCCCCGGCTCGCTCTCCACCCAGATCCGGCCTCCATGGCTCCTGACGATCTCACGGGCGATGGATAATCCCAGTCCGGCACCCCCGCCCGCAATCCGGTCATCCTTGACCTGAACGAACTTCTCGAAGATCAATGGATGATACGCTTTGGGAATGCCGATCCCAGTATCGCGGACGGAGATATAGGCTTGACGCCCTCGCTGCACTGCGCTGAGTTCGATCTGGCCTCCCTTGGCTGTATACCTCAGGGCATTGGCCATCAGGTTGGTCAACACTTGGGCGATCTTGTTGGCATCAGCTCTCACAAAAGGTATGTCCGTAGCAGGGCTAACGATCAGTTCAACTCCTTGTTCCTGTGCCTGGATGGCAAGAGACCGGGCAGCTGTCTCAAATAGGCTGTTGATTGCCACCGACCGCATCTCCATCTGCAGACGCCCCGATTCAATCCTTGAGAGATCCAACAGATCACCAACCATCTTGTTCAAGCGTTGGCAATCCTCTTCGGCGACCTGCAGCAGCTCAACCTGCTGGCCGTTCAGCTCTCCGACCACCCTCTCCAACAATAGACCAATACTCATCGTCATGGAGGTTAGCGGGGTGCGGAGTTCGTGGGAGACGGTCGAGACAAACTCGGATTTGAGCTGGTCGACCTCCTTGTAGTGCGTGACATCCTGCAGCATGCAGACGACACCCAGCAGATCGCAGTCGTAGCCCTGGACGGCGGTCACCTCTACCCGAAAGTGGTGGGTCTTCTCGTCAACCATCAGCACTACAGCGACTGGATCTGTGCCTGTCTCGGTCTCAGAGGAGCCCTCACCCTCACGTCGGATCAGGTCAAACAGCTCCTTATTGGAGATAACCTCGAGAAAGTGATGGCCGGTGGCCTCCTCTTCGGTGACTTGAAATAGCCGTTCGGCGGCAGGGTTCATCAGTATCACCCGACACTGGTCATCGGTGACCACGAGGGCGTCGTTAATGCTCCGTACAATGGCATCTGACTTCTTCTGCTCAGCCATGATCTTCGCGATATTGGCCTTTTCATACTGGGCCAGACGCTCGACCATGCGGTTAAACTCCGCTGCAAGCTGGCCAATCTCATCCTGGCTGCGAATGGTGGTCACGGTGTCAAGCTTACCTTCGCTCACTAATCGGACCTTATCCATGAGAGTGCGGATCGGGCGAATGATGAGACGTGCTGAGCTCAAGCTGAACAGACCACCCAGCACGATGGCCATCAGTGAGACGATCGAGACCGATACACTGGAACGCGTAGCCAATCGTTCCGCTCGCTCTCGAGATGCCAACATCGCGCTCTGGTTGATATCCAATAGCTCACGGCATCGCGCCTTGGCAGCCTCAAAAGAAGGAACCACATCACTCAGATAACTCGTGCGCGCCGGATCGGACCCCTCGCGCAACTGCAGGTCACGTAGGGCGCTGACTTTTTGTAGGTAGACACCATAGTCGGTCTTCAGGCGACTGACCACAGCCCCCTCCCCAGGTTCGGTGATGTTGTCTTCGGCTCGTGTTAGGGACTCAAAGAAGCTGCTCTGATTCGCCAGATAGACCGACTGTCCTTCATCAAGACGTCCAAAGAGAATCAGGAGCAGGGCGCTATCCTGACGCTCCAACGCTTCGATCATGCTCTCGGCCGCCAGTACACTGCGGTAATTATCCAGCATGATCTCCTTGACGGCACCGCTCAACTTCGCAAACGCGTTGATAGCCCACAGACTGCTCAAAGTGAAAAGGAGCAAGATCATCACATAACCCGTCACGATCTTGGCCTTTAGGCTCTTGCGCACGTTCACACCCCCGATGGCTCCATACATTATGGTAGTCTCCTCATTTCTCAAAACAAAAACCCCGCTCAGGTTAAACACACGCCCTTTCTGACTAAGCAGCTAAGCTGACCCTAGTCGAAGAGCTGATGTCTAATCATGAACGAGGTCACATACAGCGGATGACTGCTAGACAGTCACCCGCATACTGGAGTGCAGAAATATGTTGGCTGTCAAAATGGAAGTTTGCCGATGGATTGGGGTCATATGGGCAACCAACCGATGCCTCAGGGGTCATAATCGAACGCCTATGGCGTTATCGCGCAGACTACACAACCCTGGATTACTATCATGGCGTGCCAGCTAAGCCGGTCAGAAAGCTGAGTCGCAAGAGCAACCAGCAGCTTAAGGAGGGTTGGCTGCTAAGCAGTCCACAACCCAGACACGGACCCGCGTGATGGCAGCATCATACGTCAGCAACCACCTAAGCACAAGGATACAGCCATTCGGAGAAACTGTAAAGCGTCGTTTCTCATGGTTAGTGCCTTGCTTTGAGGCTATTATGGCCCATTAATGGGCTTGGCGTGGCTGCACCTTCACCAGACGACCCGATGCTCAACGCTGCGGCTTCCTGGATACCGGGATGCCCCCAGCCCGCCACAAGTGGCATCCAGTGCGATCCAATTAGCTGCCTGACACCCAGGTCTTGAAGCTCGTGGTGCCAGCACTCAGTTACTTGCCTCAGCACTGCCGTGTTACCCAGGTACGACAGAAGACCCGCAGCCATTCACATAGCCGCGGGTCTCGTACTGTACGAGGCTTACGCTCCTTGGGCGGCGACGTACTTGACCAGGTCGACGAGACGACGGGTATAACCCCATTCGTTGTCGTACCAAGCTAAGACCTTCACCTGGTTGCCTCCCATGACCATGGTCAGCTGCGAGTCGATGATGGAGGAGAAGTCGGAGCCCTTGAAGTCGACGGAGACCATGGGCTCGTCGCAGACAGCGAGGATGCCCTTCAGGCTGCCGTCGGCAGCCTTGCGCAGAGCCTGGTTGACCTCGTCGGCGGTGGTCTTCTTCTCGGTCTCGACGACGAGATCGACCACGGAGACGGTAGGGGTCGGCACGCGCAGAGCAAAGCCGTTCAGCTTCCCCTTCAGCTCAGGCAGGACGAGGGAGACCGCCTTGGCGGCACCGGTGGTGGTGGGGATGATGGAGAGCGCGCCGGCGCGGGCACGACGCAGATCCTTGTGCGACTTGTCGAGGATCTGTTGGTCGTTGGTGTAGGCGTGGATGGTGGTCATCATGCCTTTGATAATGCCGAACTCATCCTGCAACACCTTGGCCACGGGGGCGAGACAGTTGGTGGTGCAGGAGGCGTTGGAGATGACCTGGTGATTGGCCGGGTCATAGGCTTTTTCATTGACACCGTAGACGATGGTGACGTCTTCATTCTTGCCAGGGGCGGAGAGGATAACCTTCTTGGCGCCACCGCCATGGACATGGCCCAGAGCCTTTTCCTTATCGTTAAACTTGCCGGTGCACTCAATGACGAGATCAACGCCCAGCGAGGCCCAGGGAATATTGGCGGGATCCTTCTCCCGGAAGACCTTAACGGCGTGGCCATTGACGACGATGTTATCGTCCTGAACCTCCACCTGACCGGGGTAGGTGCCATAGCTGGAGTCATAGCGGAACAGATGGGAATAAGTCTTGATATCCGAGGTGGCGTTGAACGCCACGAGCTGTACGTCCTTCTCCTCCAGGAGCATGCGCATAGCGAGACGACCGATGCGACCGAAACCGTTGATACCGACCTTAAGCACGTGACTTCCTCTCCCTTCCTATCTCTAGCGATATTACGTGGGTCAAACGCTGGCCCAAGTGGTACGTTTTTGTCCCAGGCGACAAGCAAAAAAGACGTGTTCTGTCACCACCAGTATACTCGCAATCACCCCGTTTGGCAACTTGTGTGTACTATTCCGATATGAGTTATACTTTTTCCGTCAATTCGGAGATTCCCATTCGTTATCAGGCGTGTTTTCTTGCTTGGGGCGCCGCCAAAGAGCTGGAAGAGATCCTGGGGCTCAAGGCATAGACAAAAGGTGACCCGCAGCTCCCATGGGGGCTGCGGGTCGCCTCTCCTTACTAATCCCTTAGGCTAGAGAACACCAGTCGCAATTGAGACTGAGTGGCGGCCATTCTCCGCCTGCTGCTCCTGGACAGCATCCCTTAACTGGACTCACCGGTTGGCCTAGAGGCGATCATCCAGCTCAATGGAGGCCCTGAACCCTATGCTATCAACTATGTCCTCGCCCGTCAGCAGCTCACGGAGCATCTGCTTATAGGAGCTGAGCAGTTCACTGCTCAGCACAGGGACTCTGTCAGCCAGAGAGTGCCCAGGCATCCGCGGCTTGGCCCGCTTCCTTGGCTTGCCGCGCATCTCTTCGCAAGCGCAGATCCTACACCATTTGCCCTGCTTAATCGCGTTGGGCCTGGCCTCCCACTCGTGGCCTCTAGCGCAGCGGAAACGCAGTTTGGTTTGCGAGTCAACGTACTGGGGGGAGAGACACTCGCCCCCATGGCTCTCAGCAATCGCACGAATGGCGGCCATGTGATCCCGATCGTGTGCGCCCATCTATCGTGACTCCTTTCCCTGCTCCGCCCAGTTCCTCGAGCCAGTCGTCGGCAGACCTCGGCCTTTACCTAAAAGTAAACACACCTGCCCAGAGACAGGTGTGTACATGGATACACGCTTATCTTCAAGGCAACCCGGCTACCATAGTCACATGACGTTAGGCCCGTGGCTTTGCGTCCCCGCCTTTCGGCGGGTTTGCCTTTGTACTTGTCATCCGCTATATTCTTCCTTCGGGGCAGGAGCTCCTCCTGCTTTATGATACTTTTCACAAAAAACTAGTGCTACCAGGACAAACCGCGTTGGGACCCACCCCCATCGGGGCCAGTAGATAATCCAACGGCATCCACGGAGCGCGTCCACCCCCATAGGAGCGCGGCCAGTTCGGTACCTGCGCCCATGATCAGGCTGAGAGGGCCAATGACCGGCGACCGACCAGCCAGTAGCGTAACAGCAATAGCCGTCGCCAGCAGGTTGGCGACCTTGGCGACGCTGATCATCCCAGTCAGACTGTGCGCCAACATTATCCCGGTTAGGTACTCCACACCGCAGTAGATCAGCGGGAGTAGCGCCATCATCCTGAGGTTGCGCAAGGTGAGTGCCAACAGGGTGCCAGACACACCAATCCAGCGGGTTAGGATGAACCGCCCGAAGGGACTGAGACTAAGGACGAGTAAGAGGCCTGCTGACAAGCAGCCCGCCCCCAGAGCAAAGCGCCTCACATGGCGGTCGCCAGATGCCCCCTGGCCCAAGACCAGAGTAGCCTGATGGATATTCAGCATCGGATTGATGATAATCGAACCCACCGACCAAGCAACGGAGTACGCGGCCAAAGCGGTTACCGCTTCAGATCCCCGTGCTATTCCAGCTGTAATCCATGGTTTGACGGTGGATGCCAGCACGGCGGCGATGGCCAGCGGATAGTAGAAGCGCCAGGCGCTGCGGTAGGTCAGGGGCTGATCTTCATCGTCGGTGCGATCGGCAGCGAGTAGCTGCCGCGACTTGCCAGCGGCTGCGGTCAGCTC
Source organism: uncultured Clostridia bacterium (assembly GCA_964402415.1). Taxonomy (GTDB): domain Bacteria; phylum Bacillota; class JAAYKD01; order JAAYKD01; family CAYOCI01; genus CAYOCI01. The sequence goes on from CAYOCI010000029.1 coordinate 24,125, forward strand.
GACCATGACGCCAAGATTGAGGGCAAGGCTACCAATATATCCGCCTTTGACCCACCCCCAGCGGATGCAGGAATAGATGAAGCCAGCCATCAATAGCACGCGCCCCACCATGGCAGCGGTGAGTAAGGCAGTCTGCCGATGCTTGATCACGACACCCTGAAGGAAGGACCGTGCCCCAGCGAGCACCGGCAGCAGCATGACAATCCAGAAGTTGCCCAAGGTCGGCCCGAGTAGGTCGTAGGGAACTCCCAGCAACCGTGTGAAGAAGAAGGAGCCCACGGGGGGCGCAGCGATGACCAGTCCTAGTGCCATACTGATGGCGAGGGCAGTCAGCGCAGCTCGGCTGATGACCTGGAAGGAACGCGGACCCTTGAGCAGAGCCAGCGTCATCTGGCGCGTCTGGATGATTGGCGACTCGAAGAGGTCCTCGGCGGCCAGAGCCACCGAGTAGGCGGCGAGGGATGCCACGGGGTTCACGGTCCGAGCCAAGCCCGCTGAGATCAGAGAGTGCGAGACCATGGTCATGGCACTGGTTAGCGCTAGGGGAAGGAAGAATGACAACGTCTCCTTCAAACTGGGCTGCCCACCGTTGTGCATCTGCCATCACCTCCCCACCCATTGCCTGCATGTATTCGCGAACGGCCCCCGGTCGCCCTGCTGCTGATGCGGGAAAATGCATATCACGGCCAGCCTTATGATCCCACGACTCTCAGCGAGATGACAACACCCAGACTGTCTGATCGGCCTGCAGCCCTACGCGCCTGTATTGCCCGGGCACACCGTCTTTGCCATGAAAATGATACGACCTAAAGCCCGCAAAGGGGCTTCAGGTCGTGTCTATCTCTCGCCCAGCTGAATGTCTCGAAGCTTCCGATAAGAGCCGTCGATATCGAGGTAGAATACCCGCAGGAAGCTAACACCGAAGGTGGGAAACGGGCTCAGCCCATCCTGCGCTGCTATCCTCATCTCCTCCAGATCATCACTGGTTAGCCCGTAGTGAGTCTGCCCCAGGGTGAGATGAAGGACAAACCGGTCATCTTCGAAGTACTGTGCGCGCTCAGCCGCGGTCGGGTTGAGCGCATCAACGAGCATCTGATGCAGGTTGTAGAGAGCAGACGACTCGACCGGTAGGATGAGGACACTTGCCCCAAGCATCTTAGGTTCGCCCAGAGAAACCTCTATCCCGGGTACGGAGGTAAGGCAGACTCGCTCCACGAGCTCAAGCCAGCCCATCCCATCTGACAACCCACCCTGGGCCTTTACGGTGATATGGGGTGGCCAGCCGGGAGTGTAGTTCCATCGCTTGGCAAACTGAGTAATCCTGTCCCCGTAGTCGCTCGGCGGCATGGCTGCGACGAAATACGGCATGTACGTCCCTCCCACTCTGTCGCTTCGAATGCCAATTCGGCCAACGGAAGTGCCGTCATTAGGTCTCCTTTAAACTAACCCTGAGCACCTGTCCGGTGGCTATCCTCTGTCCGGTCATGGCATAGATCAGCGTTCCATGGGCGACGACGGCGATCGGCTCGTCGCCCTGATACCTTGCCAATACCCCCCTGACACGCTCGCGCAGGTGGGAGAGCGGCTCCCAGCTCCTCGTCTCGCCGTCCGGCCACTCGCCACCGTGGGACTCCATCTCAGCGGACTGCTGGCGAGAGAACTGTGATGAGTCGTAGTTGTGGGTCAGATCAGGCAGCCACTCATGGAGATCGAACTCCACCGTCAGGGGCAGTCCGATCTCCCGGGCGATAATGTGCGCCGTCTCCATGGCTCTGGTCATGGGGGAGGTGATGATCCGGCTGATCGGCAGCCCGCTCAGTTGCTCGGCAGCGCCAAGGGCCTGCTCGCGGCCCTTGGCGGTCAGTGGAACCAGATCGCGCATGCCGCCCTTAAGCTTGCGCGCTTCGGCGAGATCATACTGTGTCTCGCCGTGGCGGACGAAGTAGATGGTGGTCATAGGGTCCTCCCTCCATTGCTGGTTTTGACAGACGTCCCGTCGTACTCTACTCGCAGGCTCCGGTCAGCTCAGCTGCTTCACGGTAGCTCAAAGGAGACCGTCTGCAGATTATGGTATTATCTCCCCGCCGCGGGCGGCGAAGCGCAGCCCACCGAGCGCACAGTGCGGTGGTGCTGGAGAGGTACCGCTCGTGAGCGGCGCGGAACGCGCCCCTTACGAGCCACTAACCTATCGGGAGCCGTATTCCCGTGTCATCAACTGCACCATCCCCTCGGCGCAGCGGCTTTCGGGGTTGCGGAAGGTGAAGCACTCAAAGCCGCAGGCGTCGTGCCTTGCGCCGTCGAGCGTCCAACTCACGCGGAATTTACAGTGCTCGACAGTAGAGTCCTGGAAGCCGCAGTAGCGGCAGGTGCCCTTCTCGAAGTACCGCCTCAGCTCTCTGGGCAGATCGCTGACAGTATCGATGTAGCGGTCCATCTCCTTCAGCTTCAGGATCACGCGAACATCGAGGGTGTGAAAGTCGACGATAGAGCGAGCCACGCGCTTCTTCTTTAGGTAATACTCGATGCTATCATCCTTGTAGTGCGAGGTAAGTTGCATCTCATCAACGAAGTAGCGATCGAGCGCCATGAGCAGCCGTCCCTTATCTCCATCAACCAAGGCGGCTAGATCCGCAACCACACAATCCTTGGCCAGGGCTGTCCGATCTGCCACCCGTTTGTAGTCGAAGTAGTAGAACTCATGCGGGTCGTCGTCATGGAAAGGATCCGCGATGGCATACGCCTTCACCACCCGCATCAGCACAGGGTTTTCGGGATAGGTGACGGCGAAGAACTCCGCGCCGCGGCTGAACCTCTCGCCATCAAGATGAGTGATCACAAAGCCAAAGTCAACCAGCCGGTGCAGGATCAGGTGAAACTTGGTCATCTTGCTCAAGGCTGACTTAAAGCTGGCGATGGGGATGCGCAGCCCATCCGCATCTACCTCGCCCAGTCGGCCAAGCGTGGCCATCAGATCACCCAGGCGCTTGATCGACCTCCATGAGGCCTTAGCCAGGTTGCCGTCTTCCTTATTCTCATTGACGGCGTTGATGTCAATGGTGAGAACGCCGTAGGCCTCGGGCCTGGCCTCAATATCGCGGTACATACGAGCCATGGTCTCGGCGTAGTGGCGGAAGGCTGCGGCGAACTGTCCTTCACTCAAGCCGCCCAGCAGCTTGGGTTCGACGGTGAACTGCTCGGGTACGTGGGGAATGTGCCAATAGTAAGCCACCGCCTCACGTTGGGCATGGTATTGATGCATACGCTTCCTCCGTCCTTACCATTGGGCGTGTGGGTTGAAGACGACCGAATGGATGATGGGACCAGACTCCGCCAGCTCGATGATGGCATAGCTGTCGCCCTGGTCGGTGATGGTCACGCTGATATCATGGCGCGGGGACTGCATCTCGCGGATGGTCTCACCAGTGGAGTAGACGATGGTCGCCCAGCGGTAGAGGCTATCGCGCATCATCCCCGGCTCGTACTCCACGTAGTACCAGAAGACAGGCGCTTTGATAATCTTGGTCAGAAACTGCTCACAGAGTTGCCGCTTCTCCTCATCACTATGGGCCTTGAACATGGGTGCATGATAGCGTGAGGAGAAGAAGATCTCTATGACCTGCTTCCTCTCTTCATCTGTCAATCGTAGAAGGGGCTTAACCTTGGTGACCCGTAGTTCGTTGAACGTGACCTACACCTCCACTCCAAAGCATTGCTGCTGTTGAACAAGAACCAATTAGGGCGTCTTGTCGTTGACTACGTTCAAGAGAACGTTATGTTCCAGCAGCGCCTTTAGTCCACAGAGCAAGAACGTGTATCCGCCCATGGAGTCAATAGCCTGATTCACGACATCGTCGCCACTTCCCGAAAACCCACCGTTGACGATCGTGACCATGGTCCGGCCATCGCCAAGGGGTTCGAAGACCCACTCGGTCTGGGTATGATCCGACCATTCGATCTGGATGTGCCGGTCTTGCTCCATCTCTCTGACATGAATGTCGTCGCCGACGCCGTACTTCTCCCATTCCCAGCGGACGGTCTTACCTACTTCCAGGCGTCCGCTACTTTTCGAGAACCAGAACTTGGTGGTGATCTGTGGGTCAACAAACGCCTCGAAGACGTCGTTGGGCGCCCTCCTAATCACCATTTGCTGCTTTACCATCGGTGCGTGGTTCAGCGTCAGCATCTCGATTGCCCCCTTCTGCTATACTCGCCGGCTCGAACCCGATCCGCTATGCTCGCTCGCGATCCACCCGGCGGCCTTATTCCATCTTTGTCCATATACTCTCTGCCCCGCCAGTTCTCCTGCCATAAGGCGACTGCTTGTCCAACCTAGCCCGTCAAACAATTGATGCCCCCACTGAGCTTCAGGCTCGTGGGGGCATCAATTGCTATTATTGTCGGGGTCCATACTATCCTCCTACATCGTAATCTTGCCCGGGACTTTGGGGAATGGCCTGATCTGGCAGATATCGCGCTGTCCGGTGATGTAGCGCATCAGCCGTTCGACGCCGATACCGAAACCGCTGGTCGGCTTTAGGCCTCGTTCGGCATAGGGAAGGAAGGCTGCAAAGTCGGTCGAGTCCAGCTGGTGCTCGGCTAAGCGGCGGCGAATGGAGTTAGGCAGATACTCACGCTCGCCGCCAGAGATGGCCTCACCAAAACCCTCAGGGTAGATCAGATCCATGCTACGCACCACCTGGGGGTCGGTGGATTCACGATAGTAAAAGCCACGGCAGCTCTTCGGGTAGTCCGTGATCCAGAAGAAGCTCCCTACCTCTCGTGAGATCCTGGTCTCAACCTCTTGGGGCAGCTCCTGACCATAGGTGATATCCAACCCCATGGACCGTGCCAGCCCCAGCATCTCATCGTAAGTGTAGCGGGCAAAGGGGGTACGGGGAACGGCCACACGACGACCCAAGGATGCAAGCAGCGGCTCGCAGTGCTCCTTGACCGACCTGATCGCCGCGGCGATCATCTCCTCGGCCAAGCGCATGCTGTCCTCGTAAGTGGCGTCGGCCTCTTCTAGATCTAGCTGGCAAAACTCCACCAAGTGGCGCCCGCTATGATCGTTGCTGATCGGTTCCAACCGGACGTTGGGCGCAAACGAGTAGATCTTTTGGAACGCAGTGGCCAGGACCTGTTTGTGAAAGACCATGGAACTGGTCAGGTAGGTCTTCTGCCCATAGAGCGAGACAGCGACTCGCTCGGCACCACGCAGGCCGGGATCGGTGACGGTCGAGATCACGGGTGGGAGGAACTCCACGAACTCTTGGCCATTTAGGTAATCACGAAGGGCTGACATCACCTGTTGGTTGATCCTAAAGGTTGCTTGGGCTCGGTCACTGACCAGGTAGTCGAGATAGGGTGCGGTCTGCAGCATGTTTGTCTCCTCCTTAGTTGATTTGGGAAAACAAAAAACCCCCGTCCCAGTTAAGGGACGAGGGAATACTCGCGTTACCACCCAAATTGGCCTCTGCAGGCCCAGCTTAGCAAGGTGCGGGATAGGCGAAAACCACCATCCGATACCTCCCTGCTTGTAACGGTGCAGCTCCGGCTGGACCTACTCATGCCTAAGCACTTTCGGACAGCGCTCTGGAGTGTTCTTTCACTGAGGCTATCAGGTCGGGCTCGCACCACCCCCGACTCGCTGACTGCATCGCCTGAGTTACTTTTCTCCATCATCGCGTTCGATGTATTGTTCTGTATTATAGCCTCAACGGGGGTAGAGTATCAAGGCTTTTCGGTAACTATTCACCTGGATGTTTACTCCTCGAGGATTGACTATATGCAGCTGTCGATCTCCGATCGAGGATTCCGGTGGCGTATACGGCCAGATCAAGCACGGCATCCAGTCACCTATCAACTTATTTTGGCAAATCAGTCACGAAGAGGCAGGCTTTTTGACTCGCTAGGTCGAATTTTGCCAACCAATAGTCCTATCAGCGTGATCAAGTCGTTGCGGACTAGACGCGGGTGAGAGATCACGCCAGCCAGGATCGTCGTGATAAGGAGTGGTACCATGCTGGGCTTTTCAAAGAACAAGAAGATCGAGAAGAGTGCCCCAGAGGAGCGGAAGATATCCCCCGCGTCGATCTCAAAGCGCTACTCGCCACTGAAGGGTAGTTCGCAGCGCCTCGGTGTCGCCTCAAGTCAGATCTTAGCCAAGACGACCGATCTCTTTCAGTCTGCTGATCAGATGGCCCAGAGCGTTTCTGCCATCGTTCACGAAGTGGAAGAGCAAAAGGTTATCCTAGAGAAGACCATCAGCCTAGGTCATGAGCTGGCCTCCTACACGCAGACTGTCTTCTCCTCCGCCGAGCGAACCCGCGACTCTGCCCAGCAGACCGATCAGGTGGCACAGGATGGCAAGCGTACCGTCATGGCCGCCCTGAGCAAGATGGATCTAATCCGATCCGGCGCCCATAGCAATGCCCAGATGGTCGTTGACTTGGGCAAAAGGGTGGCAGAGATCCAGAAGCTCAATGATCTGATCAGGTCAGTGGCCAATCAGACCAACCTGCTCAGTCTCAATGCTGCCATTGAGGCCGCTAGGGCGGGCGAACACGGCAGGGGGTTTGCGGTGGTCGCTGATGAGGTCAAGAAGTTGGCTGAGCAGACCTCGTCGGCCGCCAAGGAGATCACCTCGTCCATCAGCGCGATCCAGAAGCAGGCCAACCAAACCGTTGAGCTTCTGATGGGCAACGTCAGCGCGGTGGATGACGGGGCGGCGGCTTTCACACAGGTCGGCACAGTTCTGGAGCAGATCGCCTCCCATGCGGCGCGAACCATGGAGATGGTCAGCGCTATCCAGCATGCCATCAGTGACCAGACGGTTCGCCACAGTGCCCTCACCGGAGCCATCGAGCAGATGAGCAACGTCGCCGACAGCGTGGCGGTTCATGCTGACCTCAGCGCCATGGGAGCGACCCAGCAGCGCTCGATCAATAACAACCTTGGCTCACTGCTGCGAGCCCTCAGTGCCACCAATTCGGCTCTGGGGCAGATCGTCGCAGCATCTGACCAACAGCCGGCGAAGGAGTCGATGTTGGTGGTCCCTGCCAACCGCAAGCCTCCCTTTGACCCGATCGCCGATACGCAGATCTACGCCACCCATGTGCGGGCCAACATGCATATCGGTCTGGTCCAGTTCGGCGACGATACCACCGTCATCCCAGCCATCGCGCGCTCCTGGCGATTGGGGACCGACGGTTTGACTTGGGAGTTTGCCCTGCGCAAAGGGGTCTACTTCCACCATGGTCCTGAGGTTGAGGCGGCCGATGTGAAGTACTCACTGGAACGCTTGGTCGATCCCAAGGTGAAATCAGAGCATACCTGGGTCCTGGCGGACGTCGAGGGAGCCAGGGAGTTCATGGATGGACGGGCCCATGGGGTTTCGGGGATCAAGGTGCTCGACCGCTACCGTGTGACGATCAAGACGGTCCATCCTAACACTGCTTTCCTGGATAGCCTCGCCTACTACGCTGCTGCCATCGTACCGAAGGATGTCATGGAATCGGGCAGTTTCAATGACAACCCGATCGGGGCTGGACCGTTCACACATATCTCTAGTTCGGACGCCGAGACGCGCATGGCCGCCTTTGACCGCTATTTCGAGGGGCGCCCGTTTGCCGACCAGTTGGTCTTCAACTATCAGACGGCTCTGGAGCAAAAGGATGCCTTCCTGCGCGGCGAGCTAGCGTATCTCAAGCCGAACAGTGCTGTGTTTGCCGAGCTCCAGGCCACGGGGCGTTTCCAGGTCCGCGAGATGCCCGAACCGCAGGCCATGTTTGCCACGATCAACTGGACCAAGCCCTATCTGCAGGACAAGCGCGTCCGCCTGGCGTTGAACTATGCGGTGGATCGCGAGGATATGATCCGTCAGCTGACTGGTGGGACAGCGGCCCTGTCCCATGGGCCGATCCCCCACGGTCTACAGGGCTACAACGCCCAGCTCAAGACCTACAGTTATGACCCAAACAAAGCCCGACAACTGCTGGCTCAGTCTGGGCTCAACCGCGAACTGGTTTTGCACCTAGGTACCCAGGCAACTTTGGGCGAATATCTCAAGACCGCTTGGGAGAAGGTCGGCTTTAGGATCCGCATCGAGACCCCCAGCGCGGCCGATACCGCCTCGGGCAAGAGCTACGCTGATCGCGATCTCGGTGCTGGCAACTGGCTAGCCGATACAGGCGACCCAGATAACTACCTGACCGCCCTCTTCCATACCGACGCCATCCGCTCCAAGACTAATCGCGGGCTCTACAGTAGCCCGCGGGTCGACGCCGCGCTGGCGGAGGCGCGCGCCATCCGCGAACCCAACCGCAGGATGAAGGCCTACGACGGGATCCAGCGGATGATCATCGATGATGTACCGATCGTCTTTCTCTACAACCTCACCAGCCGCTATCTGATGCAGCCGTACTTGCAGAACCTCGTCCCGCATCCACTCTCCATCCTGCGCTATAAGAATGCGTGGGTCGAGGAGCAGGCGGATGAGGCAAAGGAACAGGTCGCGGCAACGAAGGCGTAAGGCCGTAGAGATCTGATGCCCCGCAGCTCGGTCAGAGCGCGGGGCATTATTGCTCCTTGAGGTGCAGAAGACGTCATATTAGTGTGGGTTTAGGAACGTCTTGACGGCAGGTATATACTGAAGTTCGTTTGCTGCTAGGACTAGATCTCTCTCGGCTATAACAGCTCCTTTGAGGTTATTGACCGACATAGTCACATCCCGGTAGCCAATCACTAACGAGTTGTCGAGGTCGTTGTTGCTGTTAGTGGCATTAACAGGGCCCCGCGCGGCAACAAAGGAGTTCTTCAGCGTCAGTTTCTCAGTTGTACTTAACCCCTGATTCACGAACAGAGTAGAACCATCGAAAATTGTGTTATTCTTGCTGATCTCGATAGCTCCTCCGACATAGACGGTCGAATTGCTGAATGTAGTATTCGACGCGTCTCCCGTTATGACCAAGTTCCCGGTCACGTACAACGTTACATTGTGGAACTTGACTCCGGTCCGCGAGATCCTGAGGTCTCCGTTGATCCTAAGGCTTTTGTTGCTGACAGTGTCAATGCTATCAATGGTGTAGTTGCCACTGTGTACCTCATCGCATACGAAGTCACGTAAGGCGAGCACCTTATCAAAGCTAGGGAAGGGTAGCACTGATTGGCCCTGCCGCACCTGTTCTTCCTGCTTGACGTCATTGGGTTTTGATGAGACATTGCCAACAGCATAGAGTATGCTGGAACTGTTGACGAACTTCCATCCAGCTCTGACAATGCTGTTGCCACCTGCGTAGCCTACATAGTCAAAGACATCGTAATCGCTAACCGGCGTCACCGAGGGTCCACCCGGTTCGCCCCCGGCGCTTCCACCCGTCCCATGGATGTACATGTAGACAGTCCCATCCTTGGCCCTATCAACCTGATCTCCCATCTTACCCTTTAGGCTCTGATAGGACTGCTCGGGCACGTCAGTCATTCCCAGCCGGATATACTTGTTCGCGACGTAGTCATCGTTGGATGACAGGCTGTAGCTGCCGCCCCAAGGATTCTTATCCGGCCATTTGCGCAGGTACTCAATATCATTCTGCGCCGGCACAATATCATGAGAGAGCATCGACAAGGAGAGAGCCTTCCCAATGGTGCTGCAATCCGTCATGGCGGCTGTAACACGCGATTCCTCGATCTGACCAAACACCCTCGGGACGGCCAACCCCGCTAGAAGAGCCAAGATAGCTACAACAGTCAGTACCTCGATAAGCGTGAAGCCATTATCTCGCAACTTCATTCAATCCCACCTGATTGCAGACTCTATGCGCTATTTCTGCACAGGATGGGAATATCCTTTGCTGTGTACATCATGTTTCTGCATCATCGGTTGGACATGAGGACGATT